>NZ_JAKRFL010000011.1:0-128869 GCF_022348105.1 Halomonas sp. MMH1-48
TTACGCCTGACGACCATAGCACGCGTGAACCACCTGATCCCATGCCGAACTCAGAAGTGAAACCGCTTAGCGCCGATGGTAGTGTGGGGTCTCCCCATGCGAGAGTAGGTCATCGTCAGGCACTTATTTAGAAACCCCGGCCATCTGGTCGGGGTTTTGTCGTTAAGGGGTCTCTCCCTGGAGCCGTTCGTCGGGAACGAACGGGAACCGCTTCAGCGGGCCCGAAGGGCGAGTCTCAGGATGAGACGAGTAAAGTCGCGGAGCGCCGCCCGGGTCATCGTCAGGCACTTATACCGCAAAGAACCCAGCCAACCGGCTGGGTTTTTTGTTGCGCGCTCGATAAGCGTGCCATTATCAGGCCCCGGGTACGCTGTGCTCGGGGCTTTTTGCTGTGTGCACGAAGGGGGAGTGAAAAACCATAAGCGGGGAAGGGCGAATAGCATTTTTCATGCATTTATTATTCACCCATCCCGTTCATTTCTAAGGTGCGGGCACTGGCCACCTTCCTATTCGCATAAGTGGCTCTTTTGATCGACGTTAGCGGTGGTACTGCTTCTCGCGTTCGGGTTGCCAGAGAATCGCGTCTACTCGCAGGCGAGCATTTTGCTGATTGGGCAGCGGCCAGTCGATGGTGTCGCCCACTTTGAGCCCTAATAGGCTGGCTCCAATGGGGGCCATGATCGAAATAGCGTCTTTCGTCGTGCTGAGAGAGTGCGGGTACACCAGTGTACGCACCATCTGCTGGTTACGCGTTAGGTCAGTGAACTGAATCTGGCTGTTCATACTGACGACGTTGTCGGGAATGTCTTCAGGATCCACTACTTCTCCGCGACTAAGCTCGTCTTGTAAAAGCTCAGCCACCATTTGATCCTTGTCGGTGGCGTTATCTATCAAGCGCTGCAGACGATCTGCGTCGAGACGATTAATCAAGAGGGGAGGACGCTGCCCCATGATGCTCTCCTTGGCAAACGCGGCCGAACGACACGGCGTGCGTTGTTAGTCAAATGGTACTGTCTGGCATAAAAAAAGCCCCACCAAGAAGGAAGGACTCAAGATACTGTTTGGATAGTGTACGACACTTCTAATGAAAAGACGACGCGCTTAGAGCGAGGCGCGCAAAGTGCTATGATGCAGGCCGCCGAGCGAGCAAGTGATAAATATCGCATTTATGGATTGCAAATGATTTTGAGGTGAAAGGTGAGCGATACGGTACCCACGTCATGGCTTGTTTACTGCCGACCAGGGTTTGAAAACGATGCGTTAGCAGAGATGCAGCATCATGCACAGCAACTTGACGTGCCCTGTGAGTCGGTGCGAGGTGAAGGTTGGGTAAGTGTCACGCGCCAAGACGGAGAGGCCATTAACGATTTACATCGTCGGGCCGCCTTCCATCGACTCATCTTCGCCAGACAGAGCTTAGCGGCGCTACCTGCGTTAGCATTGTCGCGTGATGATAGGCTAACGGCTATCTTGGAGCAAATCAAAGCAAGCCGTTGGAGTTTTGAAGACATTTGGCATGAAACGCCGGATACGAATGAGGGAAAAGCGTTAGCGGGTTTGATCAAGGCGTTGACCAAGCCATTGCAAAGCATGCTGAAAAAGCGAGGAGCGCTTCGCAAAAAAGCGGGTGGCCGACGTTTACACATATTTTGGACCGATGGTGACCGTGTCCAGCTAGGGATGAGTTTTCCTGATAATCGCAGCGAGCTCATCAACGGAATTCGTCGGTTGCGTTTTCCTTCACGCGCGCCCAGCCGCTCGACGTTGAAGTTGGAGGAAGCTTGGCACGAATTCATACCCAGAGACGAGTGGGATGAGCGTTTGGCCGCGCACATGCAAGCGGCAGATCTTGGGGCAGCGCCGGGCGGCTGGACATGGCAGTTAGTGCAGCGTGGTATGTATGTCTATGCCATCGATAATGGCCCCATGAATAAGCAGCTCATGGACACTGGGCAAATCGATCATCTACGTGAGGATGGTTTTGCGTGGGAGCCGCCCCAGCGATTGGATTGGCTGGTGTGTGACATTGTCGATAAGCCAGTACGCGTATTGGCCATGGTTGAGCGCTGGTTAACGCGCAAATGGTGTAGGGAGGCGATTTTCAACCTCAAACTGCCGATGAAAAAGCGTTGGGATGAAGTGACACGCTGTCTGGCGGCACTGGAAGAAACATTGGCGGCGTCTGGGGTCCACGCCACGATTCGATGCCGCCACCTCTATCACGATCGCGAAGAAGTGACGGTACACGTCAGATTAGCGCATTAGTATGGCAACTGCTGTGTCCTAGTAGCCCGGCTCGTAGATGCGGATGGTTTCATCTTCCGTGAGCAACGGTAAAATACGCTGCATGGCCATGGCGCGCTCTTCGCTCCCGTGCCACTCTTTCCAGGCGCGCAGGTCGCGCCATTTGGTGATCATCAAACGGCGGTCGGTGTGGCCAAGCTCTACCAAGGTTTCACCACCAACGAAGCCCCGGACACCCAGAGAGACACGCATGGCCTCGCGTGCGGCCTGTTCATATTCGTCTTCTAAACCGGGCATAATGCGTCGTTCAATGATGATTTTTATCATAGGTCCGTTTCCTAACCGAGAGAGTCGATGACTGATACTACGGATGATTCCACCGCGTTCGATACGGCATTAGATACCACAGGGCTTTATTGCCCAGAGCCCATTATGTTGATGCATAACAAAGTGCGAGATATGGCGTCGGGCCAAATCTTGAAAGTCGTGGCGACCGATCCTGCCACCACTCGTGATGTGCCAAAGTTCTGCCAATTTCTTGGCCACGAACTGTTACATAAGGAGAGTGAGGGCGATCAATACGTCTACTTTATCCGCTTAGCATGACCCTGTGGAGAGAGACAAGGCGTTTACCGACTAAAGAGTAAACGCCTTGCATAGAGGATTATGGATGGTCACTACTGGGTACGACCATCATGGCAAGTGCCTCTAGTGTGGCTGGGTCCTCGTCCAAAATGCGGTTGGCAATGTGGCGCTGGAAGAAGTAGACGGTTTGATGCTGGGAGTGGGCATCGTAAAGGCATTCATCCCCCAGTAAGATCGGTGTCATAGTGGCCTTTTGCTCATCTGCCAAGACCGCCTCGACGCTGCCATTGCTATAAAGGCGCCATCCATACACCGGCTTCATGTGCCAAGGAGCGCTAGGGTGATTCATGCAGAGCGCATGAGTGCCTAACGTGTCGGGAAGCTGCTGAATCAGTGTGACGTCGCCAGATGATTCATACTCGAAGTAACCGGCTGCCGCGATCAGCTCATCGTATTTGTGGTCAGGCGGAGTGTCGAAGATTTCGTCTGTCTCTGGGTCACGATAACCAACGAAAACACCACTCTCATGACTATCTAGCTCATGACAAGCAACGAGTGACTCCATCCAAGGAACGAGGCCAACGACACTACCATCTTCTCTCAGCCCCCAAGCAAGAATCGGCAGGCCGTAGTAGGTGTCGGGACTCGCAGCGAGCTGGTAGACCATCTCTAATCCATCTAGCTCTGGGGCTAAACGCACTAAATACTTTCGCGCCTGATGACGCTGACGCACGGTTTCCAGGTCGATGACCTGGGCAGAGCGAGTTGACAGGGGTGCGCCCATGGTGTCCCTCCTTGTACTGCGTGGCCACGACGTTGGCAAGCAGCGATCACCGCCTGCCGCTACCTTCACCAATAGCACAGCTTGACCGTCAGGTTAAGCGTAAACATGATTTTTAGTCAGGTGTACAAGTAGTGTGTGCGCTCTTTAACGCGGTATGTTCTTTCCAGGTCGATTGAAATTGCGACCACGGTGCCTCTGGATTATCCAGTGAGAGCCAGTCGCGTTGGTAAGTAGCAACAGCATCGGGAGGTGTGATTGGGTGGGCATCGATCAATTGATTGACGCTAACGAGCCATTGCTGTGAGTGAGTGGCCATCGTCTCGATCCAAACGGGTGTGTCCACGGTGAGACAGGCTTCTTCGTCAGAGGTCTGCGTGAGCAGTTGATTAGCTTCACGGAGTCGCTGTTCCGCGAGGAGGAGCGCGCGCAGAACCTCTGCCGTAAGCGGTCGTTCCTGTAATGTCTTAAGGTGATTCTCAAGTCGTGAAGAGTCTTGCTCCCATCGATGGCTGAACTGCTCATTGACCATTTGACGAAGATAAGTGAGGGCAGCTAGCTGCTCGCTAATGTCGTCCGTCCCCCCTGGGGGTAGTGGGCTGCTAGCCCTGGAAAAGCTTTTTTCCCACTCGTCGGAATCGAAGATGGCGTTCCAGCTCACAGCGGGTAGCTGCTCGGTTTTTAGATCGGTTAGCTGCGCCAAGCGTGCTTTGTCGTCATCGCCTAGAGTGTTGGGGATATCGCTATTCCAGCAAGCGTCCAAGCGTTGCCATAGAGAGCGTTCATAAAGCCAGTGCTGGCTGGGAGGGGCGACACGGCCCAACTGATTATTGCGGGCAGCAATCAAGGACGTAATTTGGCACTCACGCAGCGCGTAGATGTTGAGCATGCCGTCGCGGGTTTCTGGCACGTCGATCAAGCGCTGCTGACGCTCAGGGAAAGCACCTATGTTACGCGGCTCTGATCGCGTTGGCAGTGGTGTATCGAGCGCCGCTGCCAACTGCTGGTGGTATTGCTCCCAGGCGTGCTCAGCGCTGTCGTCACTACACCCAACAAGTAAAAAAACCGTAGCGACCGGCCTCCAGAGGGTGCGGAATGGTTTGGGCATACATCACTCCTGTCGACTGATCCTTTTTAAACGCCAAGCCAATAAACAGGCAGCTGTGCTGAGGCCCGCAATCAACCCAATCCAGTAGCCGTGTACACCCAACGGGTCAGACACACTCCCCAGGCCGTAGGTTCCTAGCCAGTGCCCGCCTCCCAAACCAACGATCCAGTAAGAGAGCACGGTAATTACCATCACGATCCGCGTATCTTTGTAGCCTCTGAGTGCGCCAGCCAAGTTGACTTGTAAGGAGTCAGAAAGCTGAAAAATCACCGCCAGTGAAATGATGGTAAGCGCTAACGCTTGAATATCTGCATTCGAGGTATAAAGCGATATCACCCAGGGCGCAGTGAACCACAATAGCGTGCTATTGATGGCAGCAACAATGACGCTGATGACGATACCATTCCAAGCCACTTGGCGCGCCATAGTCAAGCGCTGTTGGCCAAGCGTGTTACCTACGCGAACGGTCAGTGCCATGCTCAACGACATCGGTAACATGAACAGAATGGTCGTATAGCTGAGCGCGATTTGGTGCGCGCCAACGGTCACTTCACCGAAGCTGGCAATGAATAACGCGATCAGCGTGAACAGCGTGACTTCGACGAAAATAGCCACCCCGATCGGCACCCCTACGACGACGAGCTCGCGAATGCCCGCTAAACGAGGTGGCGTCAGCTGCTGCCATAATGACACGCTGCGATAGGTGTTGCCGCGGCGAGTGTAAAGCGCCATAGCGATGGCCATGGTCCACATGGATATGGCGGTGGCAATGCCACAGCCAAAAGCACCCAGTGCCGGGAGCTGCTGCCAACTGACGGGTGCGAGATCGCCAAACAGAATCGACAAACCCTCGCCGCCGTAGATGAGTAAATAGTTACAGGGGACATTGACGGCCAAACCGATCAAGCTGATCCACAGGGCGGGGCGGGTGTGGTTCATGCCATCCGAAAAGGCGCGTAGTGCTTGGAAGAGAGCAATGCCCGGCATGCCAAACGCCACAGCGCTAAGGTAGGCAGCGGACTCCTTTGCAACGCTCGACGGCACGTCCATGCGTTCGAAAATAGGCGCCACGGCGACCCATAGCAAGATTGCGGAGAGTAGGCCCAATGCCAACGCTACCCACAAAGCTTGATGCACGGCTGGGCGAATGGCGTCGTGGCGCTGGCCACCCAGCAAGTGTGCCACGATGGGCGTCAAGCCCATGAGGGTGCCGGTCATGAAGAGCATCAGCGGCATCCATAAGCTCGACCCGACAGAGACCGCCGCCAAGTCGGTGGCGTTGTGCCTGCCCGTCATCATGACATCCACTACGCTCATGCCCGCTTGAGCCAGCTGTGCACCACAAATCGGCAGTGCCAATGTGACCAGCGTGCATGTTTCTGGCCAGTAGATGGATTTGATATCGCTAGTAAAGCCGCCCAAAGTATGGCTCCTGTTTAGCAAAGAGACCTAAGAAAAGTCGATAGAGTAGCAGGAGTCGCTGTGCTTTGCCGTCTCCTCTTTAGCCTTGTGGA
Source organism: Halomonas sp. MMH1-48 (assembly GCF_022348105.1). Lineage (NCBI taxonomy): Bacteria > Pseudomonadati > Pseudomonadota > Gammaproteobacteria > Oceanospirillales > Halomonadaceae > Halomonas > Halomonas sp. MMH1-48. Next base: position 6,233 of record NZ_JAKRFL010000011.1, read on the forward strand.
GGGGCAGGGGTATACTGCGCGAAATGCATCACGAAAGTATCAACATGGTCACACACGAAAAAGAGCGTTGGTCGCTCGACGATATCAGGGCGCTGTTCGATGGTGTGTTTTTAGAGCAGTTTCAAACGCGTCTCGTCAAAGGGGGCGATGAGCCACTTTATCGTCCCGCAAGTGCCGAGTTTCCGTACCATCAAGTTATTTTTGCTCGTGGTTATTTTGCCAGCGCGCTTCATGAAATTAGCCATTGGTGTATCGCAGGGGAAAAGCGGCGGCAGCTCGAAGACTATGGCTACTGGTATCTACCGGATGGTCGGAATGCCGAACAGCAGCAGGCCTTCGAGCGAGCAGAAATTGCGCCACAGGCCCTCGAACGACTGTTCGCTCATGCCTGTGGGCGCACGTTCCACGTCAGCGTTGACAACTTAGGGGGGGAGGTCGAGGTAGACCGAGACGCCTTCGCCGCAAAGGTTGCTGCAAGAGCGCAGACCTATTTATATGAGGGGTTACCGCTGCGCGCCAACGCTTTTCATACAGCGTTGGAGCACTATTACCAGAAACACGCCTCTCTCGATGACGCCATTGACAAGGGAAGAGCGCAGCTAGCGGCATGTGCCGCGGTTTAATCCTGTATGTTTAACTGGCGGTGGAGGGTCAGCATCACTTCTATTTCGTGCTCAGGGCGCATCGGTTCCAGGCCAAGATCGTTGAAGGCTTCGCTACGTAGGCGATGCCACTCTCCGGCATCCAACCGGTCGTAGAGCACCTTGGCCGGTGCAAGTTCAACGAAAGGATCCAGACCATAAGTATCGAAAAGCCTGGCGAGCGCGGCTTCGTCTTCGCCGTTATCGCTGGTATAGAGAGTCGCTGAGAAGTGGTCGTTCTCCAGCTCGCGAATCACGTCCAGCGGGCTGACCCCTAAACTCTCCAACTCTTCGATACTGTACGCGCCCATGACGTTGCTGTCTTCGTCGATCCAGCTATCGTCAGGCTGAATCAGCGTTTGTTTGATACGTCCATCGGGCAGCGACCAGGCGATGGAGAGCGGCAGGCCATGGTCTTCGCCTGTTTCGATGGCAATGAAGCCAGGATAGTCAGCCACGCAGTTGCTCCTTTTAAGCATCAGCATTCAATACGGAAAAAACGTCGGGCGGTCTGCGTCGAAGCAGCCCCCAGCTCGGTGTCGCTTACCTCATGCCAACGGGCGATCTCTTGCACGATCCATGGCAGCAAAGCCGGTTCGTGTCGGCGTCCCTTCAATTTAGCAGGCAAATTCCGGGGCAGTAGGTAAGGGCAGTCGGTTTCCACCATCAGTCGGTCCAACGGAATGTCGCGCACCACTTCGCGTAGATGATGCCCTCGGCGCTCGTCGCAAATCCAGCCGGTGAGGCCGATGTGTAGGTCTAGGTCCAGATAGCCATGCAGGGTCGCTCGATCCGCCGTAAAGCAGTGTATCACTGCCTCACTAATGTCATCTCGCCAGTGGCGGAGGATATCCCGCATACGCGCTCCTGCATCCCGCTCATGTAGAAACAGTGGCAGGCCGCTTTCTGCCGCCAGTGCCAGCTGGGCTTCGAAGGCATGCTCCTGCTGCGCTGGGGTGGAAAAATTGCGATTAAAATCCAACCCGCACTCTCCAACCGCCACCACTTCCGGCATGCCATAGAGCCGTCGCATCTCTTGGGCGACCGTGTCGGTCCATCCACTGGCATCATGAGGGTGAACGCCCGCCGTTGCGTGAACCCCCGGGTACTGCTGCGCCATGTGCACAGCCTGCTTAGCGTGGGCGATATCGGTGCCGGTCACGATCAGCGTCGTAACATTGGCCGCCTTGGCCCGCGCTAGCACGTTATCCAGGTCGTGCTGGAAGCTTTCGTGGGTCAAGTTCGCGCCAATGTCCACCAAGGGTGTCTCGGGGCGAAATTGCAGTGCTTCGGGTAAAAACGTATCGGCCTCAATGCTTGCCAAACTGTATTCCTCCGCCATGGGTCATTAACGCTATTGTAACGCTGGCGGCTCACAACCACTAATGCGCCTACAATCTGCACGCGGTACGAATGGCACGAATTGCAAAAAAACTGGCTTGTTAGGTAAACAGTAGCCGGGTGTTTACTTTTACTATGCAAGGGGTCCATCGAATAAATGCACAGTAAATACTCCTTCAATAACAACAATAGACAGGTATAAATCATGCAATTATCACGTCACTTCGCAATGACAGCGCTATCCGCTGCGGTGCTTACGGCCGCCTGTGCGCCCCAGGTAATGGCCAATGAAGGGATCTCGGATAACGAAATTCGTATTGGTTATCTAGCTGATATGTCTGGGGTTTACCGTGACCCCATCGGCCCCCTTGGTGAGGATGCCATTCATATGGCCATAGAAGATGTGGGGGGTAGCGTGCAGGGTGCCAATATCGTTGTGTTTAGTGCCGACGACCGAAATAGTCCCGACGTGGGCTCCAGCGTCGTGCGTGAATGGATCGACGAGCGTAACGTGGATATGGTCACAGGCTTGGTGGCCTCAACGGTCACATTGGCGGCGGTGAGCTTGTTGCAAGAGGCCGATAAGCTGGGGTTAGTGAACGGCGCGGTTTCATCTGGAGTGACCAATGAGCACTGTTCTCCCAATCATATTCATTGGGTTTATGACACCTGGGCAATGTCTAATGGTACTGCTAAAGCGATTACGCAAGAGGGCTACAAAAATTGGTACTTATTGAGCGCTGACTACTCGTTTGGTCACGCACTTGAAGCGGACGTCGAGCGTGTCGTCACTGAAAATGGCGGGACCATCGTAGGGCGCGCCCGCCACCCCTTCCCCAACAACGATTTCTCATCGTTTATGCTGCAGGCGCAAGCGTCTGGGGCGGATGTCATCGCCCTGAACAATGCCGGTGGGGACACTATCAACGCAGTGCAAACAGCAGGGGAGTTTGGGGTTACCCAAGCAGGCCAGGTGTTGGCAGGGATGGTGCTGTTTAGTACTGATATTCGCAGTATTGGACTTGAGAATGCGCAGGGTCTGCAGTTTACCAAGGCGTGGTATTACGACCTCAATGAAGAGACGCGTGACTGGGCGGAACGTTTTCGTGAGCGCACGGGCAGCATGCCGACCATGGTGCACGCCGGAATTTATTCCAGTACGCGCCACTACCTAGAAGCCATTGCCGCGGTAGGCACCGATGATACACAAACGGTTCGCCAGCAGATGGCCGATACGCCGATTAACGATATCTTTGCCACGAATGGCTATATCCGAGAAGACGGTCGCATGGTGCACGATATGTATCTTGTCGAAGTGAAAACACCGGAAGAGTCGGCCAATGAAGATGACTTGTTCCGCATCGTGCGGACTATCCCCGCAGAGGAAGCGTTCAGGCCGCTGTCTGAAAGCGTCTGCCCATTGGTAACGAGTTAATCCATCGCTGAAGCCTTTTAGACCATAACAATAAGGACTTAGCATGACGCTTGCCGACTCAATCCATCGTAATACTATTGGCGCTGCGCTTAACCGCAGCGCAGGTAAATATCCTCAGCAGCTGGCTCTTCGCTTCGCTGAGCGCTCTTGGAGCTATCACACCCTCAATGCTGCCGCTAACCAAGTGGCTAACGCCCTTTTGGAGGCAGGGCTGGTGCCAGGAGACCGCCTAGCCGTTTATGGCAAAAACTCCGACGCCTACGTGATTGCTTGGCTGGCAGCGGTTAAGGCTGGGCTGGTGCATGTTCCGGTCAATTTTGCCCTGAGTAGTGAGGAGCTTGGCTACATTTTGCAGCAGTCAGGCGCTAAGGGAGTGCTGAGTGATGCGTCGCTGGCTGACAAAGTGTGTGAGGCCACTCAATCCATCACGCTGACGGTGAATGGCACCTTGCATGCTGTAGAGCCTAGCGGCTTCGATGTATTAGCCAGCGTCGGTTCGTCCCACTCAAGTAAAGAACCTGACGTCGCGCTAGAAGGGAGTAGCCTTGCCCAGCTGCTCTACACCTCGGGCACGACCGCCGCGCCCAAGGCCGCGATGATGAGCCATCAGGCGCTAATGGCTGAATACATGGCGTGTATGGTGGAGCTGGATATCAAAGGCAATGAGGCGATGTTGGCCGCATTGCCGCTTTACCACTCAGCGCAAATGCACGTGTTTTTAATGCCTGCATTACTGCTCGGTGCCCCGGTCACTCTTTTGGAGGCGCCGCTGCCCGAAAGCTGCTTAGCGGCCATGGCTCAACACCAGATTAGCTCTTTTTTTGCGCCGCCTACGGTGTGGATAAGCCTCTTACGCCATCCGCAGTTCGGCCAGCACGACCTCTCTTGCCTGAAAAAAGCCTACTACGGTGCCTCCATTATGCCGGTGCCCGTACTCGAAGAGATGCAGCAGCGCTTTAGCGGTGTGGGGTTATACAACTGTTACGGCCAAAGCGAAATAGCGCCCTTGGCGACTGTTTTACGACCCGAAGAGCATGTCGAGCGCCCGGCATCGGCGGGTCGTCCGATTCTCACGGTAGAAACGCGTATCGTCGATTTAGAGGGAAACGATGTCGCCCCAGGGGAGCACGGTGAAATCGTGCATCGCTCGCCGCAGCTCATGGTGGGTTACTGGGATAAGCCCGAGATGACCGCTGAAGCGTTTCAAGGCGGTTGGTTTCACTCAGGGGATGTCGGTTATGTCGACGAGGCGGGATATCTATACATTGTTGATCGCATTAAAGACGTGATTAACACCGGCGGTGTGTTGGTGGCCAGCCGCGAAGTGGAAGAGGCGCTGTTCAAGCACGAGGCGATTTCTGAGGTGGCGGTGATAGGTCTGCCGGATGAAAAGTGGATCGAAGCGATTACGGCAGTGGTGGTATTAAAAGAGGGCCAGGCAGTCAGTGAAGAAACGCTGATTCACCACGTCAAAGGCATCATGGCGCCTTACAAAGTCCCTAAACGGATCGTCTTCACCGACGCACTCCCCAAAAGCACGGCGGGAAAAATTTTAAAGCGCCATCTGCGTCATGATCTCAAGGAGTCATGATGGACGAGCAGACGCACGCGCTTTTTCACACCATGATAACCCGCTGCTTAGCACAGGAAGTCGCGCCGTATTACCCACAGTGGGAAGAGGCTGGCGAGATTCCACGTTCGTTATGGCAGGCACTAGGAGCCGCTGGATTGCTTGGGATAGATCTAGAGGAGACGTACGGCGGCTCTGGAGCGGATATTGCCATCACACAGTTGGCGCTTGAAGAGATGTCTCGCCATGGCTTTGGTGGCCTTGCCAGTGCCTACAACATTCACGCCAATATCGTGATGCCCTATGTACTGAATCTGGGGTCGCCTGAACAAAAAGAGACATGGCTGCCGCGAATGGCTCAAGGTGAGTGCTTAGGAGCGATTGCCATGAGCGAACCTCATGCAGGCAGTGACTTGGCCGCAATGAGAACGCGTGTCACCCCAACAGATCAGGGTTGGCAGCTCGATGGCAGCAAACTGTTTATCACCAACGGTCAAGTAGCTGACCTGGTGATTGTCTGCGCAAAAACGGATCCTACTGCTGGCGCAAAAGGGGTCTCGCTATTTTTGGTGGACACCACGTTGCCTGGTTTTTCCCGGGGTAAGCCGATCAAAAAAATAGGTCAGCATGCCAGTGATACGGCGGAGCTAGCCTTCGATCAATTACAGCTGCCTGCCAACGCGCTACTAGGTGAAGAGGGCGAAGGATTTCGCTACCTCATGCAAGAGCTGCCCCGGGAGCGCTTGGGGGTAGGCGCTCAAGCGTTGGGGGCGATAGAAGGGGCGCTGGCGCTAACGCTTGAGTACGTCACCCAGCGGGAAGCCTTCGGCCAGCGAATCGGCGATTTTCAAAATACTCGTTTTACGCTGGCGCAGATTAAAGCCCAACTGGAGATGGCAAGGGCCTATTTTGAGCAGTGTGTCGAACGGTATCGACAAGGCACCATGAGCAGTACCGATGCCGCTATTCTCAAGTTACAGCTGAGCGAGCTGCAGTGCCAGGCGATCGATCGCTGCTTGCAGCTATTTGGTGGCTACGGCTACACCCAGGAGTACCCCATTTCACGCTTTTATCTGGATGCACGGGTACAAACGATTTATGCCGGCAGTTCTGAAATCATGAAAGAAGTGATCGCGCGCTCGCTGCTGGGCAAAGCTTCTGAATAGGCGGAAAGCGTGAGCGTGTCATGTTCAACAAGGAGAAGATATGCAGCTGGATAGCGTAGTCATCGTGGGCGGTGCACGTACGGCCATCGGTGGGTTTGGCGGGGCGCTGTCATCGTTTGCCCCGCACGAGTTAGGTACCATCACGGCCATAGAGGCTCTACGCCGAGCTGGGGTAGACGGCGCCGATATTGATCACTCAGTGTACGGTCATATTATTACCACCGGCCCACAAGATGCCTACTTGGCTCGCCATGTTGCGCTCGATGCAGGCGTCCCTAAAGAAGCCGGCGCCTTTAATGTAAATCGGCTGTGCGGCTCCGGAGTCCAAGCGGTGGTGTCAGCGGCGCAGCAAATTGCCATGGGTGATAGCCGTCTTGCCTTAGCAGGCGGTGCCGAAACCATGTCCCGTGGTGCCTACGTATTGGCTCCCCAGGCGCGTCATGGCATCCGGATGGGTGACACTTCCCTTCAAGACTTGACCCTGGGAGTGCTCAGCGACCCATTTGGCAGTGGTCACATGGGGCTCACCGCTGAAAATATCGCTCAGCAGTATGGATTGAGTCGTGAGCAGTTGGATCAGTTCGCCCTCGATAGCCATCAAAAAGCAGCGCGGGCGATATCAGAAGGGCGTTTTGATACTCAAATCGTGCCAGTTGAGGTGACGAAAGGTAAGCAAACGCTGGCCTTTGCCCGTGATGAGCATGTCCGCGAGGGTGTTGAGCTCAGTGATTTAGCACGTCTAAAACCTGCGTTCAAACGCGGCGGCGTGGTCACGGCTGGCAACGCCTCGGGTATTAATGATGGCGCGGCAACGCTGGTCTTGGCTCATGCCGAAGAGGCGCAGACTCGGGGGCTCACTGTGCGTGCGCGGCTTCGAGTCGCCACCACCGCGGGTGTGGAGCCATCGCTGATGGGGTTAGGGCCGATTCCTGCGGTCAAGCGCTGCCTAACGCAGGCAGGGCTAACGATCAACGATATCGATGTGATTGAATCCAATGAAGCGTTCGCGGCCCAAGCGATGGCAGTGGCCGCGACGCTCGGCTTTCCGCTCGAAAAGCTCAATCCCAATGGTGGAGCGGTGGCGCTTGGCCACCCCGTGGGGGCGACGGGCGCCATCTTAATCTTGAAGGCGCTGCATGAGTTGGAGCGTATTCAGGGGCGCTTTGGATTGATTACGCTCTGCATTGGCGGTGGGCAAGGCATCGCGCTGTTGATCGAGCGCTAAGCCGCCCCGGTATCCAACAACAATCAAAGGTAGGTCTTATGTCGACGATAACGCCAAAACTGCTTCCTTCGACGTCCTCTGCCACCAACCCTCCCATGCTGATCAAGGATCTGCTGGAGTCCGGTGTGCGCATGGCGGGCAACAATCAGATTGTGTATCGCGATCAAACCCGTCACGACTACCGTCGGTTTCAAGAGCGTGTTCATCAGCTGGCCCACCTTTTAACCTCACAAGGCGTTCAGGCCGGTGACGTGGTGGCCGTGCTCGATTGGGACAGCCACCGCTATCTAGAGTGTTTTTTCGCCATTCCCATGATCGGTGCGGTGCTACACACGGTGAATGTCCGCTTAGCGCCTGAGCAGATCCTATACACCATGGAACACGCGGAAGATGCCTTTGTGCTGGTGCATGAAGACTTTGTGCCCCTGTTGGAACCGCTGGCCCATCAGTTGCCCAATATTCGCGGTTATCTACTCTGCCAGGAAACCACCCAGGAAGTGACCACTCCGCTCCCCCTGGTGGGAGAGTTTGAAACGCTGCTGGCTGAGCAACCCAGCCACTATGAGTTTCCCACGTTCGATGAAAATGGCGTGGCCACCCTGTTCTACACCACCGGTACCACGGGCAATCCGAAAGGGGTGTTTTTCACCCACCGTCAGCTTGTGTTGCACACGCTAGGTGAAGCCAGCACGTTCCAAGCGCCCGGCTTCGAGCTGCTGAACCGAGATAAGGTGTATATGCCGATTACGCCGATGTTTCACGTGCATGCCTGGGGCGTCCCTTACACCGCCACGCTGTTAGGGGCGACACAGGTGTATCCGGGCAAATACGAGCCCGAGATGCTGGTGAAGCTGCTGGTCAGTGAAAAGGTCGATTTTTCGCACTGTGTACCGACGCTGCTCAACATGGTGGTCAGTGCCGAGGCGATTGCGTCGAAGAAGGTCGATCTAACTGGCTGGAAGGTTCTGGTAGGCGGCAGCGCACTGACTCAGGCATTGGCAAGTCGTGCCTGGGCGTTGGGGATCGATACCCGTAGCGCCTACGGGATGTCGGAAACCTGCCCGCTGCTCACGGCCGATATATTACCGAAAGAAGTCACTGAGGCTGACTTCGAGCATCAGCTTCCGTGGCGCTGCAAAGCGGGGCTTCCGGTGCCGTTTGTCAGGCTGCAGGTGGTCGATCTCGACGGCCAACCGCTCCCCCACGATGGTAAAAGCGTGGGCGAAGTGCGTGTTCAAGCGCCTTGGCTCACCCAGGCTTACTATAAAGAAGAGCAGCGCAGTGAAGAGCTGTGGCAGGATGGCTGGCTGCATACCGGGGATGTGGGATCGCTGGACGAGCACGGCTTCCTATCGATTAGCGACCGCATTAAAGACGTCATCAAAACGGGCGGCGAATGGCTGTCATCGTTGGAGTTGGAAAGCTATATCAGCCAGTGCCCCGGGGTTGCTGAAGTAGCAGTGATTGGCGTGGCAGATGATAAATGGGGGGAGCGACCGGCTGCGCTGGTGGTGCCCAGTGATATCGAGCAACCGCCTACCGTTGAAGCGATTCAGGGCTTTATGGAGCAGTTTGTTGCGCAAGGAAAGCTGAACCGTTGGGGCGTTCCCTCGCTGATCCGTATCGTCGATGAAATCCCCAAAACCAGCGTCGGCAAGCTAGATAAAAAGCGCATCCGCACGGAGATATAAACGCCAACGTTTCACCCTGTCGCCTGCGCCTTACGGTAGGCGGCAGGGGAGTTTCCCGTCCACTGCTTGAAGGCGCGGCTGAAGCAGGCTAAGTCCTCAAAGCCCAGCGTTTCAGCGATGGAGGAGAGCGTCCGATGGCTTCGGGTGAGCGCTTGAATCGCATAGTCACGGCGGTACTCATCTTTCACGGCTTGGAAGTGCGTCCCCTCCAGTCGTAAATGCCTCGATAGTGTTCGAACGGAGACATGCAGTGCCTCGGCGACCTCTTGCACGGTACACGCATCCGGCAGGTGACGGCTGAGATGCTCTCTCACCCGGTGAGTCGCTAAACGATCTTCAAACGAGACATAGAACCAATCCGCGGGGGCGCGCTGTAAAAAAGCCCCCAGGTGCCGCTTCGTTTGCCGGATAGGCTGCTCCAATAGCGACTTATCGAAGTAAACGGCCGTTTGTGGCTGATCGAATTTTACTTTGCCAGGGTAGAAGTAGAGGTAGTCGGCACTGTGTGTGGGTTGCGGATAGCTGCACTCCATCAACACGGGCGGTATCTTGCGAGCGATCAACCATGAAGCGATGCCATGAAAAAGCTTGAGCATTAATTCGTGCACGAAAATACGGCTGCCCGGCAGCGGCGCATGCTCCTCGAGCGCCATCCTCGCTAGGTCGTTGTCGATGGTAAAGGTGTAGCCAAAGTCATCCAGCATGATGCGAAAAAACTGGGTGTAGCGATGGAGGGCTACCTGGAGCGTTGGCGCGTCCAACATACTCAAGCAAAGCAGCTTGAGCGTTCCGCAGCGTAACGGGCGGGAGAAAAAGCGCGGCGTTTCATCGTCTAACTCGACGGCCAGCCGACGATATAACTCCGCGAACTGCTCGACGGTAACACGCCCGTGAGGGGCGCTGAGTAAAAAGGGGGAAATGCCCGCCTGTACTAGATAATGCGTGGGGGGCTGCCCCGCAAATGTAAGGCCACGAAAGAGTTCGTTGACGAAATGCATGGAGACGGTAACTGTCACGGTGATTTCACCTTGCCCGCATCTTTAAACACCGCTTTATAGTCGTGATCCTTCCGTGACGTTAGCACGTTGTCTCGCTTGGCTCTACAAGGGTGCATCGTAATTCGGAAGCATGCGTTACACTGTGCGCCTCACGATGAAGGAGGACACTGCGTGACCCTGTTACGACTCGAACAGCTGCAACTCGCTTACGGCACCCAAGTACTGCTCGATCGCGCCGACCTGACGGTTGAAAGAGGCGAGCGGCTGGCGCTGGTCGGACGCAACGGCACCGGTAAATCCACGCTACTCAAGCTCGTAGCGGGCGATATTCAGCCGGATGATGGCACCATTTGGCGCGCCCCCGGTTTGAAAATCGGCGTGCTGGCTCAGGAGCTTCCCGAATCCTCGGGGATGACCATCTTCGATATGGTGGCCCAAGGCCTGCCCGAAGCAGGTGAGCTGCTGTCGGAATATCAACACCTGATCAACGATCCTGACCCGGACATGAATCGCATGGCGACGCTTCAGACGCGGCTCGAGGCCATTGACGGCTGGTCGTTTCATCAGCGTATCGATGTCGTGCTCACACGACTGGGTTTGCCACCCGAAGCGGAGATGAGCGCACTTTCCGGCGGCTGGCGTCGTCGGGTGGCGCTGGCCCGTGCGCTGGTTTCCGAGCCGGACCTACTGCTGCTGGATGAGCCGACCAACCATTTGGACCTCGATACCATCGCGTGGCTGGAAGAGCAGCTGCTCGCTTTCAACGGCGCTGTGCTGCTGATCACCCACGACCGTGCGTTTCTGTCGAAACTCGCCACGAATATTTTAGAACTGGATCGCGGGAAGCTCGGGCGTTATCCCGGTGTCTACAGCGAGTATCAAGAGCGCAAACAGCACGAGCTGGAGGTCGAATCGCGCGAAAATGCATTATTCGATAAAAAGCTCGCTCAGGAAGAGGCCTGGATTCGCCAGGGGATCAAAGCGCGCCGTACCCGTAACGAAGGGCGCGTCCGCGCGCTAGAAGCCATGCGCAATGAGCGCAGCCAACGCCGCGAGCGTCAAGGCACCGCCAATCTCACGGTGGATAGTGGCGAACGCACCGGTAAGCGGGTGGTCGAGCTCAAAGGCGTTACTCAGCGCTTTGGTGATGAGGTGATCCTGCGCAACGTGAACCTGGAAGTGATGCGTGGCGACCGCATCGGCTTCTTGGGGCGTAACGGTGCCGGTAAAACCACGCTGTTGAAAATATTGCTTGGCGAGCTGGCCCCTACCGAAGGCAGCGTACAGTTGGGCACTAATCTCAAAGTGGCCTATTTTGATCAGCTACGGGCCGGCCTCGAGTTGGAAAAAACGGTGTATGACAACGTAGCCCAGGGGAGTGATCGCGTTAGCGTGGGCGGTAAAGACCGCCATGTCATGAGCTACCTGCAAGATTTTCTGTTCACCCCAGACCGCGTTCGTCAGCCAGTGAAAGCGCTTTCCGGTGGTGAGTCCAATCGCCTGCTCTTAGCCAAGTTGTTCACGCAGCCTGCTAACGTGTTGGTGCTGGATGAGCCCACCAACGACCTGGACATGGAAACCCTGGAGCTACTCGAAGAGCTACTGCTCGATTTTGATGGCACGCTGCTTCTGGTTTCCCACGACCGAACCTTCATGGATAACGTGGTGACCAGCATGCTGGCCTTCGAAGGTGAAGGGCGTGTGCGCGAATACGTGGGGGGCTACACCGACTGGATTCGTCAAGGAGGGCAGCTGCCGCCCGCTCCCTGGGAGGGGGCAGCGCGTCAACAAACGGAGCCTACTCGCGCAGCGGAAGAAAAAACGCCACCGGCAATGGCGGCGGAGCCTGCGAAAAAAACCGTCAAGCTCTCTTACAAGCTTCAACGTGAATTGGATGCGCTGCCTGCTGATATCGAACGGCTAGAGAGTGACGTGGAAGCACTTGAGAAAGAGATTGGCGACCCCGCTTTTTATCAGCAGGAAGCCACGGCGGTCACTGCCAAGCTACAGTCACTCGAGAAGGCCCAGCAAGCGTTGGATAGTGCCATGGAGCGCTGGATGGAGTTAGAAGCCATGGCGAACGGAGAATAGAACGCGTAGTGAAATGCCAAAGGCCCCGTGAGGGGCCTTTGAGATTGACAAGTCACTCGTCGCTTTTTTCACCTTTTTTACCCACACGCACGGCGAGCACATCGCACTGTGCGCCGTGAAGAACACCGGTCGACGTAGAGCCCAGTAACAGCGCGAAACCGTGGCGACCATGGGAGCCGACCACGATCAAGTCGACGTTATGCTCATCGGCGAAACGGTGGATCTCGGTGTCAGGCATACCCACGACTACGTGTTGATCGGCGGCGTCGACGTGGGGAGCAGCAATGTCAGCCAAGCGTTTTTTGGCATGATCATCGAGCTGGTCTTGTATGCTGGTGAGGTCCATGGGTATGTCGCCGCCGTAGGCGAATCCCAAGGGTTCCAGAGTGTGCATGATCGAAATTTTCGCGCCGTTGTTGCGCTCGGCAATCGCCACCGCACGCTCAAGGATTTTGTGAGAGTCTTTGGTTAAGTCGACGGCGACCAGGATATGGCGATAGCTCATGGCGTATCTCCTTGGTGATGTGCCACACAGAAAGGCTCTGTTCGATACCTTTACTTTAGGTCTGAAAATGAATCTTAACAACGACCTAGGTCATGGTTTTTAAATATTGCGAGTTGAGTTTGACGAAAAGAGGGTAAGCGTTGCAATGGAATGGTTGATCATCGTTTTTATTCTGATGTTTGTGATTGCGCCAGTCATGTGGTTAAAACCAAGCCCGCGCCAAAAGCGCCAGATGGCGCTGCGCTCCTGCGCAGCGCGTCAGGGGGTGACGGTCAAAATGGCCAAACCGCCGCTCCATCACTTTAGAGGCACCATGCCGGCTTATCGCTGGCACTACGCGCAGTCCGCGCCTGGGCCAGATTTTTTATTGGTGAGAAACTCCAATGCCAGTGAGGCATTAGAGCCCTTTCATGCAGGCTGGCGCTGGCGCATTGCGCCGCTGCGTCCCTTGCCCGATGTGGCCAGCACACACTTACGAACTCTGTTAGAGCGTCTGCCTCAGGATGCGTTGGTATTGGAATCTAACGCCCATTCGCTGACGCTATGGTGGTGGGAATCACAAACCGCCGAGCGGTTTACGCGCTATTTGGCGGATATCGAACCTCTCAAGAAGGCGTTGAGCGGCCTTTCAGACCACCCACCCGCCAAACCGCTAGCGCCAGATGGCGTGGAACAAGGAAACGTCTAATGATTAGGCTGTGGGGCTATCTTGATCCCTTGCCTGAATCGCCAGACCGTTGGATTCGATCAGCGCAAGCCACTTATCCAACTGGTCCAGGTCCTGTTCGCTCAAGCCCGCTAGCATCTCCTGACGCGCAGCCAGTACCACACTATCGATCTGCTCCAGGAGCGGCATGGCGGCTGGGGTAAGATAGAGCCGTTTGCTGCGTCGATCGTTATCGCAGGCGCGACGCTCGACCAGACCTTGCGCCTCCAACTGTCCTAAAGTACGCACCAACGACGGCGCCTCGACACCGATCGCGCGCGCCAAATCACACTGAGGATTGCCTTCCCCCAATTTCCAAAGATGGTACAGCGTCACCCACCGGGTTTGGGTCAGCCCTAATGGTGCCAGCCTGCGATCGAGGATCGAGCGCCACAGATGGGGCAAACGAGCAATACGAAAACCAATTGTTGATGCCATAGGTAACTAACTGCCAAAAGTGTAAGTGAACGAATTGTCATAAGCTGCGCCGCTGAATGCAAGGCGTTCTGTCACTCGGTCTGATTAGCGTCATTTTGGGTGGCGCCATTACCCGGAATGAAACGACGTAAATTCAGAGCGCTCAAACCGCTCGCACGGACCGTGCCATCGGCCACGGTAGCGGCGTTAACATCTTCCGAGACAGTAAACCGAATCAATCCAAGCCGCTGGCCACCGTCGGTCATGATATCGACACGCCACTCGCCAGAGGGGTCTTGAGGGAAATTCTGTTTATGGCTCCAGGCGCGGTATCCCTGTTCGCGGCCGCCGTTGATCGCCAGTGCAACGGTATCCAGCGCTTTTCCATTATGATGCCACGCATGGTAAATCGTTTCGCTCAGCCCTCGCGGGGCGCGAATGGCCGTATAGACGTACAGGCCGTTGCTGCGAATGGCCTCGGGCGTTAGGGTCAGCGACCCTTGCGGGGCGCGCTGCTGCCTATCGAAAGCGGGGGAGAGCGCCGTGCTGGTCATCCACAGGCTGGCGGGCGGTACCCATACGCGGCCAAGCCATGCCCCGTAGGCCAGTACCACGGTAAGCGCAAAAAATCCCAACCAGCGCGCGAGAGAGCGTTTTTTGAGTAGATGCCAAAAGCTGGGCAGCGCCACGAGTACCGTCAAGACTAAGGCAAGTAGCATGCTCTGGCCGGTGGTCAGGTGAACCATGATGGGGAGTATCACCAGCAGAACAAGAAAGACGCACTGAGCATGAAACATGAAATAGAGGCTGCGCCAGCGGCCCGCGAGTTTGTAGTAGAGCGGGTCAATGATCGACCACACGGCCATGCCTATGACCAAGAGCGCGAAGAGTGCTTGTCCACTGTTCCACACCGTAGTGACTAGAATAAAGGGCAGGGTGAAAAACAGCGTCTCTTGATGGATCATTTGCGCAATAAAGGCCGTTACGCCTCTCGGCAGCGTCGGGTGACCACGATGGGAGAGCCAGCGGCCAATCACACTTTCAGATAGCAGTAGTAGCCAAGCGAACAGCAGGCCGAGTGCCAAGGCTGCGCCTAGCCACTGCTGCCGATCCACCAAAAAAAAGCTGCCGAGCCCGGCCGCAAACGCCATCGGTGGCCAAAGCCAGCTCCAGGGCTTCAAGCGCTCGACGATTCGTTCGATGCATCCTTGCAGTGCTTCTAGTCGCGCGGGTGTGAGGAGTGTCCCCATAGCGTCAAAAACTCATCAATGAAACGTATATGATCGTTGGGATCGTGATTAAAGTCGATGTGACGACAAATTGTGGAAGAAAAAAGCGCAAGAAATGTGCTCATGGCCATGTGAACTGGGGGGCAAGCGAATTAGCCAAAAGTCAGGGCTTGACGTACTGATGTAACTCAACCAAGCTAAAGCAATCAAACGACCGTATGAAATGCGTGGCGGGCACGTTACCGACGTGCCAGCCCGAACTTGTGGAGAGAGCGCGAATGATCTATCAAGGCAATGCCATCACGGTGGAGCGTCGTGACACCCTGGGTGGCAATGACATCGCAATGCTCACTTTCGATTTGAAAGATGAGTCCGTCAACAAGCTATCTAGCGCCGTCGTGGCCGAGCTAGGCGACGCTGTCAAAGCGATTCAGGCCGAAAGTGGTTTGGAAGGGTTGATGATTCGCAGCGCCAAAGACGCCTTTATCGTCGGCGCCGACATCACAGAATTCCACAGCCTGTTCCACAAGGGCGAAGAGTACTTGGTGGAGATGAACCTCAAGGTTCACGACATCTTCAACGCCATTGAAGACCTGCATTTCCCTACGGTGACGGCAATCAACGGGTTGGCGCTGGGCGGCGGCTGCGAAGTCCTGCTAACCACCGACTTCCGCGTGATGAGTGAGAAAGCCAAAATTGGCTTGCCGGAAACCAAGCTGGGTATTCTGCCGGGGTGGGGCGGTTGCGTGCGTCTGCCGCGCCTGATCGGTGCCGATAATGCCGTCGAGTGGATTGCTGGTGGTACCGAAAACCGTGCCGATGCTGCCTTGAAAGTAGGCGCCGTGGATGCCGCTGTTGCCCACGAGCAGTTGGAAGAGGCGGCACTGGATATCCTCGACCGCGCTAATGCAGGCGAATTGGATTATCACGCTCGTCGCGAAGAGAAAAAATCACCGCTCAAACTCAACGCCATCGAACAAATGATGGCGTTCGAAACCGCTAAAGGATACGTCGCTGGCAAAGCGGGCCCGCACTATCCCGCCCCGGTTGAAGCGATCAAAGTGATCCAAAAAGGCGCCGGTGAGACCCGCGCCCGCGCTCAAGCCATCGAAGCCAAGTCGTTCGCCAAATTGGCGCTAAGCAGCGTTGCCTTCAACTTGGTGGGCCTGTTCCTGAACGACCAAGTGGTCAAGAAGAAAGGCAGCAAGTACGAGAAGCAGGCGCAGCCGGTCAAGCAAACCGCCGTGTTGGGTGCTGGCATCATGGGCGGGGGGATCGCCTACCAGAGTGCCAGCAAGGGCACACCGATCCTGATGAAAGACATCAAGGACGATGCCATCGAGCTTGGCCTCAAAGAAGCCCGCAAACTGTTCGCTAAACAGGTAGAGCGTAAGAAGCTCACCACCGAGCAGATGGCCGAAAAACTCTCCAATATCCGTCCAACCCTCTCTTACGGCGATTTCGGTAATGTCGATTTGGTCGTAGAAGCGGTGGTCGAGAACCCCAACGTCAAAGACGCCGTGTTGACCGAAGTAGAAGACAAGGTAAGTGAGAACACGATTCTGACTTCCAACACGTCGACCATTTCGATTAACCGTCTGGCTAAGAACCTGAAGCGCCCGGAAAACTTCTGTGGCATGCACTTCTTCAACCCCGTGCACCGCATGCCGCTGGTGGAAGTCATTCGTGGTGAGAAAACCTCGGACGCCGCCGTTGCCGCAACCGTGGCTTATGCTCGGGCCATGGGTAAAACCCCCATCGTGGTGAATGACTGCCCTGGGTTCCTGGTCAACCGTGTGCTTTTCCCTTACTTCGGTGGCTTTAGCTTCCTGGTCGAGCAAGGTGCCGACTTCCAGCGCGTCGATAAAGTCATGGAGAAGTTTGGCTGGCCAATGGGCCCGGCGTACCTGCTGGACGTCGTCGGCATGGATACCGCCGTGCACGCCAATGATGTGATGGCTGAGGGCTTCCCAGATCGTATGGCACGTGAGGGTAAAACGGCTATTCAGGTCATGTACGATAACAAGCGCTTGGGCCAGAAGAACGACAAAGGCTTCTACGCCTACGAAGAAGATAAGAAGGGTAAGCCGAAGAAAGTGAGCGACGAGCAGGCTTACGCACTAGTAAAAGAAGTGGTGAAAGAGCAAAAAGAGTTTTCGGATGAGGACATCATTGCTCGCATGATGGTGCCGCTGTGCCTTGAGACCGTGCGTTGCTTGGAAGATGGCATCGTCGATACGCCCGCAGAAGCCGACATGGCGCTGATTTACGGCATTGGCTTCCCTCCCTTCCGTGGCGGTGCGCTGCGCTACATCGACACGCTGGGCGTGGCTGAGTTCGTCGCGATGGCGGATCGTTTGGCAGAAGAACTAGGGCCGCTGTACGCGCCTACCGAGAAGCTCCGCGCCATGGCCAAGAGCAACGAGCAGTTCTATGCGGGCGCCACGGCAAGCGCTCAGGCCTAAGTCACCACCCACAGGAGAAATAAGATGAGTTTGAATCCGAGAGATATCGTGGTGGTGGACGGTGTTCGTACCGCCATGGCGAAAGCGAAAAACGGCGCTTTCCGCAACGTGCGTGCCGAAAACCTCTCCGCTGCCGTGATGCAGGCGCTGTTTACCCGAAACCCTAATCTGGATCCGTCGGAAGTAGACGACGTGATCTGGGGCTGCGTCAATCAGACACTAGAGCAGTCCATGAACATCGCTCGCAACGCGGCGATCATGACCGGTATTCCTCGTACGGTGCCTGCCCAAACGGTGAACCGCCTCTGCGGCTCTTCGATGACCGCACTGCATATTGCTGCTGCAAACATTAAGGCGGGCATGGGTGATTTTTACGTGATCGGCGGTGTTGAGCACATGGAGCACGTACCAATGGCTCACGGCGTCGACGTGAATCCGGCGGCGAGTAAATACGCGGCCAAAGCCGCCATGATGATGGGGCTCACGGCGGAACTGCTGGGTAAAATGCACGGTATTTCCCGCGAAGATCAGGACAAGTTCGGTGTCCGTTCGCATCAACGTGCACAAGCGGCGATGGAGAAGGGCTACTTCGACAATGAGATCATCGGCGTCGAAGGTCACGACCAGCGTGGCTTCAAAGTGCTTGTGAAAAACGATGAGGTGATTCGCGCCGATGCCAGCCTGGAATCCATGGCGAACCTGAAGCCGGTCTTCGATCCGCGTAACGGTACCGTGACGGCGGGCACTTCGTCAGCGCTTTCAGTGGGCGCTTCCGCCATGGCCGTGATGAGCTACGAGCGTGCCCAGGCGCTGGGGCTGGAGCCGATTGCCAAAGTACTCTCAACCGGTGTCGCAGGCTGCGATGCATCTATTATGGGGTATGGTCCGGTACCTGCATCTAAAAAAGCCTTGAAAGCGGCTGGCTTGTCTGCAGCGGATATTCAAACCGTCGAGCTGAACGAGGCATTTGCCGCCCAGGGGCTGCCGGTGTTGAAAGACCTAGGCTTCCTGGATGTCATGGACGAAAAAGTGAACCTGCACGGCGGTGCCATCGCCTTGGGTCACCCGTTAGGCTGCTCCGGGTCGCGCATTTGCACGACACTGCTGAACGTCATGCAGCAGCGCGATACCACCCTGGGCCTAGCTACCATGTGTATTGGCATGGGACAAGGGGTTGCCACGGTGTTCGAGCGTTTGAAGTAATATGCGCTCTTCCCCGTAATGAAAACGGCACCCTGAGCGGTGCCGTTTTTCGTTTCAAGATGTTAAAACAATCCGTTATCCAACCCAGCAGCAAGGGTCATGCCCAGCTCTTCGGCTTGGCTGATAAACGCCTCTTGCCACTCGCCGCGAAAAATCAGAGGGTCCTGCACCCAACGCCAGCGTAGTCCCGTAACGATACTTTCCACTGCCCGACGAGTACCCGTTCCATCATGGCCCGCGCGGATGTAGAGCGCGCAGGGCAGGCCCTGCTTCTCTTCCAGTACGCCGTAGTAGCTGCGGTCGAAAAAGTCCTTTAGCGCGCCGCTCATGGTGCCTAGGTTTTCGGTAGTGCCCAATACGATACCGTCACAATCGAGGATGTCCGTCGGTCCTGCGTCGAAAGGCGTTTTGACGATGCACGTCACTGACTCGATATCCTCATGTTCTGCACCTCGCTGTACGGCCTCGCTCAAGGCGCGGGTATTGATGGAGGGGGAGTGGGCCACGATTAATAGACGTTTCATTCGGCGTTCTTCAGGCAATTGGCGGTAAGTTCAAGAGGTGCCACACTGTAAGCACTCCATGGCACAGCCTAGTCGCCTTTGGGTAAACCAATCAAACGCTCTCACACGGCATCTTGGATAGGGTATCAAGCGTTGAACGATCAACCAGGGAATTGCGTCATGCGCCAGCAGACCAAAGCGATAGGGATCACCACTTTTTGCACATTGGCACTCTTATTGGCAGGGTGTGCCGGCCCATCACGCCCGCCTGCCGATAACGAGCGCTCGGCGGCTCCTGCCGTCAATCAAGTAGCGACAGTGCCTAGCGCGCAGATAGCGCAGCCATCTTCCGTGGTGCGCGCCGATGATTGGGCGCCGCCACTGCAGGTGAGTCCAGAAGAAGAGGCCGCTTATTACGTCAGCCGCTTGGCGGATCGCCGGTTCGTCAGCCAGTATGGAGGCCCCGATAACTCAAGGCCTTGGTACATCGCCGCCGAGCGACTAGGCGACATCGGCCTACCGGCAGTGCCGCTGTTGTTCTCGAGATTACACACCGATGACGCTTATGAGTTGATGCTGGTGCTATACGCGCTTCAGCTCGCCACACAGGATCCGCTTGTGACGTTTCAAACGGACGGTGACTACATTCAATTGCCCTCCGTATTAGACCCTAACGCAAATGCGGAAAATCGGCGAATTGCGCAGCAGTGGTGGGAACGCCATTCGTCGCGATTAGAGTTTCGCTAAATCATTCGCTACATTATGGCTTGCTATTACATCCGTAGAATAGGAGAGCATGATGGCTTTTGCACTATCCTCAATGAGCGTCACTAGCTCGGCGTTTGCGAATCACCAAGCGATTCCTGCCAAGCACACGGGCGAGGCTGAAGACGTTTCCCCAGCGCTTGCGTGGGAGGGGGCGCCGGAAGGTACTAAGGGGTTTGCGGTGATTTGTCATGACCCAGATGCGCCACTGGTGAAAGAGGGCAGTTATGGTTTCGTTCACTGGGTGCTGTACAACCTGCCTGGTGAGACCACTTCGCTGGAAGAAAGTACTGCGCTGGGCACGTCCGGTATCACCGATTTCGGTAAATTGGGATATGGCGGGCCTATGCCGCCGGAAGGACATGGCAGCCACCTGTACTACTTCTGGGTACTGGCGCTGGACAAGCAGACGTCACTGCCCGAAGGGCTGACGTTGCCTGAGCTACTCCAGGCCGTGGAACCCCATCTGCTGGGAATGAATCGCTTGGTAGGTACTTACCAGCGAGGCTAAACCGGCATTAGGCTGGAGCATTGCGCTCAAGCCGTGTAGGCTCCGTCGCTTGCTACTGTTTGCGTGACTGTCTGCTGCGATGGAGTCTTTAATGAGTGACCTGCCTAACTGCCCTACCTGTGCCTCTGAGTTTACCTACGATGATGGCCTTCAGTATGTTTGCCCCGAGTGTGGTCACGAGTGGTCGAAAGCGCCAAGCGCCAGCGAAGCGGACTTGGATGATGGCATTCGTGATGCAAACGGCAACCTGCTCGTCGATGGTGACTCGGTGACCGTGATCAAAGATCTCAAGGTCAAAGGCAGCTCCTCGGTCGTCAAAGTAGGCACCAAAGTCAAAAACATTCGATTGGTGGACGGCGATCACGACATCGACTGTAAAGTCGACGGTATTGGTCCTATGAAATTGAAGTCCATGTTCGTCAAGAAAGTCACCTCTTAATCCCGCCTTCTGACAGCCTGCCGCTTGCGAGCAGGCTTTTTTATGTCCATGTCATAGTTTTCCTAAATGATAATGATTGGCTTTTTTGATGTTATCAGCCGCGAACGTGCTAAGAAGTCGCGCTATTTGATAAGGATTTTGCAGAAGGGCTTCACATCAAATTTATACAGGACTAAAATGGTACCCAATTAGCGGGTAGGCCAACGGTTCGGCCCAACGCGATGGCAAACGGAGTGACTATGCTCAAGCTTTCTCGGCTGACAGATTATGCCGCTGTGGTGATGGCACAAATTGCCCGTCATCCCCAGGCGTCGCATGCGGCGGCTGACTTAGCAGACGCGGTACAGCTACCCCATCCCACCGTGAGTAAAACCCTTAAAATGCTGGTGAAAGCAGGACTCTTGGAGTCGCAGCGTGGGGTTCAAGGTGGTTATCGCCTAGCGCGGCCAGCGTCGCACATCACGGCGGCTGACATTATCAGTGCCATTGAAGGCCCCGTCGCGATGACCGAGTGCAGCCAAGCCGAAGGTGAGTGCGACTTGGTGGCCACCTGCGGTGTGGCCGACAACTGGCAGCGAGTATCGCTGGCCATTCGTACGTTACTCGAAAGTGTGACGTTGGCGCACTTGGCCGACACGACACCTATCAAACTGCCCGTACAGTTACCGATCCAAAGCATTAGCCTATCGGCGGCATCCGCATAAGCCGCTAGGTCTATCACCCTATTGACGGCGAGCTGACCTCGCCACCCAACTGCCCGGAGGGTATCACCATGGCAAGCGAAGAAATGGAACAGTTGGTTCGTCGCGAGTACAAAGATGGTTTTGTAACCGATATCGAAAGCGACACACTGCCACCTGGCCTTGATGAAAACACCATTGCCTTCATTTCCAAGAAGAAAGGCGAGCCCGAGTGGATGTTGGAGTGGCGTCTGGATGCGTATCGTCAGTGGTTGAAGATGGAAGAGCCATCCTGGGCGCACCTCGACTATCCGCCCATCGATTATCAAGAGATCTCCTATTTCAGTGCGCCCAAGCGCCCAGAAGATCGTCCCCAAAGCCTCGACGAGGTAGACCCTAAACTGCTGGAAACCTACGAGAAACTGGGTATTCCGCTGCACGAGCGTGCCGCCCTGGCAGGGGTTGCCGTCGATGCGGTCTTCGACTCCGTCTCGGTTGCGACGACCTTCAAAAAAGAGCTGGCGGAAGCGGGCGTGATTTTCTGCTCCATTTCCGAAGCGATTCGTGACTACCCGGATTTGATCAAGCAGTACCTGGGTACGGTAGTGCCCGTGGCTGATAACTATTTTGCTGCGCTAAACTCCGCCGTGTTCACTGATGGCTCGTTCGTGTTCGTGCCAAAAGGCGTGAAGTGCCCGATGGAGCTGTCTACCTACTTCCGTATTAACGCGGCCAATACGGGCCAGTTCGAGCGCACGCTGATCATCTGCGAGGATCGTGCCGAGGTCTCCTACCTGGAAGGCTGCACCGCACCCATGCGCGATGAAAACCAGTTGCACGCTGCCGTGGTCGAACTGGTTGCATTGGACGATGCCTACATCAAGTACTCCACCGTACAGAACTGGTATCCCGGTGACGAAGAGGGTAAGGGCGGCATCTATAACTTCGTGACCAAGCGCGGAGACTGCCGTGGTGAGCGTTCCCGCATCAGCTGGACACAGGTCGAAACCGGCTCGGCGATCACCTGGAAGTATCCTTCTTGCGTACTGCGTGGCAAAGACAGCATCGGCGAGTTCTACTCCGTTGCCGTTACCAATGGCCGCCAGCAGGCGGATACCGGCACCAAGATGATTCACATTGGTGAGGGTACTCGCTCCTACATCGTCGCCAAAGGCATTTCGGCGGGTAAGAGCGACCAGTCCTACCGTGGTCTCGTCAAAATCGGGCCGCGTGCCAAGGGTGCGCGTAACTTTACCCAGTGCGATTCACTGCTGATCGGCGACAAGTGCGGGGCACACACTTTCCCGTATCAAGAAATCGGTAACAGCACGGCGACCATCGAGCACGAAGCAACGACCTCCAAGATTGGTGAAGATCAGCTCTTCTACTGCCAGAGCCGCGGTATCTCCGAAGAGGACGCGGTCAGCATGATCGTTAACGGTTTCTGTAAAGACGTTTTCCAGGAACTGCCGATGGAATTCGCAGTTGAGGCGGAAGCACTGCTAAATGTCACTCTGGAAGGCGCGGTGGGCTAACCGCACCGGCACCCAACTCATTTTAAGGGCGTCGCGCTCGCGACCCGCAAGCATTTAAAAGGCGATCACTATGTTGCAAGTTAATGATTTACACGTCACCGTCGAAGGTAAAGAGATTCTGAAAGGCTTGACGCTCACCATCAATGCCGGTGAAGTTCACGCCATCATGGGCCCCAACGGCGCGGGTAAATCCACGTTGTCAGCAGTTATTGCTGGTAAAGATGGCTATGAGGTGACCCAAGGCAGCATTACGTTCGAAGGTCAGGACGTACTGGAGATGGAAATCGAAGAGCGCGCCCAAGCGGGTCTGCTGCTGGGTTTCCAATACCCGGTCGAAATTCCGGGCGTGAAGAACATCTACCTGCTGAAGTCCGCGCTGAACGCTCAGCGGGCTGCGCGCGGTGAAGGTGAAATGCCTGCCCCCGAATTCATGAAGCTGGTGAAAGAGAAGCTTGGCTTCATGAAAATGGACGCCAGCTTTCTGCAGCGTGCGGTGAACGAAGGCTTTTCCGGCGGTGAGAAAAAGCGTAATGAAATCCTGCAGATGCTGGTGCTTCAGCCAAAGATGGCCATGCTCGACGAAATCGACTCTGGCCTCGACATCGACGCCATGAAAGTCGTCGCTGACGGCGTGAACAGCCTGCGTGCCGAAGAGCGTGCCATTCTATTGGTCACCCACTATCAGCGCCTGCTGGACTACATCGTACCGGACAAAGTCCACGTTCTGGTCGACGGCCGCATCGTCAAAACCGGCGATGCCGAGCTTGCCAAAGAGCTAGAGGCCAACGGTTACGAAGGCATTGAGGAGTCCGTGGCATGAGCGATACCCAAACCTTTCTGGACACGCTAGCGGCGCGCAGTCAGCAGCGCGCTGGAGAGCCTACCTGGATCGCTGCTCGCCGTCAGGCGGGCGCGGCTCGCTTCGAAGCAATGGGCTTCCCGACCCGCCGCGATGAAGAGTGGAAATACACCGATGTTCGCGCCATCGCCCAGGGCAACTTTGCCTTGGCAGAGAACGCCGAGTTCTCTCAGGCCCAGGCGGCTGCCCTCACGCTGCCCCTGGATGCTTACCGGCTGACGTTCGTGGACGGTGTGTTTTCGGCAGCGCTATCGGACCTCGATGCGCTTCCCGACAGCGTTCAGGTCATGCCGCTCTCCAAAGCGCTGACGGATAACCATGAAGCCGTTGGAGGGCCGTTGGGTCGTTTGACCGGTGTCGACTTCTCGAGCTTTGCTGCGCTGAACACGGCCTTTATGGAAGAGGGCGCTGTGGTGCGTATCGCCCCCGGCACCGTAGTCGAAAAGCCCATTTTGCTACAGTTCCTTTCCCGCGCGGGCACGCCGGTGATGAGCCATCCACGCATTCT
The DNA here is from genome assembly GCF_022348105.1 of Halomonas sp. MMH1-48. Lineage (NCBI taxonomy): Bacteria > Pseudomonadati > Pseudomonadota > Gammaproteobacteria > Oceanospirillales > Halomonadaceae > Halomonas > Halomonas sp. MMH1-48. The sequence continues at coordinate 30,716 of NZ_JAKRFL010000011.1, forward strand.
GGTGGAAGCCGCTGGGCGTAGCGAAGCGACACTGATCGAGCACTACGTAGGAGAGGCGGATGCCACCAACTTCACCAACGTGGTGGCTGAGTTGATGCTGGATCGTGGGGCGATTTTGAACCACTACAAGCTGCAGGAGGCGCCGCTCGGCGATCTGCATGTAGCGAGCATCCACGTAGAGCAGAATCGTGACAGCCGCTACACCTCGCACAACTTGAATCTGGGTGGCGCGCTGGTGCGTAACGACCTGATCAGCGATTTGAATGGGCAGGGCGCTGAGACGAACTTCTACGGCCTGTTCTTTGGCCAGGGGCGTCAGCACGTGGACAACCACACCAAGGTCAACCACAACGCCCCGCTGACGTTCTCGAACGAAAACTACAAAGGCATTCTGGATGACCGCGCTCACGGCGTCTTCAACGGTAAGGTCTACGTGAAGCGCGACAGCCAGAAGATCGAAGGTTTCCAGAGCAACCAGAACCTGCTGCTATCGGATCGCGCGCAAATCGACGCAAAACCCGAGCTCGAAATCTATGCCGACGACGTGAAGTGCTCCCACGGTACCACTACCGGTCAGTTGGACGAGGACGCGATCTACGCACTGCGTACCCGCGGTATCGACGAAGCCACCGCCCGTGGCCTTCTGACACTGGCGTTTGCTGGGGAAGTGCTGGAGCAAGTGGCACTGGATGCCGTCGCTGAGCGCGTCGAGTTGGCGGTGGCGGGTAAATTGCCGGAGCGTTTCAATCTGGCCGGACTGGTCGAAGCGGCGGCTGCGCTCAACGATTAATCAAGGAGTCATCGATGCCCCATAGCGTGATTGAGAAGCCCATGGCGGGCAGCACTGCGGCGTATGACGTTGAGGCACTGCGTGGCGACTTTCCGATTTTAAATCGTGAAGTGCACGGTAAACCACTCGTCTATTTGGATAACGCGGCGACCAGCCAAACGCCACAACAGGTGATCGAGGTGTTTAGCGACTACTATTCGCGCTATAACGCCAACATTCACCGAGGGCTGCACACGCTGGCCGATGAAGCGACAGCCGCTTTTGAAACCACACGTCATCGTGTCAAAGCGTTTCTCAATGCTGAAGATGCTCGCCAAATCATTTTCACGCGGGGTACTACCGAGGCCATCAATCTCGTCGCGCAGAGCTGGGGGCGCAGCTCACTCGGCGCGGGTGACGAGGTATTGATCTCGATGCTGGAGCACCACTCTAACATCGTGCCTTGGCAGCTGTTGGCAGCCGAGCGAGGGGTCACCATCAAGGTGATTCCGGTCGATGCTCGCGGTTCGCTCGATATGCAGGCGTACCGTGAGCTGTTGAACGAGCGCACCAAGCTAGTGGCCGTGAATCATGTCTCCAATGCACTGGGCACGATCAACCCGGTGAAAGAGATGGCGGCATTGGCGCATCAGCACGGCGCATTGATCCTGGTCGATGGCGCCCAGGCCACGCCGCATCAGCAGGTCGATGTTCAGGAGATAGACGCCGATTTCTACGCTTTCTCAGGTCATAAAGTATACGGCCCCACGGGCGTAGGCGTGCTTTACGGCAAGCAGGCGCTACTAGAGGCCATGCCGCCTTGGCAGGGTGGTGGTGAGATGATTAGCACCGTCTCTTTCGATGTTGGCACTACCTTTGCCGATATTCCTCATAAATTCGAAGCGGGCACGCCCGCCATTGCCGAGGTCGTGGCACTAGGGCGCGCCTTGGAGTGGATGGAAGGCGTCGGTGTCGACGCGATTAGTGCCTGGGAAACGGTATTGCTGGACCATGCGACTCAGGCCGTCAACCAGATCGACGGCCTGCGTATCCTGGGAACCGCGCCCCATAAAGCGGGTGTTCTCTCCTTTGTGGTCGAGGGTGCGCATGCCCAGGACATTGGCCTGCTTATCGACCAGTTAGGCGTCGCGATTCGCACTGGACACCACTGTGCTCAGCCGCTGCTTCACCATTTTGGTGTCGAGGCAACCTGTCGTGCCTCGTTTGCGGCGTATAATACGCTCGACGAAGTGGATATCTTCGTGGCAGCGCTCAACCGCGTGATTGGGATGGTACGTTAAGGACTGCTATGGATATCGAGCAAGTGGCCAGCCTCGAACGAGGCCAACAACTACCGCTGCAACGAGATGTCGACGCTATCGCCATTCCGTTTGGCAAAACGGAGACGCTGGCGGAAGATAGTGTCGTCAGCGTCATGCAAGCCAAAGGCAGCTCGGTCAGTGTCGGGTTCGAAGGGCGTTTATACTTGATCGAAGGACGTCATTTGGACGCGCTGGGGCTAGAGCCGCTCCCACGGCCGACGCTCCCTGAGAGCGCTAGCGATGAAGAGATCGAGCAGTTCGTGTGGGATCAGTTGCGCACCTGTTTCGATCCCGAAATACCGGTCAACATCGTTGATCTAGGGTTGGTATATGGCTGCCGAATCGAGCGCTTGATCAGCGGCGAGCGTATGGTGACTATCCGTATGACGTTGACCGCGCCAGGGTGTGGAATGGGGGACGTGATTGCCGCCGATGCGCGCAACAAAATCCTGGGAGCGCCGCAAATCAACAAGGTGCATACCGAGATCGTCTTCAGCCCGCCCTGGAGTCGTGACATGATGAGCGACGAAGCCAAGCTAGAGCTCGGCATGTTCTAACCCCTGTTGGGGAGCTGGATGCACAGCCTGTTATTACGTTGGATGAAGCGTTTGCTAATGTCGCTAGGAGCCTTGTTGCTGCTGGCGACATTGCTGTTTATAGCCGGTAATTTGTGGGTGCTCGCGAGCACCACACGCTATATCGACGGCCACTGGGCGCAGTGTCGTCCGACCGATGTGGCGATTGTGTTTGGCACCTCTCACTGGACGCGCAGTGGTCTGCGCAACCCTCACTTTCATGCCCGCATGCGAACCTCAGCGCGCCTTGTGGCTGACCAGCGTGTGAAGCATCTGCTGATCTCCGGGGACAATCGCACCCAGGCGTATAACGAGCCGCGCGCCATGTGGCGAGACCTGTATCGCCGAGGGGTGTCCGCGGAGCAGCTGACGATGGATTTCGCTGGCTTTAGCACCTACGACACGATGGTGCGTGCGCGAGATGTGTTTCAGTTGGATGAGGCGCTATTGGTCACTCAGAGCTGGCATTTGCCTCGGGCCATCTTTATTGGTCGAGCGCTAGGCATGGACGTGACGGGCTGCATCGCAGAGGAGCAACCCGCAGCAGACGAGTGGCGGCTGAGGATGCGCGAGTGGGTCGCACGCATTGCCACGTTGGGAGACCTATACCTCTGGGGAAGGGAGCCTTACTTTCTTGGTCCCGCTGAGCCGATCGATCTACAGCCGCAGAGCAGTAGTGCGACTGAAAGCAGCAAACCGGCACTCGAAACGACCGTTAATAGCGATGCTGCTCTACTGTTATTGCAGACGCAGGAGGATGAAAGGGGGATAGAGCCGAGTGCCGAGGAGTACTTAACCCCTAATGCCCGATACTAGCGCCGGGCTTTGCGTTTTTGCAGGCTATACAGCTCCCGGATAAGCTTTCGGCAACCCTGCATGCACTCGTCCACGACCGGCTCGATGGGATCGGGCAGAGGGTGAGTGAATAGCGTTGAAAGGGCCTGCATGAGTACACGCTCTTGTTCCAACAGCTCATTGATCAATACTTGGCTATCGTTGCCCACGAAACTCTTCAAACGGCTCCACAGCCACAGAAAATCGTCCCGCTCGACATCCGCATCCCGTGGCAGCATTTTCAGGTGAGCACGGGCAAGCTCCTGCAACGTGCGCATTTGTTGGAGTCGCTCAGTATAGTGCGGCTTCAGTGCATCGCGCAGCGAGGGGCGCAGGCGTTCGATATTGTCCTGGAAATAATCAATGCTATCGGCCAGCGCTTCCAGCACGCTGTCCATCGCCACTTGGCGATTGTCGAGAAACATGAGCGTCTACCTCCTTCGGTGACGCAGATTGTGGGGGTGGCAGCGTTGATTTGCCACCCCTAATGGGGATTATTTTTGCAATTGACCGTTAGCCTTTAGGCTTGGGTGGTGCTTTGCGAGCAGGCACTGCATTCTTTTCGATATGCTCGATGATCATGCCGGCAATATCCTTGCCGGTGGCGCTCTCGATGCCCTGTAGTCCGGGAGACGAGTTGACTTCCATGATCACCGGGCCGTGGTTCGAGCGAAGCAAATCCACGCCCGCGACGCGCAGTCCCATCGCCTTGGCTGCACGAATTGCGGTGGAACGCTCTTCGGGGGTAATGCGAATCACGCTAGCGGTGCCGCCGCGGTGTAGGTTAGAGCGGAATTCGCCCTCTGCCGCTTGTCGCTTCATCGAAGCGACGACCTTATCACCAATGACGAAACAGCGAATATCGGCGCCGCGTGCTTCCTTGATGTACTCCTGCACCATGATATTGGCTTTCATGCCCATGAAGGCTTGAATTACGGACTCTGCGGCTTGGTTGGTTTCTGCCAATACCACACCAATGCCTTGAGTGCCTTCCAGTAGCTTGATGACCAGGGGGGCACCCTTCACCATGGTGATCAGGTCGGGAATGTCGTCAGGGGAGTGAGCAAAACCAGTAATGGGTAGGCCCAAGCCTTTACGGGAGAGCAGCTGCAGCGAACGCAGCTTGTCACGGGAGCGAGTAATCGCGACCGAGTCGTTGAGGACGTAAGTGCCCATCATTTCGAACTGACGTAGCACCGCACAGCCGTAAAAAGTCACCGACGCGCCAATACGAGGGATGACCGCATCGAACGGCTCGATTTCCGCGCCTTTATAGTGAATAGAAGGGTGGTGCGAGGCGATGCTCATATAGCAGCGCAGGGTATCCACAACCCGGGCAGTGTGGCCGCGCTGTTCGGCGGCTTCCACCAGTCGGCGGGTAGAGTAGAGGTTGCGATTACGCGAAAGCAGGGCAATATGCATGCAAGGCTCCGGGTTGAAAAAGTTGCCGTTTAAAAGTGTTCAAGGCTCGCCGTGCAAAAAAGCGGCACCGGGGGCGACGAGCAGGCGGCGCATGGCACGCCTGCCCAGCAACATCGCGTGGCGCATATTGCGACGGTCGGTCAGGGTGAGTTCAACCGGAAAGTTCAGTTCGCCCAGTTGCATAGGGGTTCTAATCACATAGCGCCACTCGCTATGGCCGTTTGAGCTGGTGACGCGTCGACGGTCGTGTAGGTGTAAACGGTAGCGGTGTGCTGGGGTTTCTGGTCCGCCGCTATGGGTCAAAAAACTCACCCATAGCTGCCCGTCGGCATCTTCGTGGGTTTCGATCTCTTCGGCGTGCAGTGCCGACGTGCGCGCACCAGTATCGGCTTTGCAGCAGAGGTGAAGCCCTAACTCAGGTAACGTCACCATTTCGCGGCGGCCGATGACCGCTTTGGCCTGATAGGGTAATTCCTTCACAGTGCACTCCTGACGATATAAGAAAAACAAGACATAGTGATGACGTTTGTTGTTAGCCGTTATGCGAAGACTGCATGGCCGATAAACGCGCCTGGATAGCGGAACCCGCAGGCGCGTCACGTAGGGTAAGCATAACGGGTAAGCGTAGACGAGGAATCAACGCAATGTCGCGTACCACGGAGGCAAAGTGGCTGCGCTCGTCTTCCGCCAAGCGCTGTAGGAACCGGGGAAGGCGTTCGGCGTCTTCTAGCCATGGCCAGCCGCGTCCGGCCATGGCGGCCATCAAATCTGGGCCGCAGGCTGCCGGGTCGTTTAGCAGGTGGCTATACCATTCGCCTGCTAGAGCTCCACGGGAGCTGCCAACGGACCGCACGCAGGCGCACAGCGTTTCTAAATCTCCCTCGCTGGCTGCCACCTCGCCACGCGCGCGCAGAGCTTCGACGAGTGCATCCGGCAAGGGTTGGTGCTCCAAGCAGTAGCATAAGGAGTGGATCACACTTGTCGGCAGGCCGGGAATGCGGCCGGCGAGCGCCTCTGCGGTCTCGTTATCCAAGCGAACGACGTAATCGGCAATGCCTTGTAGCCCCAACGCTTGCCAGTCGATCGTCTGTTGGCCGCTCAAATACGCTTCCACAGCCTCTAGGTGCTGGCTGGCAGATAGGCCATGGGCATGGGTAGCCCGGGCATTGAGCATGGCCTGAAAAGTAATGTCCGGCGTAAACGCCAGTGGATTATCTTTCATCAGATGATCGACGTCTGCCGTGTCGGCGGCGCCCAGGTCGGTGGCGGCGGCATTGCGCCCAAGCGTTTCCAACAGACGGTTGATGAAACCGTCACGCTGGGCAGGCGAGAGCATGCCTTGCTCGTCCAGTGGCAGTGCCAAGAACCAAATGGCAGGCTCTTCCATGGCTCCCAAACGGAAGACGATGGCGAGCCGTGCCTGACCCTGCCAAGGCTCGGGCCATGCGTGCTCGGCGTTCTCGAAAGCGCGCAATATGTCTCGTGGACACGCCGTGACCCGGCGCCCCATATGGTAAAGCGATACCTCCGCACCGCTGCGCGTAAAAAACTCATCAAGGGTGTGAATTGGCTGCATGACATCCTTCCGCTTTTCAAGCCTGCACTCTACCTTGCTAGTTTGCCACTGTCAGCCGCAACCGCTGATTAATCCGCGCTTTATTGTCTAGGTGGTTAAAAATTGAACAACGTGGTGTAAGCCGCGTGAGAGTAGCGGTGGCGACACCTTTCCATAGTTTATCCACAGCCTCTTGCAGGTTTTCTGTGAATCTGTGAATAACGACTTCGATAGAGGCGTACGAGTGGCAACTTACCCACAGAGTTGGGATAATGGATGTCAACATTGTTCAACCCCAAGGTGTTTATGAGCGTCCATCAACAGCTTCAAACCGCGCTTCTCGAGCTTGAAGCCGCCATGAAGGCCGCGAATTTATGGCGCACCCCTACGCCCGAGGCGTCGGCGTTTGCCAGCCAGCAGCCTTTCTGTATCGATACCATGTCGTTGCCTCAATGGGTGCGTTATGTGTTCATTGCGCGACTGAACGCGTTAATCGATGCCAAAGCCGCCATGCCTGCCAAGTGCGACGTTGCCCCTGCGGTGGCGGCTTACATGATGCAGGAGAAGTTCCGGGCCAGTGACCAAGTGCTCGTCGTCAAAGCAGTGGAGCGTGTCGACCAAATCGTCACCGAGAATTAAGAGCGCGTCTCATCAACGAAAATGCCCAAGGCGCTCGCCCTGGGCATTTTTTTGTGGAGACTGCGTCGCTTCAGAAACGGTAGCTCAATCCTGCCATGACGACCATGGGGTCAATGGCAACGGTGCCTGCAGCGGCACCATTGACGGTGGCATCGGTATCGATGTCCAAGTACCAGGCGGCAGCATTCAATGCCCAATGTTCGTCGATCAGCAGGTCGACACCAATTTGGGCGGCAGCGCCCCAGGAGTCGTCGAGATCGAGTTCGCCAATCGCTAGCTGCTCATCGGAGAAGCGTGTGTAATTGATGCCTGCGCCAACGTAGGGCTGTACGCGAGCGTCGCTTCCGCCCAACGGATAGTACTGCAAGGTTAAGGTCGGCGGCAGGTGCTTGGTAGAGGCGAGGTTCTCGCCATTGAGTTGGATGTCGTGCTCAAAGGGGAGTGCGGCCAGCAGCTCGACGCCCAGCTTATCGTGGAAGCGGTAGCCCAAGGTGAACGCGAAGTCGGTTTTATCCTGAACATCCACTGCGAAGGCACCGCCTGCCAGCGAGCCGTTGTCGCTCTTGGGGGCTACTTTAGCGACCCCTACACGGGTGAAAAAGTCGCCGGCACCGTAGGCAATGGCTTGGCTGCTGATGGCCAAGGTGGCAGCGGCAAACCCAGTGGCGAGTAAGGTGGGAAGTGATAAAAGGCGCATGGCGTCGCTCCTGACCGTTCATTTTAGGGAAGTGAGTTGCTTAGCGATCATGCGGACAGTGTATCGAGTCAGGGCGAAGGCGTTCTTGACCTGGAGCAATCGCGGTGCTCTTGTGGCTCGAAACTTTCGACACAAAGTACCGCGCACAAAAAAGCTCAGCGGGTTGCCCCGCTGAGCTTTTTGCATCCGATCTTGGATTACGCTTCTTGACGGTCGATATGCTTGTACTCACCGGCGTCTGCCGTCACGCTGCTGACGACCAGAATGGCGATGAACGAGGCGATGAAGCCTGGAATGATTTCATACACGCCGGGACCACCCATGAAGGAGCCGTTCCAGCCCAGTGCAATCCATACCATGACGGTGACTGCGCCGACGATCATACCGGCTACCGCGCCCGCACCGTTAGTACGTGGCCACATCAGTGACAAGATGATCAGCGGGCCAAAGGCTGCACCAAAGCCCGCCCAGGCGTTACTGACCAGACCCAGCACTTGGGAGTTTTCGTCAGAGGCAATAAAGGCTGCCACAATACCGACCAGCACGACGCAGACGCGTCCCACTGCCACACACTGCTGCTCAGTGGCATTTTTGTGCAGGAAGAGACGATAGAAATCCTCGGTCAGCGAGGAAGAGGAGACGAGCAGCTGACTAGAGATGGTGCTCATGATGGCCGCCAGCAGCGCCGCATACAGGAAGCCGGTGATCAACGGATGGAACAGCAGGTTGGCTAGAATAATGAAGATGGTTTCTGGGTCTTGTACGTCCAGCCCATTACGAACGGCAAACGCACGACCTGCCAAGCCCAGAGAAACGGCTCCAATGAGCGATACCAGCATCCATCCCATGCCAATGTTGCGCGCAATGGGCACATCCTTTTGTGAGCGGATGGCCATGAAGCGCACGATGATATGCGGCTGACCAAAATAGCCAAGGCCCCAAGTAACCGCTGACAGCCAGCCGATAAAGGTCAAGCCGGTCGTCCAAGAGAGCAGGGTGGGGTCAACGCTATTCAGCGTTTCGGAGGCCTGGGAGAAACCGCCGCCGCCTTCGCCGAACAGTACTACGGCTGGCATGATGATCAGCGCCAACATCATGATGCAGCCCTGCACGAAGTCGGTCATGCTCACCGCCAAAAAGCCGCCCACGACGGTATAGATCAATACCACGCCCAGGGTGATGACCACGCCCATGGCGTAGTTGCTCATGTCACCGAAGTTATAAACCCCCGTGAATGCGCTTTCGAACAGCTTGCCGCCAGCGACGAGGCCCGACGCCGTGTAAACGGCGAAGAAAATCACGATGACGATGGCCGATACCGTGCGCAGTGACAGCGCCCGGGTCGGGAAGCGATTGGCCAAAAAGGCCGGGATGGTGATGGCGTTACCGTAGTGAATGGTCTGCTCACGCAGGCGTGGCGCCACCAGCAGCCAGTTAAAGAACGCCCCGACCAGCAAGCCGATCCCGATCCAGGCGGAACCCAGGCCCGATACGAACATGGCGCCGGGCAACCCCAACAGCAGCCAGCCGCTCATGTCCGAAGCGCCCGCGGAAAGTGCGGCGACCTGTGGGCTAAGAGTTCGCCCCCCCAACATATAGTCTTCAGAAGAAGACGTGGATTTGCGCATTGCATACACGCCAATGGCGATCATCAGCGCAAAGTAACCAAATAAGCTAATCCAGACACCTGTAGCCATGAAACTTCTCCAATTTGTGAGGACGACGCTACGCTACGTACAAAAGCGACTGCGGGTGCTGACCCTTTTGTACACGGCGAGCGTCGACAGGGGCTGCGTTGGCCAGGCCATGGCGGCCATCAGCAGCCTTGTTGTTGTTAATCCTGAGTCGCTCTTCTACTGCCAAGCGTCGCGCATTCGCTCGACGAAGCATGAGAGAATTGATGGGTACGTGCGTATCTCGTGTTCCCCGTGCCCGGCGGGAGGCCCGTGAAGGCCCCCCGCGTCAAGGCAGTTGCTCTATTATTGTCAACCATGAGACGGTTCCTTTTCAGGAGTTCAGGTTAGTTGTATGGACAAGCCGTTACTCATCCCCTAGCGCCAGAAGTGACGCGTTGCCACCTAGGGCGGCGGTGTTGTTAGTAATCGTTTTTTCGGTCACGAAGCGCTGCAAATAGTGCGGTCCGCCTGCTTTCGGGCCAGTGCCGGATAGCCCCTGTCCACCGAACGGTTGAACGCCCACGACAGCCCCGATGATATTACGGTTGATATACACATTGCCTACTCGAATTTTCTGCGCTATTTCAGCGGCAAAGGATTCATTACGGCTATGTACCCCAAATGTCAGGCCATATCCACGGCCGTTGATGTCGTTGATGACCTTGTCCAACTCGCGTGCTTTGTAGCGCACGATATGCAGGATGGGGCCAAACTGCTCGCGGGTAAGGGCATCGATGCTATCGATGGTAAAGGCCACTGGCGGCACGAACGTACCGTGCTGGGTGTGTTCAGCGGCCATAGGCGTTTCGGCGACTAAGCGGTTTTCGCCTTTGAGCTTTTCGATGTGCGCCATTAAGCCTTTACGCGCGTCTTCATCGATGACGGGGCCGACATCGGTGCCCAGGTCGCGGGGGTCGCCGATCCGCAGTTCGCTCATCGCACCCTTGAGAATTTCGATGACGCGATCAGCGACGTCTTCCTGAAGGTAGAGCACTCGCAGGGCCGAGCAGCGCTGACCGGCACTCTGGAACGCCGATTGAATCACATCCACGACGACCTGCTCCGGCAGGGCCGTCGAGTCGACGATCATCGCGTTCATACCGCCGGTTTCGGCGATCAGCGTGGGTAGCGGCGCATTTTCGCGGGCGGCCAATGCGCGGTTGATGATTTGCGCCGTGTCGGTGCCGCCGGTGAAGACCACGCCGGTAATGCGCGGGTCAGACGTCAATACGCTGCCCACGGTCGGGCCGTCGCCCGGCAACAGCTGCACCACGTCGCGGGGCATACCGGCTTCGTACAACAGCTCGATGACGCGGTGGGCAACGATCGAGGTTTGCTCGGCGGGTTTTGCCAGCACCGTGTTGCCTGCAACGGCGGCGGCAACGATTTGTCCGCAGAAGATCGCCACCGGGAAGTTCCAGGGGCTGATGGCTGCAAACACGCCTTTACCACCCATGGTCAACCGGTTGGACTCACCGGTCGGGCCAGGCAGTTCGATCGGCTCGCCAAACGACGCCTCGGCACGCATGGCATAGTAGCGGCAGAAATCGACCGCTTCCTTGATTTCATCGACGCCATCGGTGAGCAGCTTGCCGCCCTCGCGGGAGCAGAGCGTCATCAGCTCCGCCATGTGCTCTTCCATCAGATCGCCCAGCCGACGCACAATCGCCGCGCGCTCGGCGACGGGCGTCGCGTCCCAGCGTGGAAAGGCTTCCCAGGCGGCATCGAGGGCTTTCGCCGCTTGCTCTTTACTGGTCCACTGCACGCTACCGACGGTTTGGCGACGATCGAATGGCGACGTTACGCGATGCGTGTTGGCGCTGTCATCGGCCACATCGAAGGCTAGCAGCGGCTTGGTGGGGTACTGCTTGTCCATGAACCCGCCCATCTTCTCCATCAGCGGGTAGTAGTGGCTACGGATATTGAGATTGACCCCGCGTGAGTTGCGACGTTTGGGTCCATAGATGTCTTTCGGCAGCGGAATACGCTTGTTATAGAACGTTTTCTGTTGACGCAGGGTGTCAATGGGGTGCTGGCACAGCGACTCTACCGGCACGTCGGGATCGACGATCTGGTGAACGAACGATGAGTTGGCGCCGTTTTCCAGCAGGCGACGAACCAAGTAAGGCAGCAGGTCTTTATGAGCCCCGACCGGCGCGTAGATACGGCAGTAGGTGCCTTTGGGCGCACGCTCCAGGGCCGCATCATAAAGCGCTTCGCCCATACCGTGCAGACGCTGGAATTCGAACGGGCGCTTGTCGTGGTTCGCGAGTTCCAAAATGGTGGTGACGGTGTGGGCGTTATGCGTCGCGAACTGCGGGAAGATGCGGCCACGGGTGTCGTCAGAGAGCAAGAACTGCGCACAGGCCAAATACGCTACGTCGGTACACGCCTTGCGGGTGTAAACCGGGTAACCATCGATACCCAACTGCTGCGACTCTTTGATCTCGCTGTCCCAGTACGCCCCTTTGACCAAACGCAGCGGAATTTCATCGCCCTGTTCGTCGGCCAAGCGGTTGATGTAGTGCAGCACCGGTAGTGCGCGCTTCGAGTACGCCTGTACCACTAGGCCAAAGTGACCCCAGCCTTTGACGGCGTCGCTTTGATAAATCGCACGGAACACTTCCAGTGAGAGTTCCAGCCGATCGACTTCTTCGGCATCAATGGTAACGGCCACGTCTAGCGCGCGTGCTTTGGTGACCAGCTGGTTGACGGTATCCACCAACTCGGCCAGCACTTGCTCTCGGCGGCCGAATTCATAGCGCGGGTGAAGAGCGGAAAGCTTGATGGAGACCGAGGGGGCAGGCGTCTTGTCGCCCAGGGACTTACACGCTTTACCGACTTGCTCGATGGCACGGGCGTAATCGTCGAAATAGCGCTTGGCGTCGGCGCGGGTGCGGGCGGCTTCGCCCAGCATGTCGTAAGAGTAGGTGTAACCTTTATTGAACAGCGGCTTGGAGCGCTTTAGCGCTTCATTAATGTCGCGGCCCAATACGAATTGTTTACCCATGATTTTCATGGCTTCGGTCATTGCCCGACGAATGACCGGCTCGCCCATGCGGTTCACCATGCGATTGATGAAATGGGCGGGCTGGCCCTCTTTAGGGTGATCCAGCTTCAATACCCGGCCGGTCATCAGCAGGCCCCAAGTCGAGGCGTTGACCATCCACGACTCGCTCTTGCCGACGTGGGACTGCCAATCGGCTGGCCCCAATTTATCTTCGATGAGTGCATCGGCGGTAGCTTTGTCCGGAATACGCAACATCGCCTCGGCGAGACACATCAGCATGAGCCCTTCGTGGGTATCCAGGCTGTACTGTTGCAACAGCTCGTCGATGGTATCGACAGCGGTGTCCATGTTGCGAACGTCGCGTACCAGCGCTGCCGTGTTGGCTTCAATGCGCGCGAAATCGTCCTGATCGGCGTTGAGCAGCTTGATCAGCTCGCCCACGTAAGCATCTTCGTCGACGATGTAGTGTTCGCTGACACGCTGCATGAGCGTATCGAGGTCGGTTTGCCAGGTGGCAGAGTCACGCATTTTCTTAGCATTGAGCATTGGAGCCCCCGTAAGACAGGTCTGAAACGAGCAACTTTAACGATAGCTGGGTTGGCTACCGTTAAAAAAGTGATGGCAGGGCTGGTGCCCAGTCTGACGATCGAATTTAGAGCTAGCCGCCGTTAGGTGTATGTCGTTTTCATGGCAAAACGTGTCAATTTCTCGGCAAGCAGTACCTGTTTACGACTTTAGTAGAGTTGGCAGGCACTGGCGAGGGCTCAGTTCAACGGCGTCGTGTTCGTTTAACCGAATGCCTATCGGCGCGAAGAGAATATGCCCGGACTTACCGATGGACCGGAGGGTGGAAGAGCCGTTGAGTGGTTCGTTGAGCTGTGGACGGTATCGAGCGCCGGATTCGCGAAGCCTTGCCGTAACTGGCGTGGTGAAGCGCCATAGCTGCGCCGAAACGCGTGGGAGAGGGCGCTTTGATTGGCAAACCCCGTTTGGATGGCAATATCGGTCAACGGCAGGCGGCTCTGCATAATGAGCTGGCGCGCCGCGTGTAGCCGTTGCCTGCGAACATACTGCCAAGGCGATAGACCCGTTTGGGCGCGAAAACGCTCGGAGAAATGCGCTTCGCTCAGGCAGGCAAGCTTGGCTAGATCTGCCACGCGCAGCTCGTCAGCCAAATGACGACGGATAAAACGATCGATTTGATCGAGGTTGATCCGGCGCTGGTTCGTCGCGCCCGACGCACCCAATCGCGCTTTTAGCGAGCCCAGCAGCGTGGCGGCTAGACGGTCTTGTTGAAACGAGGTCGCCGAGTTGTCAAATCCTCGGGCCAGCTCGCTCTCCACAAAGGTTAGATAGTGGCGCAGTGGGCTATCCAGCGCGAAAAAACGCGGCGCATCGAAAAGCGCCACCAGCTCGCGATGTTCGCCGGTAAGGGCGGGCGCGTCCTCGGGCAGGTCCAAAATCAGTTGGCGATTGTGGCCATTGCCCGAATAGTAGTGTTCATGGTTGGCAGGTACTATGCAGCCGGAAAACGCATTCACACGCCCACCCAAGCCCTCGATCTCAAACTCCGACGAGCCACACAGTGTAATGACGATCTGATGAAAGTCGTGGGAGTGATGCTTCGTCGCCGTTTCCAGAGGTATTTGTCGGATGGTGCTCGGCATACGGTTCTCCTCGTCGCTACAGCGTGGTTAGCGCTGACGAAGCGCTGTATGTGCCGCCAAATGGTCGCGCAGTGCTTTCAGCTCTGCATAACCCTCTTGGTTGAGCAGCGGTTTGCCTTGAGCAATCTGCCAGCGCCTGCCATGGGTATCCATCAAATGGGACGCGCGGCGACGAATATTGTCGAGATACTCATCGTGGCGAATGGGGTAACCGATCAATGCATTCCACTCGGTCTCACTCACGCTGCTTTCCAACGCCTTGTCAAAGAGGGTAATCAGGTCTTTTGGCTCAGTGCGGTAGCGGGGGGTTCCGGCGTTCATCAGCACCAACAGCACGGCGCCTATGACCAGTACACACACGCCCAACACTAGTAAATAAAGTGCCATCTCACGCTCCCGGCCGCATCAGAATGGACGTCACTCGTGGCGCCCGCATCAGAGTCATTGCCCAGTATACGCCTGCGCCCGCCGAGACGAAAATTTTAACCTTTTGCGAACTTTTTCCCTGAGCAGTGTCTGAGTGTGTACAGGCAACATAGCGATGGCAGTCGCTAATCGTGTTGTTCTGGCTATTGTTTTCGATCCCTTGCTTCCGCTGCTTATCCCAAGCAGCGGTTTTTTTTGTAGGTACGTTGGGCTGACTCTAACGCTTTGGTGTTGTCGCACTCAATGACGACGAATCGTGAGTAAGGCCATGAGAATGTCGCGACGTGTGACGATCCCTACCAAGCGATGCTGCTCGACGACGGGGTAGATCTTCGGTTTGGCGCCGAGCATCTCTTGCGCGAGGTCGGTCACGCTTTTGTTGGGGGTGGTGGTCAGCACGTCTTGACGCATCAGCTCTCTCACCAGAGGGGCTTCGTGGTCATGGTAAATGCTGTCGAGTACGCGGCCCAAGACATCTTGTTCGGAGATGAAGCCGATCAAACGGTCCGACATATCGACGACCGGTGCCCCCGGCAGGCGATGTAACGCAAGCCCTTGGGCAAGCGTCGTGATGGATGTCTCTCCTGAGACGCGGTAGCAGTCACGAGACATGATGTCTCTAACGGTATCCGGAATTTTTTTGTTCATGAGAGCACTCCTCATCGTGATCGACAGGCCGCGGCCGATTCTCTTACTGTAGGTGATTTAACTCACTCTGCGCTGCCCCCATACTGTCTCTATTCAACGCTTTGCTTTTTCAAATCAGCCTCGAATGCTGTGAGGAGTCGTGATGGACGCTCGTGAATACCTGAATCGCAAAGGCGTGGGCTTGGACCGAGATCCTGACAAGCCCAATACGCTGGAAGAGAAAGCCTGGGAGCGTGCCCGAGGTTCGGGTCAGCAGCGCCCCAAATCAGGCACTCCGCATGATTGGGAGGATTGGGAGCGTTTCCATGACGATCTTGCCGAAGGTGCCGACACCCTAGAGCAAAAGATAGACAAAGAAGCGCATCGTAAGGCGCTCGCTCGTGAGAAAGCGGCCTCTGAGCAGGCCAATGCTGCCGTCGAGCACTTTACGCCTCCGCCAATGGGCGAAAAGGCCACCGCCAGCGCGCAGCCAGCGCCTGCTGTCCATAGCCGAGCAACGCCTGACGAGCCGGCAGCGCTCGAGTGGGCCTATAGAGCACTGGCCGTACTGCTACCACCCTTGGCCCTCGGGCTGACCGACGGAGGTGCGCGGCGTGTGATCATTAGTGTGCTACTGACGTTGGCGGGTTGGATACCAGGCATCATCTACGCGTTGGTCTGGTTGAGTAAACGATAAATCCGCTTTGCGCTCTTGGCGCATTGGCAGGAGAGGTGAATGACGTATAATTATCGTCAACTATCTTCTTCTTTGGGGTTTACTGATGGGCTACCTAGTAGGCGTTACGGCGTTGTGGGCGTTTTCGTTCTCGTTGATTGGGGTCTACCTCGCTGGGCAGGTAGATAGCTACTTTGCCGTGCTGGTGCGCGTGACGTTGGCCATGCTGGTATTTCTGCCTTTTTTACGACCAAGCCTGCTGCGCGGTAAGCAGCGGCTGGCGTTGATGGCACTGGGCGCGATTCAGCTCGGTGTGATGTATGCCTTCTTTTATCACTCGTTTTTACTGCTCTCCGTGCCAGAAGTGCTCTTGTTCACTATTTTTACGCCGGTTTACATCGCGCTGCTGGACGATTTGATGTTCAAGCGCTTTACACCCATCTATCTCGTCACCGCCGTGCTCGCGGTGATCGGGGCTGGGGTCATTCGCTACGATGGCGTTGATAGCGGTTTCTGGTTAGGTTTTTTGGTCGTGCAGGGCGCGAACCTATGTTTTGCCATTGGCCAAGTCGGCTACCGTCGTCTTGCAGCCGATCTTCCGCCGACATTGGCGTGGCACAACGTGTTTGGCTGGTTCTTCATTGGCGCCATGCTGGTGGCGTTGCCTGCGTTTTTGCTGTTCGGCAACGGTGCGGCGCTACCCTCGACGTCACTTCAGTGGGGCGTTCTGGCGTGGCTGGGCCTCGTCGCGTCGGGGGTGGGATATTTCGCTTGGAACCAGGGTGCCACTAAGGTGGATGCGGGTACGCTGGCCATCATGAACAACGCGCTTGTGCCTGCAGGTCTGGTCGTCAATCTCGTCATCTGGAACCGCGATGCCGATCTTGGCAAGTTACTGCTGGGGGCTGCCATCATGGGCGCTTCGCTATGGTTGAACCACTGGTGGCTGCAGCGCCGCCAGTGGGCGGCGAGCTAAGCTAAATCGCTGATTTTTCCCGGCGCCGTGCAAGCCGCCATCGCGCCGGGTAATTTGCTCGTGACTGTCTTCCTCTCCATAATGTGGGCTGATGCTAGCGAGAGTTGCCCATGTCCACCACCCCATCGCAAGGCTCCCCCTCTGGTAGCCCTCGTCATCCAGCGACGCCGTTCAAGACGATTGGATTGATTGGCCGTCTGGGCAGCGACAAAGTCGTTGACTCCCTTCAACGCTTGGTCCGCTACTTAACCGAGCATGACTATAAAGTACTCATCGAAGACCGTACCGCTACGGCGCTGTCCCATCACGGCGTACCTGAAGCGAGCCGTCGAATGCTGGGGGAATTATGTGACCTAGTGATCGTCGTGGGTGGGGATGGTAGCCTTCTCGGTGCCGCACGAACCCTATGCCGCAGCGGGACGCTGATCCTGGGGGTCAATCGTGGGCGGTTGGGTTTTCTCACCGACATCTCACCGGATGAGCTCGAAAACCGGGTCGGCGAGGTATTGGCAGGCGCATTCGAAGTCGAAGAGCGTTTTTTGCTGGATGCAGTGCTCTACCGCAACGGAGTAGCGGTAGGCAACGGTGACGCCTTGAACGAGGTCGTCGTACACCCTGGCAAAGCGGTGCGCATGATCGAGTTCGAGCTGTTCATCGATGGACAGTTCGTTTATAGCCAGCGTAGCGATGGGCTAATTGTCGCCACGCCGACCGGCTCAACTGCTTATGCACTGTCAGGCGGCGGGCCTATCATGCACCCAAAATTGGATGTGGTGACGCTGGTGCCCATGTTTCCACATACCCTCTCCAGTCGTCCCATCGTGATCGATGCGGCCAGCGAAATACGTATTCACATCGGCGAAACCAACCAGACCTACCCGCATATTAGCTGCGATGGCCAAACACGTGCGGTGGCCAAACCTGACGATGTGCTGGTCATTACCCGTAAGCCAGAGCGCGTTCAGTTAGTGCACCCTATTGGGCACAATTTTTACGATGTGCTGCGCAGTAAACTCGGCTGGAGCCATCGGCTAGGGGATTGATATGGAGGGCTATGATTTAATCGGCGATGTCCATGGCTGCGGCGCAACGCTAGCAACGCTGCTCGAGAGGTTGGGGTATCACCAGCGTAGCGGTGTCTACCGCCATCCTCGGCGCAAAGTGATCTTTTTAGGCGATCTCATCGATCGCGGACCGCGCATCCGGCTCGCCGTCACGATTGCACGACGTATGGTAGAGGCGGGCGAGGCGCACATCGTGATGGGCAATCACGAGTACAACGCGTTGGCCTATACCCACCCAGCGCCTGCCGGGAGCGGCAAGCGTTGGCTTCGCGAGCATACGCCACGCCACAACCGCATCATTCAAGATACGCTGAATCAGTACCGTGATCACACCAACGAGTGGGAGGATACGCTGGCGTGGTTCAAAACCATTCCGCTCTTTTTAGAATTGGATGGAATCCGTGTCGTGCACGCCTGCTGGGACGACGCGCTGATCCATGAGCTCAAGCAGCGCGCGCCTACAGCGCGTATGGATAGCCAGTTTTTGGTGGAGTCCACTGACCCGTCCTCTCAGGCATATCGCATCCTTGATCGACTCACCCGCGGTCCCCATATACGGTTACCGAAAGGGGTGGCGATCCATTCAGGCGATGGCTTTACCCGGCAAACTTTTCGAGCGCATTTTTGGTCAGCCAATCCACAGCAGTGGGGCGATGTGGTGTTTCAGCCTGATAACCTTCCCGGTGATTTAGAGACGCAGCCACTCAGCGAAAGCGAACGGCAGCGGCTTAGTTATTACGGCCCCGATCAGCCGCCGCTCTTCATCGGTCATTACTGGTGTGAGGGTATTCCTGCACTGCCTGCTTCCAATATCGCTTGTTTGGATTATAGCGCCGTCAAGTTTGGCCGGTTAGTGGCGTATCGTTGGAGCGGTGAAACACAGTTGAATGCTGACCATTTCGTTTGGATTCAAGTGCCTAGAGAGGAGCGAGCGCTTCCCAAGCCTTGGGAAATCGATTTTGATTGAGTATCAAGCAGAATGGTTACATAAGGTTACATAATTTTTGCAAAACGGCTGAACTAACCCTCTTGCCGGATATCAGAGTAAGTGTTCCCTTGAATGATCCCTTGCTTTTATCCGGCGGCCCCCTCCGCCGGATTTTTTTGCTTCTCCGTTGGCAACGGGCCGCAAGCTGCAAGACCACTTGGATACTAGGGAGATGCCATGCATCCCGTCATGCTCTTACCCTCGGGCGCAGATACACAAGCACTGCGCAAAGCGTTGTGGCACTACCGCATTGGTCATCGCATCACCGACGAAGCGGAGGGCCAGCTATTGTGGGTCGCCGACCCTCGCCAGCATGACGAGCTGCGGGCCGTGGTCGAGCGATGGGAGCGCGGCGAACCGCTCATTCGGGAGCAGGAGCGTCTCCGTCGACCCCGCAATACCCAACATTGGGCGGTTGTTCTGCGCCAAGTACCCATTACGGCACTCATGATCGGCGTTAGCCTTCTGATATTCGCCTTGAGTGGCGTGCTGGGCGATCTACTGGTGGTGGCCCTGACCATCGTGCCAGTGGGTATTTCCGGAGGCCAGTTGGTGTACGGTTCGTTAGCGGACACCGTGCTGGGAGGGCAGGTATGGCGTCTGCTCTCCCCCGCATTCCTGCATTTTGGTTGGATGCACCTGATATTCAATCTGATGTGGGTGTGGTACTTCGGACGGCAAATCGAGCTGCTGCAAGGCAGTAAAACGATGCTGCTCCTGCTTCTCGTCGCCGGTATCGGTGCCAACTTGGCGCAATACGTCACCGGAACGGTGCTGTTTGGCGGTATGTCCGGCGTGGTCTATGCGCTATTGGGCCATGTGTGGCTCATGTCCCGCCGTGTCCCAAACAGTGGCTTTTTCGTGCCGCAAATGCTGGTGGTCTTCATGCTGGGTTGGATGGTGTTCACCATGACCGATATCGCCAGTACCGTCGGCTTTGGCAACGTGGCCAACGAAGCTCACCTGGGTGGTCTGCTCGTGGGGCTCGCCTCAGGCTGGTATTATTCTTCTCAACGACGCAAAGCTTGATGCCACCAATTTGAACGCAGCCAAGACGTGAGGTGCTGACCGTGAGCGATATGACCTTCGATAAAATGATCAACCAAATGACGCCAGCGATTTATGAAAGTCTGAAACAGGCAGTCTCGCTACGTAAATGGCCCGATGGGCGCCGCCTGACGGCCGAGCAAACCGAGCTGTGTCTGGAAGCCGTCATGCGTTACGAAGTCGAAAACAACGTCCCGGAAGAGAGCCGCGTAGGGTACTTGGAACGGCGCACCTGCGGTGCAGGTGCGACGGGTGCCGGTGTGAGTCCCGAAATGGCGGGCCTGGGCCGGGATGCCACGCGTGACTGATCTGTTGATTCCAGATATTTCTCCGGTTAAAGGATGTCTGCAGAAAATGGCGGCGGCGCTGCCTAGCCGCCAAGACGAACCGGTGGTTTACCACCTGCGCGCAGGTGAGCATCGGGTGGCGTTGAACGAGCGTATTGGTACGCCGCTGCGCCTCTCTTGGAGTGGTGCCATTGCCTGCACTCACTGTGGGCGAGCAACCAAGAAAAGTTTTGCCCAAGGTTTCTGCTACCCTTGTTTCAAGCGACTGGCGCAGTGCGATACCTGCATCATGAAGCCAGAGACCTGCCACTATTACCAAGGCACCTGCCGTGAGCCGGAGTGGGGCGAGGCGCACTGTTTTCAGCCTCATATCGTCTATCTTGCCAACTCGTCCGGACTGAAGGTGGGAATTACCCGCAAAACCCAAATGCCCACCCGCTGGTTGGATCAAGGCGCTATTCAGGCGCTGCCGATTCTCGAAGTGAATACCCGTCAGCAGTCCGGGTTTGTCGAAATGCTATTCAAAGAGGAGGTGGCCGACCGCACCAACTGGCGTGCGATGCTCAAAGGTGAGGTCGAACCACTCGATCTCCGCGCCGAACGCGACCGCTTGCTGGGCACCCTGGGTGATGGGTTGGACCAGCTACGCCGTGTACACGGCGAGGACGCCATCCGTACCTTAGATGAAGCGCCTTTGCAGTTTGAGTATCCCGTTGCGACGTTTCCGCGCAAAGTCGTATCGCATAACTTTGATAAACGGCCCCTGGTCGAAGGCATACTCCAGGGCATCAAAGGGCAGTACCTCATGCTTGATACGGGAGTGATTAATCTACGTAAATTCACGGGTTACGAAATTTCGGTCGGCTGAAAATTAGGCATTTTGCCTAGCCAGAGTGGCATCGGTTGACTAGGGTTAGTAAGTCACTACAGACACTGCCCTCGTCACGCAAGGAAGCCCCGATGCCATGGCTAAAACTGCTGCACATTGCCGCGCTGGTTATTTGGTGCGGCTCACTTCTCTATCTGCCAGCGCTGTTATTACAAGCGCTTCAGCTGCGTAAAGATGCTGGGTTTGCCCAAGGCACGCCGCCTATGCCGCGGTTTTTTTATAATTCCATTGCCACGCCTGCTGCGCTCGCTGCCATCGCCTCTGGCACGCTGTTGTTTCTTTTACACGGCTTGCTGGGCGGCTGGTTGATTCTCAAGCTGGGCGCCGTGGTGGTGATGGTGGTCGCCCATGGTTGCTTTGGCTGGCTCATCTTGCGTTTGGAAATGGGCATTTTCAAGGGCGTCAAGATGGCCAGTCTTTGCGCGCTGTTGCTGGCGGTGTTGGGCATCTTTGGCGTCCTTGGGTTTGTGCTCTCAAAACCGCTGGAATGGAGCTAACTCAATGGCAACCCCAGAGATGATAGCTGGCTTCGAGCGGCTACGATTCTACTTCCACGCCTACCGCGTGTTCATACACCAGTTGGCCGCCCAGCCATCCGGCCAGTGCAATCAGGCTTGCCGTGACCAGCGATATCGCCAAGCCCCAGGGCAGCACCGCGCTGGGTTCGTTGAAGCGCAGCAGCCAGTTCAGGGATGCCAAAGAGAGCATCACCACGGCCACGATGGCATGACTCCAACCGGTAATCAGTCGGCGGATGCGAGCGACGGTGACCAAGTCGATGATGCCCGCGACCGAGGCAACCCAGCCGCCAAACGCGCCAACGCCCGCCAGCCAAAGCCCGCCGCGCAGCCAGAACGTATCCTGGGTGTACCAGTAGGCCAAGTCGCAGGCAACCAACGCCATCAGCGCCGCCACTGGGAAGTGAATCATCACTGGATGAAGCGGATGGCCCGCCAGCGATGCGCGGCTTTTGATCGAGCGTTGGGGCGTCTGTGTCATGATCACTTCCTGTGGTTAGACAAATCAAAACAGTTTGATAGATCAACTGCATGTCAGGGAAAACGCTCATGAGGGAACGCAATAGCGCCACGTCCACCAGCATGTCGTATCGCGCCGCGCCGCGAACCCGTCAAGCGGCCTGTTGGCTCGGGCTTGGCTTGCTGTTCGGCGTTGCGGGTTGCAGCGGCGACAGCTCTATCTTAGACCCTGCAGGGCCTGCCGCAAGAGACGTTCGGTTAATTTGGTGGGTGATGCTGGTGTTTGCCACCGTTGTATTGGTCGGGGTCACCGTGGTTTGGCTATATGCTTTCAAACCGCATAACGTCGAGCGCACACCCGCCCAAGAGCGCCGTATCGCGCGGCGTTGGATCATTGGGGGTGGCCTCGTCTTGCCCATTGCCAGCATTACGGCGCTGCTGACGTTTGGCGTGCCCGCTGGGCAGCGCATGCTGCCGCTGCCGCTCGATGAACCGCCTGAAGTGATCGAAGTCATTGGCCATCAGTGGTGGTGGGAGGTGCGCTATCCCGGTGCCGAAGGGGGCGAGGTAGTCACTGCTAACCAGCTCGTCATGCCCGCCGGAGAGCCTGTGGATTTTCATGTAAGCGGCGCGGATGTGATACATGCATTTTGGGTGCCGCGCCTGGGCGGCAAAATCGACATGCTGCCGGGAAGAGTGAATAAAATTCGCCTGGAAGCCGATGAGCCCGCCGTGTTTGGTGCCCAGTGTGCCGAGCTCTGTGGAGTAGGCCATGCGCATATGCATTTATACGTCGAAGCCGTACCCCGTGACGACTTCGAGGCCTGGCTGGCGGCTCGGCAGGAAGCCACGCTAAGTGAATTGGCAACGCGAGATTCAACTCATGACGATGCTAGAGACGCCTTTATGACCCACTGCGCGAGTTGCCATCGCGTGGCGGGCGTTAGTGAAGGCGGTGTCGGGCCAAACCTCTCGGATGTGGGAAGCCGAACAACGCTCGGCGCGGGCGCAATGGCTATGGAAGAGGGCGCGGTGAGCCAGTGGCTGCAACGCCACCAAGCGTTGAAGCCAGGTAACAAAATGCCTACCCATAACGACATCGACACGGACACCTTGGATGCCCTGGGTGCTTGGCTGGAGACCTTGACCCCATGAAAAGCGTGAATCAAGAAGCAATAGAGCAGGACCCGCAGCAGTTACACGAAGACCTGCACGATATTTGGGGCAACCCAAAGGGTTTGAAGTCGCTCACCATCGTGAACCATACGACGCTTGGCCTGCGTTTTATGATCACAGGAATGGTATTTTTCCTGATTGGCGGCATTCTCGCCATGCTAGTGCGCACCCAGCTGGCGATGCCTGACCAAAACTTCATGTCACCGGAGATCTACAACCAGGTGACCACCATGCATGGCACGGTGATGATGTTCCTGTTTGCGATCCCCATGCTGGAGGGGCTGGCGATTTATCTGATTCCGAAAATGATCGGTGCCCGGGATCTCGTATGCCCACGCCTTACTTCGCTGGGTTACTTCTGCTATCTGTTTGGCGGGATCATTCTGACGTCGAGTTTGATCATCGAGATGGCACCGTCCAGCGGCTGGTTCATGTACACGCCGCTGAGCAGTAAGGAGTTTGCACCGGATCTTGGGTCTGACTTCTGGCTGCTAGGCATTACCTTCGTGGAGATCTCGGCGCTCTCGGCGGGGGTGGAACTGGTCGTCTCTATCTTACGCACCCGCACCCAGGGCATGGCACTGCATAAGATGCCGCTGTTTGCGTGGTACATCCTCGCCATGGCGCTAATGATCGTGGTGGGCTTCCCACCGCTGATCTTGGGCAGCGTGTTGTTAGAACTCGAGCGCGCGGTCGGCATGCCGTTCTTCCAAATTGCGGGCGGCGGCGATCCAGTGTTATGGCAGCATCTTTTCTGGCTGTTTGGCCACCCAGAGGTGTACATCATCTTTCTGCCTGCTGCCGGGATCATTTCGACGCTGATTCCCGTGTTTGCCGGGCGGCCCATCGTGGGGTACGGCTGGGTAGTGGCGGCAATTACCATCATGGGCTTTATCAGTTTTGGGCTGTGGGTTCACCACATGTTCACCATCGGCATACCTCAACTGGCCCAGGCGTTTTTCTCGGCGGCCAGCATGCTAGTGGCCGTGCCCACGGCGATTCAAGTCTTTGTCTGGTTGGCTACGCTCTGGCTCGGCAAACCCAAAATGAAGCTGCCCATGCTATGGGTGATGGGCTTTTTGGTCATCTTCGTGTGTGGTGGGCTTACCGGTGTCATGCTGGCGCTGGTGCCGTTCAATTGGCAGGTGCACGACACTCACTTCGTGGTGGCCCATATGCACTACGTGCTGGTAGGCGGCATGTTCTTCCCGCTGATTGCTGGGCTGTACTACTGGTTGCCGCTCTTCTCCGGGCGAATGCCTTCCGAGAACCTGGGGCGTTGGGGCTTCTGGCTGACCTTCCTAGGCTTTAATGGCACGTTTTTGATCATGCACTGGACCGGGCTGCTCGGTATGCCCCGACGGATTTACACCTATGAAGCGGGGACTGGGTGGGAAATTTTCAATTTGCTCTCGTCGGTTAGTAGTTTCGTGCTTTCAGCGGGGATTGCCATGGTGCTTCTGGATATCGCGCTACACTTCCGGTTTGGTAAGCCCGCTCAGCATAATCCCTGGAATGCCGACACGCTGGAGTGGGCGAATACCATGCCGCCCAGCGCTTATAATTTCGTCAGTCTACCCCGCGTGGAAACCCGACACCCGCTGTGGGAGGACCCCAACCTACCGCATACCATGGCCGAAGGTAAGCACTCGCTGGCGGTTGCTTCACACGGCAGGCGGGAGATGTGGGGCACCGATCCGATTTCCGGCAGCGTGCGGGAAATCATTCATCTGCCTGGCAACTCCTGGTGGCCGCTGTTTGCCGCGTCGGCCCTGGCGGTGGTATGCCTTAGTCTTCTCACCCGTGTGTACCTACTGGCAGGTGTATTCGTGATCATTGCCGGTATCTTTTTGCTGCGCTGGTCTTGGGAGAATGGTGCCCACCCCAAGGCGGCACCGGATGCAGGCGTCAAACCCGGCGACCCACCGCTTCACTCGCGCACCATGGATGGCCCCGGCCTCTGGGCGATGGGGATTTTCCTGATTGCCAATGGCTCGTTCTTTCTCTCTTATCTGTTTGGTTGGTTTTATCTCTGGACCGTTTCGCCCGAGTGGCGCATGCCTGAGACGCCGCCGCTCTCACTTCTATTGATGGGGGTGGCTGGCGTGGCGGTTTTAGTCGGCAGCGCAGTGATGGAAAAACTCGTGC
Source organism: Halomonas sp. MMH1-48 (assembly GCF_022348105.1). Lineage (NCBI taxonomy): Bacteria > Pseudomonadati > Pseudomonadota > Gammaproteobacteria > Oceanospirillales > Halomonadaceae > Halomonas > Halomonas sp. MMH1-48. The sequence continues at coordinate 56,163 of NZ_JAKRFL010000011.1, forward strand.
GTGGGCTGCGCCAGCAGCGTGATGCTGGTCTAGGCGCAGGCTTCTATCTAGCCGCTGCGTTAGGCGGACTTCAGGTGGGACTAACGGGCTGGGCGCTTTGGCAAGCCGAGCTTGCTCCTACGCAAACCTCCCATGACGCAGTGATGCTGGTCGGCCTTGTCTATGCGCTGTTCCACGGCGGTTTAGCCGTCATCTTGACCGTGCTACAAGGGCTGCGAGTGGGCTATGGCTATGTAGGCGCTCATGCGCCTTTTGAGCCTGGCGTCGTAACACTGTTGTGGCGCTATAACGTGGTCACCTTTGGTCTATTAATAGCGGCGCTAGCGGTGCTGCCCCGCGTGTTAGGAGGGTAGGGCGATGGAACGACTCAACTTTACTCATCCTATCCATTTGGCGGTGGGGCTAACGCTTTGGAGCGTTTGGTTCGTGGCCGTGTATAGCGGCCTTTCCGTGGCGTGCGCGGTCACCCCCCCTCCGCCCGAGGCGGGAGCGCTAACGCTCCTCAACGTAGGTTTGGGCGGTTTTACCCTAATCTGTGCCGCCGGGCTTGTGCTCTTGGGCTGGGGGAGCTGTCGCACGGCCAAACAGCACCAGGGGCGACAGCGCTTCCACGCGGTGGTATCCGGTTGGCTCTACCTGTTCTCGGCCTTTGGGGTGGCGTTTGCGGGGCTGCCGATCATAGGTGTGCCGCCTTGCCTGTAACCGAGGCCGAACACGTTTCTACCAAGCAAGAGGCGCCGCTCTATACGCTTCACGGTATGTGGTGCACCAGCTGTGCGCTGGCGGTGGAGGGCGCATTAGCTCGCCTTCCAGGCGTCGTGCAGGCCAGCGTTCATTATCCGACCGCAACGGTATGGGTAAACGGCACTCCCGCTGCAACGCAGTTGGCGGCGTTAGCTCCCGTGGTGACGCGGCTAGGCTATCGGCTAAGCGAGTTGGAGCCTGTGCACGATGCTCAACAGCGCCTTGCCAAAGAGAGCCGCTATTTATCGTTGCGACTTATCGTGGGCGCGGTATTGGGCATGTGGACCATGCTAGCGTCGCTATTGATTTATGCGGGCGCGCTGCCTAATGCCGCCATAGAGCTGGTCGTCGCGTGGGTGGCCGGTGCCTTCTCGCTGCCAGTAGTGCTCTATTCCGGTCTGCCGTTTTATCGAGCGGGGTGGCGCACGCTATTGGCCCAGCGCCCCGGCATGGATGTATTGGTAAGCCTGGGGGTGCTTGGTGCCATGGTGGTCTCGGTAGGGCTGCTCCTACGCGGCTCTTCCGAGGTCTATTTCGATACCGCAGTGATGCTCATCGTGCTACTTCTGGTGGGCCGACTGGTCGAAACCCTGTGCAGGCAGCGGGGGCTCAAAGCCTTTGATGCACTAAGGCTGCCGGAGGCTGATGTCGTAGTTTGCCAAGGCGGGCAGCGTGACACCCAGCCCGTTGGGGAAGTCGCTATAGGAGCCGTGATTGAAGTGCCCCCTGGTGAGCAGGTGCCCTTGGATGGCCTGCTGGACACGCCCGGCTGGCTGGATACCGCCACGCTAACCGGGGAAAGCGTGCCCCGTTATCTGCATGCCGGGCAGCGCGTCTATGCGGGCTGCCGCTATGCGGCGAGGCTAAACGCTGCGCCTTTGAAGGTGATTGTGACTGCTACCGTCGGCCAGCGGCGGATGGATAAACTGTGCGAGCAAATGCGCCGCGCCCAGGCAAAAAAGGGCGAATTGCACAAGCTGGCCGACCGCTTTGCCTCATGGCTAAGCCCCGTAGCGCTGCTGCTGGCGGTGCTGACACTTCCGCTCGGGCTGCTGATGGGCCTTGGTTTGGAAGACGCAGCCGTGCGTGCGCTGTCTGTTTTAGTAGTGGCGTGTCCCTGCGCGGTGGGATTGGCGGTCCCGCTGGCAAGCCTCGCCGGTAGCAGCCAGGCGTTACAACAGGGCATTGCTCTGCGCGACCCTTCTGCTTTTGAAACGCTGGCCAACGTACGCGGCATTGCCTTCGATAAAACCGGCACGCTCACCCGTGGGCAGCATCAGGTAGTGAATGCCGCGCTGCGCCAAAGCGAAGACCTCACGCAGTTTCGGGCGATGCTAAGCAGCGCCGTCAGTCAAAGCGAGCACCCGTTAGCCAGCGGTTTGCGGGATTGGGCCAGCACGGTTGAAACAGCGGCGCCGTCCAACGTGCTTCATAACGTTCTGCATATTGAGGAGCATCCCGGCAAAGGCCAGCAAGTCACGTTTCAAAATGAAGAGCAGTGGTGGTTAGGTAGCGCCGTATGGATAGAGCAGCAGCTTGGCGCGCCCTTGCCAGATAGCGCTCATCAACCTGACAACGCCTTTGCATCGCAGGTAGTCGTGGCGGATAGCCATGGTTGGCTCGCCACGCTCTACTGTGCCGACCAGCCGGTGAGCGATGCGACAGCGAGCCTTGCCGAATTAAAGCGCTCAGGGTACATCGTGGCGCTGATCAGCGGCGACCGCCAGGGCCCGGTGGGCTGGCTTGGCCAGCAGGTAGGGTTAGCAAACAATGCGTGCTACGCCCAGCGTTCGCCGGAAGCCAAAGCGGCACTGCTCAAAGCGCTGCCATCGCCCACGCTCTATGTGGGCGACGGGGTGAACGATACCTTGAGCCTTGCCGAAGCCGGGGTAGGCGTCGTCCCCATGCAAGCCAGCGACGCCGCCCGTGAAGGTGCCGCCGCGCAGCTGCTTCGGCCAGGAGTGAGTGGTGTAGTGTGTTTACTCTCGTTGGCTAAGCGCACACGCCGAGTCATGATGCAGAACCTAGTATTTTCGGCACTCTATAACACGCTGGCGCTGGGGCTGGTGATCATCATGGCGGTTCCGCCCTTAGCCGCCGTGCTGGCGATGGCGGCAAGCTCGTTCAGCGTGACGTTAAATGCAGCGCGACTTGCATGGTCAGAGCCTAGCAAGACTAGCGATATCCCAGCGCCTGACCCAAACGCTCCGCATTCGACGTCACCCACTGCGGGTCAATCGCTCCCCACTGTTTAATGGTGTAGTGGCCAATGTTGTGGCGTTCGCCGTCGCTTTTTTCGAACACGCACTCGATATCCAGTTCCCCTAGCGATGTAATGGTGTCCTGTGCGGTGCGTCTGGGCATGCCGGTGGCTTCCATCAGGGCGGGCACGCTGGCCACGCCTTGCTCGATCAAATGAGCCACGTAAAGGCGGCGGTAAAAACTGGATTTCGTTTTGCTAAGCGACATGGAAATAACGTCTTCTTAGTGATGGGTATTCCAGCAGTCTAATCAAATAAATCCCCCTGCGCCCGAGGCGGACGAAAATCCCGGGTATTCAACCCCTGATCGGTGCGGGCCTGCATGTTCCACTGGCGGCTAGCACGCTGAAACCGCTGGGCAATCAAATCGGCGAAGACCCCTTCGCCGCGAAAGCGCTTCCCAAAGGCCGCCTCGTAGGTTTTACCGCCCCGACACTGGCGCATCAAACTCATTACCTTGGCGGCGCGCTCGGGGTAGTGGGCCTCTAGCCACGCCTCGAATAGCGGCGCGACCTCGTGGGGTAGCCTCAGCAGCATCCAAGTGGCGGTGCGCGCTCCTGCACGGCTCGCGGCTTCCAGAATGCGTTCGATCTCATGGTCGGTCAGGCCAGGAATGATGGGGGATACCAGCGTGCCCACCGGAATTCCCGCTGTATTCAGCTCACGAATCACTTTCAGACGCGCCTGGGGCGATGCCGCACGGGGTTCCAGCGTGCGCTTGAGGTTGGCGTCCAGGCTGGTCAAACTCACGAACACCCGCACCAAGCGATGCTCCGCCATTTCTGCCAGTAGATCGATATCCCGCAAAATCAGCGTGCTTTTCGTCACTAGCGTGACCGGGTGTCGGCACGCCAGCAGAAACTTCAGCAGGCGGCGGGTGGTTTGGTAAGTGGCTTCCAGCGGCTGGTAGCAGTCGGTATTGCCAGAAAGGTTAATGGGGCGGCAAACGTAGTGAGGGTGGCAAAGCTCCTCTTTTAAATGCTCCACCAACCCGCTGCGGGCGATCAGCTTGGTCTCGAAATCCAGCCCCGGCGATAAATCCCAATAAGCGTGGGAAGGGCGGGCGTAGCAGTACACGCAGCCATGCTCACAGCCACGGTAAGGGTTGAGCGAGCGGTCGAAGGGCAGGTCGGGCGACTGGTTCCAAGAGAGCGCGCTTTTGCTGGGCTCTTCACGCACTTCCGTTGCCAGCGAGTTGGCGGCCTCTTCCTGCCACCAGCCGTCATCCTCCGCCACGCTGTGGGTAGGGGCAAAACGGTTATGCGGGTCGTAGGTAGCACCGCGCCCTTTATGCACGGTAGTGCGAGAGAGGTCCAATGATGTCATCTGCCACCTCGTACGTAGCATTGAAATATATGTTCATGCATACAGTATATGAGGTTTTCTCAGCACCGCAACCAAGCGGGCAGTACAGCCACGACAGCGCTAATGGTATTTTGGGAAAAGAGGGACGACTTACTTGGATGATTGCAGGAGGGAAAGCATTTACGCGACGAAGAATCAGCGTGTGGCGCTGATCATTATCGACATGCAGCAGGGCATGGCGACGGAGGAGGCGGGAGAGCGCAATAACCCGCAATCAGAAACCAATATTCAGCGATTGCTGACCGTTTGGCGGCACCGCGATGAGCTCGTCGTGCATGTGCGTCATCTTTTCCGCTCACCTAGCTCGCCGTTTTGTAGGTCGTTCTACCACACTCCGCTCTTGATCAGCCGCGTCGCCTCAACCGTTGGGTTGTAGATATAGCACCAGGCATCGCCATACTGTGTTGCCAGTACCGTCCGATCGTATACGCCTTCTGTGGGGGCCAGGGGCAGGTAATCTTCCAATTCGTCGAGCCGCGCTAATCGCTCGGCGTCGATGGCGTACACTTCAACGATCACACCGGCAGACGGCGTGAGCTTGGCGCCTGGGTAGGGCCCAAGATCGTAGAGCGTAATCTCGTTTAGGCAGTCTTGACCCAGCATGTCCGCGCCGTTTAACCAATGATGATTGCGGTGGCCGCGCTTTAACGTGCCGTACACCGCGACTCGAGGGCAGCGCTGGATGGCTTGGTGAAGATGCTGCATGGGTTCACCTTTTCGCACTATTCAATAAGCTAAGACGACACGCCGATTTTCGACCGCTAAGAGCCATTCAACAAACGTTGGCCTAAAAGCGCCCTGGTCGTTTGCCAAGGCGCTGTGCTTACTTACTTTTTATCCTAACGCTTCTTGCGCACCGGTTTTTTATCACTGCTTGCTGGCTCGGCGCTATCGGCTTTGCGTGCGCTGGTGGGAAAGTGGGCACGCACCAGCTCAAGCAGCCCCTGCGTAGAAGCGTCGAAGTCGGCGGCGTTGGCGTCGATGCGCTCGCTGATTTCACCGGCGATGCGCTTGCCTAGCTGTACGCCCCACTGGTCGAACGAGTTGATGTTCCAGATTACGCCCTGCACAAACACCTTGTGCTCGTAGAGCGCAATCAGCGCGCCCAGGTTTTTCGGCGTTAGCTCGTCGAGCAGCAGGGTGCTGGAGGGACGGTTGCCGGGGCAGCTATAGGGGTCGAGCTGGCTGAGCTCTTTGCTATCGCCTTGGCTGCCTTCCATAAAGGCGTTGGCTTGGGCCAGCATATTGGTCAGCAGGGCGAAGTGGTGGTCTTCCACGCCCGGTTCCGGCTTGAGCGAAGCGATAAAATCGATGGGCACATAGCGCGTGCCCTGGTGCAGCAGCTGGAAGAAGGCGTGCTGGCCGTTGGAGCCGGTTTGGCCCCATACAATCGGGCCGGTTTTGTAGTTCACTGGGTGGCCGAAAATATCCACCGACTTGCCGTTAGACTCCATGTCCAGCTGCTGCAGGAAAGAGGGTAACTGGTTCAGCGCTTGGTCGTAGGGCACGATGGCCTGGGTTTCCGCGCCGATAAAGTTGATGTACCAGATGCCGATCAGCGCCATCAGTACCGGCATGTTCTGAGCGAACGGCGCCTCGATAAAGTGCCGGTCCATCTCATGGGCGCCTTCCAGCAGCTCGATAAAGCCTTCAAAGCCAATCGAGAGCGCAATGGGCAAGCCGATGGAAGACCACATGGAGTAGCGGCCGCCCACCCAGGCCCAAAACTCAAACACGTTCTCTTCGCGAATGCCGAACTCCATCGCCGCTTTGCGGTTGGTGGAAGCGGCAATAAAGTGCGCGCCCACGTCCGCGTCTTCGCCAGCGTTCTCCAGGAACCAGCGTCGTGCCGTCTTGGCGTTGAGCAGGGTTTCCTGGGTGGAGAAGGTTTTCGTAGAGACGATAAACAGCGTGGTGGCGGGGTCTAGCCGCGACAGCACTTTCTGAATATGGGTGCCGTCCACGTTGGAAACGAAGTGGAAGTGCAGCTCCGGGTGGCGATATTTCAACAGCGCACGCACCGCCATGTTAGGGCCGAGGTCCGAGCCGCCAATACCGATATTGACCACGTCTTTAATGCGCTGGCCGTTATAGCCTTTCCACTCGCCGCTACGCACCGCTTCCGAGAACAGCTTGATCTGCTCGCGGGTGCGGGTGATTTCTGGCATCACGTCTTCGCCGTCCACATACACCGGCTCATCGCCCAAATGGCGTAGGGCGGTGTGGAGTACCGGACGGTTCTCGGTCACGTTGATAATGTCGCCAGAGAACATCTGGGCGCGGCGCTGTACCAGGGCGGAGTGGTCGGCTAGCTCGATCAGTTTGGCCAGCACTTCATCCGATACCTGATGCTTGGAGTAATCTAGAAAGAGGCCGCCGACGCGCAGGCTCATTTTTTCAAAGCGCTGCGGATCATTCGTAAAGTAGTCACGAATGCGGTCATTGGCGGTTTTATCGCGCAGGCGCTCTAGGGCCTGCCAAGTAACGCTGCGAGTGAGTTGAAACATAACGGGCGGTCCTGTTGTTTTTGCATCTGTTTTACATCGTTATCGCTAACGGGGCGTGTCCAACCCCTGGCGTCGCTGTTATTTATGTAAAAATACTACATATTGCGCGCTTGAGAACAACAGTTAGCGATAAATGGTAAGAAAAATGGTTAATAAAACAGCGGGGTGGTGGACGTCTTGAACGACTGACTAAACAGCAAAAGGGCGAGGTTGCCTCGCCCTTAGTGTGCCGCTTTTAGCTGGCAACGGCTACTTGGGCAGCGCCACGTTTGATAAACGCGTAGCCCAGGCCGGTGATCAATGAGCCCACCACAATGGCGCCCAGGTAAAGCAGAGCGGGAGTAATGGCGTTAGGAATCAGCAGCACGAAGATACCGCCATGGGGGGCCATCAGCTTGGCCCCCACCAGCATGGAGAGCGCACCCGTGACCGCGCCCCCGGCGATACAGGCGGGAATCACGCGCAGCGGGTCTTTCGCCGCGAAGGGAATCGCGCCTTCACTGATAAAGCACAGGCCCAGCACGAACGAGGCTTTACCCGCTTCGCGCTCGGGGGCAGAGAACTTGTTGCGCGCCACGAAGCTGGCGATACCCATACCAATTGCGGGCACCATGCCAGCGGCCATGATCGCGGCCATTGGGCCGTAGGTTTCAGAGGCCAACAGGCCGACGCCAAAGGTGTAAGCCGCTTTGTTGACCGGGCCACCTAGGTCGAAGCACATCATGGCGCCGAGCAGAATGCCCAGCAGCACGGCATTGGTCGAGCCCATGGACTCCAGGAAGCTGGTGAGCGCGCTCAGCACGGCAGCCACCGGCTCGCCAATCACGTAGATCATCGTCAGGCCGGTGACCAAGCTGGCAATCAGCGGGATGATCAGAATCGGTTTGAGCGACTCGACGCTGGAGGGCAGCTTCACGTAGCGCGTGACGGCGAGTGCCACATAGCCCGCCAGGAAACCGGCCAGTATACCGCCGATAAATCCGGAGCCAATCTCGGCGGCCAACATGCCGCCAATCATGCCGGGGGCAATGCCGGGGCGGTCGGCAATCGAGTAGGCGATGTAGCCCGCTAGAACGGGAATCATCAGTGCGAAGGCCGTGCCGCCACCAATCTGCATTAGCGCGGCGGCCAGGGTGCCTTCCTCCTGGAAGGCCTCGATACCGAACACGAATGAGAGGGCGATGAGCAGGCCGCCCGCGACCACCATGGGCAGCATGAATGACACGCCAGTCAGCAGGTGCTTATAAATGCCTTTTTCTTTGATGCTTTTTTTGGCCGTGGCGCTGCCAGCAGTGCTGGTGCCGTCTTCCACGGCGGCGTCAGTGAGGGCGGCCTCCAGGGTCGGGCGCGGCTTTTTGAGCGCGTTGCCGGTCGACGTTCGGTAAATTCGCTTACCCGCAAAGCGCGAGGGGTCGACTTCGATATCGCAGGCCAGTACGACGACGTCGGCGGCGGCGATGTCGTCGTCGGTGAGTTGGTTCTGCGCGCCCACCGAGCCCTGGGTTTCGACGCGGATCTGGTGGCCCATGGCCTTGCCCGCTTCGGCGAGCGCTTCGGCGGCCATAAAGGTGTGCGCAACCCCGGTGGGGCAGGCGGTGACGGCAACGATGTTTTTACCCCCCGCACTGCTAGTCGGGGCAGCCGCTGTGGCTGCCGGGGCACTGTAGATCGGCGCTTCCCGCTTGGCCTGGCTCAAGAAAGCGCTGGGGTCGGGCAGGGCACTGGCAGTGGGGGCCTGGAACAGCCGCTTGCCCTCGAAGCGCTCTGGAGCGGGTACGTGGTCGGCGGCCACGACGATCAAGTCGGCGTTGGCGATCTGTTCAGCGCTGGCGGCTTGCAGCGGCGCAATTTCGCCGTGCATCTCCACATGAACGTTCCAGCCTAGCCGCGTGGCGGCTTGCTCTAGGCGCTTAGCGGCCAGGAAAGTGGTCGCCATGCCGCTGGGGCAGGCGGTAATCAGAATGAGGTTCATCGCGTGGCTCCCTCGGTGTGGGTGTCGTCAAGACGCCGTACCCGGGTCTGTTGTTGGAGTGAGTCAAAATCATAGGCGTGGGAAGTGCCCACACCGACGTGGCGTACCGCTTCGGCAGACAGCGCCGTCGCGAAGCGAAGCGTTTCTTCAGGTGAGTGCTGGCTTAGCAGCCCGTGGAGCATGCCGGCCACAAAGGTGTCACCCGCACAAACGGTGTTTGTGGCGGTGACAGTGGGCGGCGTGGATTGCCAAGTGCCGTGCTGGCTCACCCATAGAACGCCTTCGGCACCTGCTGAAATCAGCGCGTGTTCGATACCGCTGGCGTGCAGCCGTTCGGCGGCAGCTTGGCGCTGCTGGTCGGTATCGAGCGTGCTACCGGCCCAGTCGGCCAGCTCGGTTTCGTTGGGTTTGACGGCGGCAGGCTGCGCGGCAATCGCCGTGAACAGCGCCGGGCCGCTGGTGTCGACCCACAGCGGCACTGCGAAACCTTTTAGAAAGGTGAGCAGCTCGCTAAACGTGGGTTGATCGATACCGGGAGGCAGGCTGCCCGCCACCACCACGGCCTCGGGCGGCGCGCTACTCTCGAACAGTCCGTCGACCTCAGCGCGTAAAGCCTCCAGGTGGGCAGCTTCGATGGGCATGCCGGGGCCGTTGATATCGGTCACGCGGCCGCTCTGCTCGGCAAGTTTGGCGTTGATGCGCGTGCTGCCCGGCACCCGCACGAAGGCGTCGATGACGCCGTAACGGGGAAAGGCGAGGCTGAACGGAGCATCGTTCTCTTCGCCCAAAAAACCGCTCACGATCACCTCGTGACCTAAACTTGCCAACACCCGCGCGACGTTCACGCCTTTACCGGCCGCTTCTAGCTGCGCGCTGGTGGGGCGGTTGACGTGTCCTAGCGTCAGCGCCTCCAGATTGAAAGCGAGATCCAGCGCGGGGTTGAGCGTAATACAGGCGACTCGTGCCATTAGCGGGCCTCCAGGGCGTCGCGTACCTCGTCGCTGGTCGCCTTGCCGAGCGCGAGCTGCGCCTTGGCCTGGGCATCTGGCAAGTCGAATTCACGCAGGCGAGCTTTGACCAACGGGATTTGACGCGCGCTGACCGAGAGTTCATCGACACCCAGGCCCACCAGCACTGGTACGGCCATGGCGTCGGAAGCCAGCTCACCACACACGCCGACCCATTTGCCGTGGGCGTGGGCGGCGTCGACGGTCATCTGGATCAGCCGCAGCACCGCCGGGTGCAGGCCATCGGCTTGGGCAGAGAGCTCTGGATGGCCGCGGTCGATGGCCAGCGTGTACTGGGTCAAATCGTTGGTGCCGACCGAGAAGAAGTCGACTTCGGCGGCCAGCGTGGGGGCTAACAAGGCACTCGAGGGTACCTCGATCATCACGCCCAGCTGCACGTCGGTGGCGCGCTGCTGGGGGGCGATCTCGATGAGCAGGCGATCATAGATCGCTTTCGCGGCGCGGAATTCGGCCACGTCTTTGACCATCGGCAGCATGATGCGCAGCGGTTTGCCGACGGCGGCCATCAGCAGCGCGCGAATCTGGGTTTCCAGCACGTCCGGCTGGGTCAGCGCGAGGCGAATACCTCGCAGGCCGAGGAAGGGGTTGTCTTCCTGGGGCACTGGCCAATAAGGCAGCGGCTTGTCGCCGCCCACGTCCAGGGTGCGGGCGACGAGCGGGCGGCCGTCGAGGGCATCGGTCGCTTCGCGGTATTCGGCGATTTGCGTGGCGAGATCCGGCGCGCTGGAGTAGGCCATGAACAGGAACTCGGTGCGCAGCAGGCCGACCCCTTCCGCACCGCGCTCGACCGCATCGGCGGCGTGGGCGGTGTTGCCGAGGTTGGCAGCCACTTCCACCTTGTGGCCGTCGCGGGTTTGCGCTTGCTCGAAGCGCAGCTCCCAGGCGTCCGCTTCACGCTGCTGCTGGTCGAGCAGCTGCTGTTCGGCGCGGCGCAGGCGCTCCTCGGAAGGTTGCGACGTCACGCGGCCGCGCTCGCCATCCAGAATCATCATGCCGCCGTTATGCAGCGCCATCACCGCTTCACCGGCACCGACCACAGCAGGAATGCCCAGCGCACGGGCCAAAATAGCGCTGTGGGCGGTTGCACCGCCGCGCACGGTCAGCAGGCCGCGCACACGGGAGGTATCCAGGCGGGCCACGTCAGAGGGGCCGATATCGTCCATGACCAAGATATAGGGGTGGTCGGGTGGCTCGGGCAGGCTGACGTCGCACAAAACGCCCAGCACGCGGCGGCCGACATCGCGAAGGTCGGCGGCGCGTTCGGCCAGCAGTCGGTCGGCCAGCATCTCTTGAGCGTGGGCGGCGGTGTCGATGGCTTCCCACCAGCCCGCTTCCGCCGAGCGGCCTTCACGAATGGCGTCGATGGCCGCCTGGTGAAGTTCGGGGTCGTCGAGCATCTCTTCATGCATGGAGAGAATGTCCGCGACTTCGCCGCCGGGCGCTTTATGTACCAGCGCCTGAAGCTGGGTGGCGCCTTCTTTCAGGGCCGCTTCCAAGCGGGCGATCTCGTCGTCGGGCTGATTGGCGTGCTCAGGATAGTCGAACTGCATCGGACGAATGACGAACACCGGGGCAATCGCCAAACCGGGCGAGGCGGCAACGCCGGAATGGGGCGTATCGGCAGCGAGTGGTTCGACGGCGGGCTTACTGGTGCTAGCGGCTGGAGCCGAGTCGCGACCGCCATCGAAGGGCGTGACTTTCTCACCCAAGCCACTCTCGACGGCGGCGGCAATGGCGTCTAACGCGGCATTTGCCTGTTCGCCCTCGGCGGAGAAAATCAGCCACTGGCCGCGGCGCGCACCCAAACCAATCACTTTGGTCAAACTGGCGGCGGAGACGGTAGTGGCGCTGCCCTCTTCCAGGCGCACGTTGATGGGCATGGACTGGACACGAGCGATCTGTACCAGCTGTTTGGCCGGGCGAGCGTGCAGACCGTGGGGGTTCAGAACGCGCACCCGGCGGGTTTGGGTGCTGGCGGTTTCACCGGCCAGTGCCGCCAGTAGCTGGGCGCTGCTTTTGCCTAAGAAGCTGTCGCTTTCGCCGTTTTCCAGTACCGCCATCAACTGTTCGAGCAGCGGCCGGTGAGCGTCACCGCTGGCAGCCAGACAGAACAGCGCATGCACCGGGTGGCCGCCGTGTTCGAGCGTGCTATCGGCGGGGGTGGCGACGCCTAACGCGGGTTGGTTCACGCCTTGGGCGCTGCTCGAGAGCCACAGGCCTTTGCCCAGCCACTGGGGCTGGGCGCTCGCCACGGTACCGATAAAGCCATTATCCACGCAGCCGCTTTGACGCAGCCGCGCAGCCGCCGCCAGGGCCAGCTCATGCGGGTCACGGGCGGGGAAGTTGATACATAGCGTATCCGCATCCAGGCGGGGGGCTAGTGACGGCTTAGAGAGCAGGCGTGCAACATCGGCGGCGGAGCTGGCGCGAGCCAACTCGCTTGCCACGCCGTCGCGGTCGAGGACGTGGGTTAGCTGGCGCAAAATATCCAGGTGTTCGTCGTTTTGTGCCGCTATCGTGACCAGTACGTGAACGGTGTTGCCGTCATGCCACTGAACCCCCTCAGGGAACTGCAGCACCCGCACGCCGGTACGCTTGACGTGTTGGCGGCTTTCCGGGGTGCCGTGGGGAATCGCAATGGCATTGCCTAAGTACGTCGAGGACTGCGCTTCGCGGGCGTGGAGGCCATCGCGGTACTCGGCCGCCACCAGGCCAGCCTCTGCCAGAGCGTTGGCGGCGCTGTCGAGCGCAGCTTGCCAGTTGTCCGCATGGCGGTCGAGCAAGATGTCATCGGGGCCGAGTGTCAACATAGGGGTCTCCTGTAAACGCGGTCAGGCAACGGCAACGTCTGCGATTGGCGGTGAAAGTGCGCGCATAAAACGTTAGTCGTAGATCGTTGTGGTTAACTGGATGAATCGTGTCACCTGTGTATAGTGGCTATGCTGAATCGATTCACTTTTCGACACAAGGGTTGTCTTTTAAGACTTTGGTCTGAAGAGGGTAAAACGGCTGCTAAACTGTCGTCTTCATCTAGGGAGAAACCAGCATGACACTTGCCGATATTGCCCGGCTTGCCGGGGTTTCGCGCACCACGGCAAGCTATGTAATCAACGGCCAGGCCGAACAGCGGCGTATTAGCCCGGCCACCATCGATAAAGTGATGGCTGTGGTGCGTCAGCACCGCTATCACATCGATCCTCAAGCTGCCGCGCTGCGCCGTGGCGCGAGCCGTTTGATTGGTTTGATCGTGCCGGATTTAGAGAACATCAGCTATGCGCGCCTTGCCAAGCGCCTGGAGCGCGGTGCCCGCGAACGCGGCTACCAGCTGCTGGTGGTGAGTTCCGATGACTGCGCGGATAGTGAGCGCGCGCTGGCCTTGGCGCTGCGCGCCCAGCGCTGTGAGGTGCTGATTACCGCCAGCTGTCTGCCAGAGAGCGACACTTTTTATACGGATTTGGCCGACGAAGGCTGGAGCGTCGTTGGGATGGACCGTGGCCTGACACCCGAGCGTTTTGCCAGCGTAGTGAGCAATGACCAAGAGGCGGCTTACGCGCTGACGCGCTCGGTGATGGAGGGCTCAACGCGTCGCATTGCCTGGTTGGATGCCATGCCCGAACTCTCGGTGAGCCGTGAGCGCCGTGCGGGTTTCTTTGCCGCCTTGGAAGACCAGGGGGTTGAGGCGACCACCTTCAGCGGCGAGCGTTACGAGCGGGATGTGGGCGTGGCGCTGGCGCAGCAAGCGTTTGCGGCGGGCGAGGTGGATGCGCTGGTCACCGCCTCTTACGCACTCATGGAGGGCGTCTTCGATGAGCTGCTGGCTCGAGGTGGGATGCCGAGGACACTTCGGTTAGCCACCTTCGGCGATCATCGCCTGCTGGATTTTCTACCCCAGCCGGTCAATTCGGCACTGCAAGATTACGACCGCATCGCCGAGCTGACGCTTCAGTGCGCGCTCGGCGCGATGAACGGAAGTTACCAATGCGGTCAGCAGGTGGTGGCACGCCACCTGCGTACTCGCTAAGCAAGAGGTGCGCGCGGCTATACCGTGCGTGCCTATTATACCGTGCGGGCTTTTGCCCAGGCATTCGCGTCGGGAATCGACATATCGTAGCGCTCGCTCAGGTAGGGCGAGGAGAGTAGAAAGTCAGCACTCGCCGCATTACAGGCCACCGGCACGTTCCACAGCGCCGCCAAACGCAGCAGCGCTTTCACATCCGGGTCGTGAGGCTGCGGTGCAAAGGGGTCCCAGAAGAAGATCAATACGTCGAGCTGCTGCTCGGCGATACGCGCGCCGATCTGCTGGTCGCCGCCCAGCGGCCCGCTCATCAAGCCTTCTACCTCTAGCCCCAGGGCGGTCTTCAGTCGCCCGGCGGTAGTGCCCGTGCCAATCAGCGTGTGCTGGCTCAGCGTCTCCTGCCAGCGCGTCGCCCACTCCAACATCTCGGTTTTTTTGCCATCGTGGGCTATCAACGCAATACGCTTGCGCGGTTGCAGCGTGCGCACCGCTTGGCGGGGTGGGCGGGCATCGTTCATGGCATGGCTCTCCTGGTCATTCGCTTGTTATTCATCGTCCGTCGAGACGGTTATTCATTCGGCGTCGACGGCCAGTACTTTCATGGTGTTGGTGCCGCCATGGGCGTTCATGTGGTCGCCGCGAGTAAGAATGACATGCTCGCCTGGGCGTGCCAATCCATGGGCTTTCAGCAGCTTGATGGCTTCCTGGTTCACTTCGGTCGCCTCCATGTGCGTGGTATCGAATGGAAGCGAGACCACGCCGCGGTAGAGCGCCATGCGCCGCTGGGCGATGGGGCTATGGGCCAAGCCTACGATTGGCAGGCCCGACCGAATGCGCGAGGCAATCAGCGGCGTGTAGCCGGTGGAGGTCATGCAGGCAATGGCGCGTACGCCGGTCAGATGGTTGGCGGCGTACATGGCGGAGAGCGCAATGGTTTCATCGATCCGCTCGAAGCCTTCATGGATGCGGTGGCCGGAGGCTTGAGCAATGCGCTCGCGCTCGGCACCCAGGCAGACGCGGTCCATGGCTTCGATGGTTTCCACCGGATAGTCGCCCGCTGCGGTTTCCGCCGAGAGCATGACGGCATCGGTGGCGTCGAGCACGGCGTTGGCTACGTCGAAGACTTCCGCACGGGTGGGGAGCGGCGATTCGATCATCGACTCCATCATTTGGGTGGCGGTGATCACCGCGCGATTCAGCGAACGGGCATGCTTGATAATGCGCTTTTGCGTGCCGATCAGCGCCTCATCGCCTATCTCTACGCCCAGGTCGCCGCGAGCGACCATCACCGCTTCCGATGCTTCGATGATGGCGTCCAAGGTGTCGTCGTTGGCGACGGCCTCGGCACGCTCCAATTTCGCCACCAGCCCGATCTCTTTGCCCTCGTCACCCAGTAGAGCACGCGCTTCCTGCATGTCGGCGGCGCTGCGTGGGAACGAAACGGCGAGGTAATCCACGCCAATCTCGATGGCGGTTTTCAGGTCTTCTTTATCCTTATCGGTCAGCGCTGGGGCGGAAAGGCCGCCGCTTTGCTTATTGATGCCTTTATTGTTGGACAGCTTGCCGCCCACGTGAACTCGGGTGTGAACTTCTTGCCCAACGATAGACGTGACGTCCAGCACGACGCGACCATCGTCCAGCAGCAGACGGTCGCCGGGGGTGACGTCATCGATGAGCGCTTTGTAGTCGCAGCCGACGCGCTCGCTGCTGCCGCCATTGGCATCTAGTGCCATGTCCAGCACGAACGGTTGACCGACCTCTAGATGAACGGCGCCTTCGGCAAAGCGCGAAATGCGAATTTTAGGGCCCTGCAAGTCGCCGAGGGCGGCGACACTGCGGCCCAGGCGCTGGGCGATCTCGCGGACAGCGTTGAGGCGTTTGCGATGATCATCGGCAGACCCATGGGAGAAGTTGAGGCGCACCACGTCAACGCCTGCTTTTAGCATGGCTTCCAATACCCCAGGGCGGTCGCTGGCTGGGCCAAGCGTGGCGACGATTTTGGTACGGCGTAGGGGAGTCGAGGACGTTGCGCGTGTCATAGGGGCTCCTGGGGGCAGCGTTGCTGAACGTGGCCCGATAAAGGGCGGGTGAATCGTTGATTAAGTATTGGACTACGATAGCCTTTATATAGTAATTTTACTACATATTGGATAGTTATTAGCCTTTAGGGGCGGTTATGGCAGGTTTTAATCGGCCTACAGGTGATTAAATACGTATTTTTAGTAATTTTTTTACTGGATACGCCATCTACGACCACTGCTTGATTGAGGTGCTACCATGACAATAAGAGTTGCCATTAACGGATTTGGACGGATTGGCCGCAACGTACTGCGTGCACTGTATGAAAACGGCTACCGTGATCGCGTTCAGGTCGTTGCGATCAATGATCTGGGTGACCCTTCGCTTAATTCCCATCTACTGCGTCATGATACGGTTCACGGCCACTTCCCCTTCAGTGTCGAGCATGACGCCGAAAGCATCAGCGTAGATGGTGATCGTATTACGATCTCCTCCGAGCGTGATCCGGCCAACCTACCCTGGGCGTCCATGGATATCGATCTCGTCATGGAGTGTACTGGTCTGTTCACCAAGCGCGAGGCGGCTGCCAAGCATATTGCTGCGGGCGCCAAGCGTGTGCTGATCTCAGCTCCCAGCCCGGACGCGGATGCCACCATCGTTTACGGTGTGAATGACGACATCCTCACCGCTGAGCACACCGTGGTGTCCAACGCGTCGTGCACGACGAACTGCCTAGCACCGGTTGCCAAAGCGCTGAACGACGCTGTTGGTATCGAAAACGGCCTGATGACCACGGTTCATGCCTACACCAACGACCAAAACCTGTCGGATGTGTACCACTCCGACCCCTACCGTGCCCGTAGCGCTACCCACTCCATGATTCCGACCAAGACCGGCGCTGCCGCTGCAGTAGGTCTGGTATTACCGGAGCTGGCGGGCAAGTTCGACGGTTTGGCGGTGCGCGTACCGGTGATCAACGTCTCTCTGGTGGATCTGACTTTCACGGCAGGACGTGATACGACCAAAGAGGAGATCAACGAGATCGTCGAGAAAGCCGCCGCGAACTCCCCTGTCCTGGCGGTTAACGCCCAGCCGCTGGTCTCCATCGATTTCAACCACGATGCGCACTCGTCTACCTTTGACGCGAATCACACCCGCGTTAATGGCCGGTTGGTGAAAATCATGGCGTGGTACGACAACGAGTGGGGCTTCTCCAACCGCATGTTGGATACCGCCATCGCCATGCAGAAAACTGCGCAGTAATCCCGCCGTTTAGGGGCTGTCCGCTAAGGACAGGTATCGCCCAACAGCAGCTCGGTCTGGAGCAGCTGTTGGGTCTTGGGTATTCGCCCCAGAATCATTTTGGCCGCGACACGTCCTTTGCCCGCGCTGTCCTGGCGCACGGTCGTCAATCGAGGGGCACGATATTGCCCTTCGGCAATGCCATCGAACCCCGTGATGCGTAACGCCTTCGGCACCTGGATGCCTCGCTGTTCCGCCAGCGTCAGCGCGGTCAGAGCAATCCGATCCGACATGCACAGCAGCAGATCGGGACGCTGCTCTGCTGGCTGATCGAGGATCTCGGTGATCACCGGCGAGCACACATCGAACACGTTCTCCTCGATGTTCCATAGCGGAATGGTATCGGTATCGAACCCGTGTTCACTGAGCGCGGCGTGAAACCCGGCGAGGCGTGCTCGGCTGATCGTGCTGCTGTCGGGAAGCAACGTATGCGCCTTCGTTACTCGGCCATTACAGGGCTCTCTGGTCAGCCGCAGGTTGATGATGGCAGGCCGGGTAGGACGCTGTTTAAGGGCATGCATGGCCATGGCGTAGCTAGCGTCACGGTCATCGATATGCACCGTGGGGCAGCCGTCGATATCGAAGTCGACCGAGACCAGCGGACGCTGCGACGGCAGTTCGTTCAACAGTTTATTGTTGGGCATCAGGCCGTAGACGATGAAGCCATCGGCAATGTTGGCCGAGCCGGGCGGTTGTGATGCGTGCCCCCGGCCTGGAAGCAGCAGCAGGGTATGGCCATGGGCATCCAGGACTTCCGCTACACCGGAAAGAAACTCACTGGCGACGGCATCGTTCAAGCTGTAAGTCAGGCTTTCGGCCAGAATCACCGCCACGATGCTGGAGCGGCCGGTGCGCAGGCTGCGCGCTTTGGCATCGGGGCCGTTATACCCCAGGCGTTTGGCTTCTTTGAGAATGCGATCGCGCAGCAGCGGAGAGAGCTGGTCGGGGCGATTGAAGGCGTTGGAAATCGTCGCAGTAGAAACGCCGAGTTCGAGCGCAAGGTCCTTTAAGGTCATTCGGCGAGGGGTGGTCACGGAGCTTCCTAAACTGGTGAAGAGTATGGGCGGAGAGAGTGCGTGCCGGACGCCTTTACAGCGCAGGCTAATTATTGAATTGTCGCGCACAAGAATAACGGCCTTGACGGTCTGACGACTACCCTCTTTGCAAGGTGCCTCATCCAGCCAAGGCCGTTATGGGTCTTTCTATCCGTGTTTAAGCGGCCGAGCGCGCCTTGGCTAGTGTCAACGCGGCGCCGCTCTCATCGAACAGGTGGACGTGTTCGGTATCCGGTACCAGCGACACCTGCTGGCCCTCTTGCCACTGGCTGGGCGCTTCGCTGCGATGGATGAGCAGCGTCGAGCCCGCTTTCGGCTCCAGATAGACGTAGACCTCGTTGCCCAGGTACTCGACGTTGACGATATCGAAGCAGTTATCGCCTTGAGGCGCTTCCAAGCGAAGGTGCTCGGGCCGCACGCCAAGCGTGAGCGAGGTGCCCTGTGAGTAAGCGTCGCCCGCTTGGGGCAGTGAGACCTCGCCGATGCCCGCTGCTTTGACGCGGCAGCCTTCGGCGGCGCCGCTGATCAGCTCGGCGGGCATAAAATTCATGGTAGGCGAGCCAATGAAGCCCGCGACGAATTGGGTGGCCGGACGCTGGTACAGCTCGTGGGGACTGCCCACTTGCTCCACATGGCCCCGGTTGAGCACTACGATCTTATCCGCCAGGGTCATGGCTTCGACCTGATCGTGGGTCACGTAGATCATGGTAGAGCCAAGACGGTTGTGCAGGCGGGCGATTTCGTTACGCATCTGCACCCGCAGCGAGGCATCCAGGTTGGAGAGCGGCTCGTCGAACAGCAGAATGCGCGGCTCCCGCGCCATGGCACGTCCCATCGCCACGCGCTGGCGCTGGCCGCCAGAGAGGGCTTTGGGTTTGCGGTGCAGCAGCTCTTCCAGCTGCAGGATTTTGGCCGTGCTCATTACCCGCTCGTGAACGGTCTCTTTAGCAGTGTTGGCCAGCTTTAGGCCAAAGGCCATGTTGTCGTAGACGGTCATGTGCGGGTAGAGCGCGTAGGACTGAAACACCATGCCGACGCCGCGCTCGCGGGGGGGTAGGTCGTTCACCACGGTGCCGCCAATGTTCAGGTCGCCATCGGTGATCGATTCGAGCCCTGCAATCAGGCGCAGTAGGGTGGATTTACCGCAGCCGGAGGGACCCACGAACACGACGAACTCGCCGTCGCCAATGGAAAGATCGACGTCTTTGATGATGTGGTCGCGGCCAAATACCTTGTTGACCTTTTCAAGCGTAACACTTGCCATGGTAACTCCTTGCCGACCTCGACCTGAGCGGGTCGGCTATCGTTATTAACTGTTATGGGCGGCGTTTAGGCAACCTGCATAAAGGCGGCTTGGTACGCGGGCAGCGTGAGTGTGCTGCCGTCTCGCGTGGCGGTAAAATGGGCGACCGGCAAGTCGCTGGCGACCTCCACGGGCAGGGTGGTTTGCTGCTCTTGCCCGGTCAGGTTGAAAACACATAGCAAGATCTCGTCGCCTTTTTGACGGGTAAAGCCGAGCAGGTCGTCACCGACGTCGACCAACGATAAATCGCCATCGAAGAGGGCGGGGTGGCGGCGGCGGAACGCCAGCAGGGCGCGTACGGTATTGAGTGTGGCGTTGGGGTCGTCTTGCTGGCGGCTCACCGCCAAATCCAAGTGACGAGCTTCCATGGGCAGCCACGGCTCTACTGGCGAGAAGCCACCCTGATCGCCGTCGGTCCAGGGCATGGGCGTGCGGCAGCCGTCGCGGCCTTTGAACTCGGGCCACAGCACTTTGCCGTAGGGGTCTTGAATGCGCTCGAAGGGCACGTCCGCTTCCGGTAGGCCCAGCTCTTCGCCTTGGTACAGGCACACGCTGCCGCGCAGTGAGAACAGCATGGCCAGCATCACTTTTGGGTAGGCGTGGGGGTCTTCCTCAGCGCCCCAGCGGGTCGCACTGCGCACCACGTCGTGGTTGGACGTGGCCCAGCAAGGCCAGGCGTCGCCCGCCAAGCGTTGGAAGCGTTCGATCACTTCGCGCAGGTAGCTGGCGGAGTGGGGCATGTTGAGCAGGTCGAAGGTGTACGCCATGTGCAGCTTATCGCCACCGGCAGTGTATTCGGCCATGCGTTCTAGCGGATTATCGTCGCCAATCTCACCCACGGTGGTGGTGCCGGGGTACTCATCCATCAGCGCACGCAGGTCTTTGAGGAAGTCCAGATTTTCCGGCCGGCTGAGGTCGTAGACATGGCGCTGCCAGGTGTAGGGGTTCGCTTCCGGTGCCCCCAGGGTTTTGGCTTCGCCTGTCGGTACCGGCGGGTTGTCCCGCAGTTCGGCGTCGTGGAAGTAGAAGTTGACCGTATCCAAGCGGAAGCCGTCTACGCCCAAATCCAGCCAGAAACGCATGTTGTCGAGCTGCGCCTGACGGGCTTCCGGGTGGTGGAAGTTCACGTCCGGCTGGCTGGTCAGGAAGTTGTGCAGATAGTACTGCTGGCGCCGGGAGTCGAAGGTCCACGCCGAGCCGCCAAAAATCGACAGCCAGTTGTTGGGCGGCGTGCCGTCGGGTTTCGGATCGGCCCATACGAACCAGTCGGCTTTAGGATTGGTGCGATTCTGGCGGCTCTCCTGGAACCAGGGGTGCTGATCGGAGGTATGGCTGATCACCTGGTCGATCATCACTTTCAAGCCCAGCGAGTGAGCTTTTTCCAGCAGCGCCTTGAAGTCTTCCAGCGTGCCGAACATGGGGTCTACGTCGCGGTAGTCACTCACGTCATAGCCGAAGTCGAGCATCGGAGAAGTAAAGAAGGGCGATAGCCAGATGCCGTCCACGTTGAGGGAGGCCACGTAATCCAGCTTTTCGGTGATGCCGTTCAGATCGCCTACGCCGTCGCCGCGGCTGTCCAAGAAGCTACGCGGATAGATTTGATAAATAACGCCGCCGCGCCACCACATCATGTTGTCTTGCATTACTGTGTTCCTTAAAAACGGTTGCTGAGTTTGATCAGCGAATTCATGGGACCATGGTGTGAAGGCGGTTAGCCCTTCACGGCACCCGCGGTCAGGCCGGACACGATGCGGCGCTGGAAAATGATGACCAGAATCACCAGCGGTACGGTGACCACGACGGAGGCTGCCATGATCGGCCCCCAGGGCAGTTCGTAGGCACTACCGCCTGACAGAAGGGCAATCGCAACCGGCACCGTGCGCTGCGCATCGGTCAGTGTGAAGGTCAGTGCGAACAGAAACTCGTTCCAGGCGGCGATGAATGCGAGCAGGCCCGTGGTCGCCATGGCGGGCCACATCAGCGGCAGAAATACCTTGGTGATGGTCACCCAGGGCGTTGCCCCATCCATGATCGCCGCCTCTTCCAGCTCCATGGGGAGCTGCTTCATGAAGGTGGTGAGCACCCACACCGTAAAGGGCAGGGTAAAGATGGTGTAGCTGAGAATGAGGCCTGCCGGGTTGTTGTAGAGGTTCAGCGCGCGAATCACTTCGAACAGCCCAGAGAGAACGGCCACTTGAGGGAACATCGACACGCCGAGAATGACCAGCAGCACGGTGGAGCGGCCGCGAAAGCGTACCCGACCCAGCGCGTAAGAAGCGGTGATGCCTAGCAGCAGCGCGATGAATACCACGCTGAACGCGACGATGATCGAGTTGAAGATCGCCCTCACGAAGCTCGATTGGCTAAAGATCTGTGCGTAGTTGTCCAGATTCCAGGTCGAGGGCCATAGCTCCACGCGGAACAGGTCGCTGGAGGGTTTTACCGAGGTAATGACGGCGTAGTAGAACGGGAAGACCGCGTACACCATGATGACGGCAATCAGTGCCCAGAACCCGACGCGTTTCGCTACTTTGGCTAACTGACGGCTGTTCATCAGTCACCTCCCAATTGAATCTGTTTGCGGCCAAGGTAGAGATAAGCCACGGTGGCCAGCGCGATGATCAAGAACAGCAGCGTGGATGCGGCGCTGCCGTAGCCGACGTCCTGAAACTCGACGAGCTGCTGGCGCGCGTAGACCGACATCGACATCGTGCTGGTGGAGTTGGAGGTCAACACGTAGATCACGTCGAAGACCCGCAGGGCATCCAGCAGGCGGAAGATGACCGCCACCATCAGCGCCGGGGTAATCAGCGGTAGCGTGACCTTGAAGAACACGCGCACCGGATGAATGCCATCCACCTCGGCGGCTTCGTAGCAATCTTTGGGCAGCATCTGCAGCGCGGCCAGGACCAACAGAGCCACGAAGGGAATCGTTTTCCACACGTCGACCATGATCACCGCCCACATGGAGTAGGTGGCGCTCGCGGTCCAAGCGATGGGGTTATCAATAATACCGACCATCATCAGCAGGTGGTTGATGATGCCGAACTGGTCGTTGAGCATCCACGCCCACATCTGAGCCGACACGATGGTAGGAATGGCCCAGGGAATCAGCACGGCCGCCCGAACGATCACGCGGCCTTTGAATTCTGCGTTCAAAATCAGTGCGACGATGACGCCGAAAACGACTTCCAGCGATACCGACACCACCGAGAAGTAAACCGTGTTCCACACGGACTGCCACCACACTGGGTCCGCCAGCACGCCAAACCAGCGGCCGTTGTCGTAGACCAGGTAGTTTTCGAAACCGATCAGATTCGCCGAGCCCAAATCGGAGAGCGACGCATCGGTAAAACTCAGGAAAAACGTACGTAGTAACGGCCAGCCCGCCACCAGCGTGAGGGCAATCAGCATGGGGGCTAAGAACAGCCACGCCGCCTTGACGCGTTGGCGGCGGACCTTGGTACCCCGTTGCCGCCGCGCTGGCGTGGCGGAACGCGCCCCGAGGGGCGCGTTTTGGTGAGAGTGGTGAGAAGAGCTCGACATAGGTGTCTCCGCGTTTACCAGTTGCGACGCTTCAGGCGCAGCAATTCGCCTTCAAGGTCGGCGACGGCTTGAGCGCCATCTTTGGTGCCGGACAGCACGTCATGAGAGGTGCTGAAGAACGCGTTGCTGACACGGCCATAGGCATCGCCCGTGGGGGCAGAGGGGCGGGCCACCGCGTTGGTGAACGTATCGTAAAGCGTGCCGAAGAAGGGCACGGCATCCAGCACTTCCTGGTCTTGGTAGAGCGAATCGATCGTCGGGTTGTAAGAAGCCTGAATGGCGCGGCGCTTTTGCTCTTCTTCACCGGTCAGATACGCCACCAGGTCAGCGGCGATCTCAGGATGCTCGCTGTAGCGCGACACGGCCAGGTTCCAGCCGCCCAGGCCCGCGGCGCTCTGGCCCTCTTCACCGCCGGCAGGCAGCTGCACGACGCCTACTTTGCCGCGCACGTCGCTATCGTCACTCTGGGCCAGTGACCACGCGTAGGGCCAGTTGCGCATGAAGACGGCATTGCCGCCCTGGAAAACACCCCGTGCTTCCTCTTCGGTGTAGTTCAGCACGCCTTCCGGGGAGATGTCGCCAATCCAAGAGGCGGCCAGATCCAGCGCTTGGGCAGCGCGCTCGTTGTTGATGGTCACTTCGCCTTCGTTATCGACCACGGTGCCGCCGCCAAAGCTGGCAACCCACTCGAGGGCGTTGACGGTCAGGCCTTCGTAGGCGCGGCCTTGGAACACGAAGCCTTGCATACGGTCGTTGCCCGCTTCACGCTCGGCGTTTTGAATATCGCGCGCGATCTCCGTCATCTCTTGCCACGTGGTGGGCACCTCGTGGCCATGCTTTTCCAGCAGGTCTTCGCGGTAGTAAAGAACACCCGCATCGGTAAACCAGGGCATGGCGACCAGGCGGTCATCGATGGTGTTATTGGTCACGATGGTGTCGAAGTGACCGACTGCGGCGTCTTCACCCAGTACTTCGCGCAGGTCGAGCAGGTGGTTGGCTAGCAGACCGGGCCATACCACGTCGATCTGCATCACATCGATATCGCTGGAGTTAGCGGAGAGAATTTGTTGATAGAGAGACAGGCGCTCAGTAGACGAGTTGGGCGTTGAAACCACATCGACGCTGTGGCCGGTTTTCTCTTCCCAGGCGCGTACGCCTTCTTGGCAAAGGGTCAACTCTGCGCCAACTGCACCACAGGAGATCGTCAGTTCGGCCGCCTGGGCAGACCCGGTGGCACTGGCAAGACTGGCCAAAGCAATAGCTGAAGTGAGTAGTGTCTTTTTCATTACGGCGTTCCTCGGCGTTTATTGTTGTGGGTGATGGGGTATCAATGCGCTCATAGCGCCTACTTAAACGATTAAGTACGCTGCCAGTTAGCCGTCTGTCGTCGTGAAGTTCAATAGCGACTTTTGTCTAATCTATGTCAATTCAATTTCTCTAAGATAAATAACCTTTTAGACCATTGGTCGATAATTAGTAAAAGCTTGTTGGTTTACGTGCTCTTAATCGATTAAGTTTCAACTGTCACTCTATCTTCACACAACACGAAAGTTGCTTTGCAACACGTTGGGTCAATCACCTTGTCGCGTTGTTGGGCACAGGCTTCGGCGAGTCGAAGTAACGACACGGGTGGCAGCACTGAAACGCTGGCTTTTTTTACACCGGTTTTGGGGCCGGTGATCAAAAAGTAGGGAGCCAAACGGTTCGGGCGTTCGGGATAAAAAACAATAGGATTTAACACTAGGGTTGAAAAACAATGCATAAAATGACGTTCAAAACACCTTTAGCCATTGCCGTCGCCGCTGCCAGCTTCGGTCTTTGCGGTGCCGCCAATGCTGACATGACCTTGGAAGAGCGCTTTGCCGAGCTGGAAGCACGCATTGCAGCCGCTGAGCAGCGAGCTGAAGCGGCCGAGCGCCGCGCCGAGCTAGCCGAGCAAGGTCGCGGAACCGCGCCTGCATCCAGCGCCCCGGCTGCGGCGACTACCAATGCCGATATCGAAGAGCGCCTGGCCCGCGTCGAACGCCAGGCCAGCGGCGAAGAGGGCTTTTCGTTTAACGTTTACGCCCGATCTGGCCTGCTGATTGGTGAAGATGGCAAAAGTGCACCGGGTGGCCCGTACCTAACGCCCGCCGGTGGTAACGGTGGGGCGGTGGGGCGTTTGGGCAACGAGCCGGACACCTACTCTGAAGCGATCCTGAACTACCGCATGCAGTTCGATAACGGCGCCAAAGCCCGCTACACCACCATGCTGGCCCATGGCACCAACTCCAGCAACGACTGGGTGGGCGATGACACCAACCTGAACGTGCGTCAGGTGTACGCAGAGTTCAGCGATTTGCCGAGCTTTACAGGGGCCTTCGAGAACGCCTCGATCTGGGCGGGTAAGCGCTTCGATCGCAATAACTTCGACATTCACTGGCTTGACAGCAACGTGGTCTTTCTCGCCGGTACCGGTGGTGGTGTGTACGACGTGCAGCTGGCGGAGAACTGGAAAACCAACTTCTCGCTCTATGGTCGCAGCTTCAGCGACTTCCCGGTCGTCAACCGTGAAAACCCCGGTTTGGACGGCGAAAACAGCGATACCGACAACCTTGTCCTGACCTCCAACAACTACTTCGGTAACTGGCAGGTGATGGTCAACGGCATGTCCGCTGCCGATAACGACGAGCGCGACATCGGCGTCGGCCAAACCGCTGCCGATACCGGTTGGCACACCATGGTGGCCTACCACGGTGATAGCTTCTTTGGGTTGGGCGACGGTAACTTCAAGGCCGCCGTACTGCACGGCCAAGGCCTGGGTGCCGAGGTGAAAGGCTTGGGTAGCAACGGCGACTTGACCGATGATGCCAGCGCAACGCGCCTTGCCCTCTACGGCACGACCTACATTGCCCCGCAGTGGCGCATTGCGCCGGCCATCCTGGCGGAAACCAGCGACGACCGTTTTGCTAGTGGCGATAGCTATGATTGGGCCACGCTGAACGTTCGCCTGGCGAACGAAATCAACCAAAACTTCGAAATGCAGTACGAAGCCAGCTACCAGTGGATGGACTTCGAACCGCAGGGTTACAGCGGCCGCAATGCGGTGGACGGCGACTACATGAAGTTCACCATCGCCCCGACCTTCAAGCCGGAAGTGGGCGGGTTCTGGAAGCGTCCTGAAATCCGTCTGTTCACCACCTACAGCGACTGGGATGAGAGCCTGAATAGCTACGGTGCCAGCTCGCTGGGCAGCGACGGCTTCACAGGTGGTGAGTTCACCTTCGGTGTCCAAACCGAAGTATGGTTCTAGGGGAGTACCGCTCGCTAGCAAGACTGCTTTCGATCTCATGGCGGCATGAGCGCCATCTGCCCATGCCGGTTGCCCGCGACTCGTCGCGGGCTTTTTATTGTCCAAATAAGTAGCCTAAGTCATAGACGAGGACGTTGGTAGACACATAGGAGAGGGCCATGCCGCTGCTACAAGAAAAGCTTACCGCACCGACGTTGCCACTGGGCGTCGTGGCAAGGCCACGCCTCAATGATGCCTTTGCATTGAACGAGCGCGTGCGCCTGCTTCTCGTTCAAGCCCCGTCGGGCTACGGAAAGACCACGCTACTGGCAGAACGCCTACCCGCCCTGGAGCAAGACGCCGCTTGGCTGCGCCTGGACCAGCGCGACAATCGGCCCGAGCGCTTTTTACGCTACTGGCAAGCCGCCATCGATACGCTGTTACGTGAGGATGCGCCGCTGTCGCCTTTGTCTGAGGCGGCGGACTGCGTGGAGCAGCTAGAGCGCTGGCTGGGCGAGCTGCCGAAGCAGCGGACGGCTTGTCGGCTGGTCGTGGATGAGTTCGAGCACCTGACGCACCCCGATATTCTGGCGGGGCTTGCCCACTGGCTGCGTCATCAGCCGCCCTGGCTGACCCTGACCCTGGCCAGTCGCTCCCGGCCTGCGCTGGGCCTTGCCAGCCTGCGGCTGCGGGGCGAACTCGAAGAGATCGATCTAAGCGCCCTGGCCTTCGATAGCGAAGAGGCGCAAACCCTCTGCGCCGAGCAGCTCAGTTTTCCGCCTACTCGGGTGAGCCTGGAGCGGGCGCTGCGCCGCAGCGGCGGCTGGGTGATGGCCCTGAACTGGCTGGTGGAGCGTACGACGACTCGCGCCGGATTCGATGCGCTGGTCGAGCGGCTAAACGGCGGTCATCCCGATTTTGTGGCCTGGTTCGATGAACGGCTGGCCGAGGCGCTGCCCCCTGAGGAGCGAGAGCTACTACTGCAGCTCGGTGTGCTGGAGCGCTTCTCACCTGAATTGATGGCGCGCCTGCTGGAGGGCGAGCGGCTTACCCAGCGGCTCGATGCCTTCGAGCAAGCGGGGCTATTCATCGAGCGGCCCGACCCCCACGCCCAGTGGTACCGCTTTCAACGGCTGTTCGGGGAGTACCTGCGCCACCGCCGCCACGAGCTTAGCTTGGCCACCCAGCGCACCCTGCACCAGCGGGCCAGCCAAGCCTGGCTGGCACTCAACGACCCGATCATGGCGTTGCGCCAAGCCATTTTGGCGGAATCGCCCGAGGAGGTGGCCAGTCTACTGGTCGCGCAAGGGCCAGCGCTGTTGGCCAGCGGGGCCTACGCGCTGCTGGCTCAAGGGCTTGGGCTGCTGGGGGAGCCGCAAATCTCGACACGCCCAGAGCTGGCGCTGCTCTACGGCTGGGTCTCCCATGCGCAGTTCCAGTTCGATATCACCGCACGAGTCATCCAATGGATCGAAGCGCAGCTGGAGGCCCCAGAGTGGCAGCGGCTGACGGCCGAGTTTGCCACCCTGCGCGCCCAATTAGCGATCAATCAGGGCAACGCCGAGCGCGCTGCGCCGCTCGCTGAACAGGCGCTCGCCGTGCCCGCCCGCTATTTAGCCTCCACCCCGCTGACCGCGACCGCCATCTTGAGCGAGGCGCGTTTCGTGCTGGGCTATCTGGACGAGTCGCTGCAACGGGTGCGCGAGGTGGAGCGTCTGGCACGCCAGCGAGAAGATCACCAGCTACTGCTGTGGTCATTCTGCCATCAGTCGGAAACGCTGGTGGCCCAGGGGCGCTTGCAGGCCGCTTACGATATTCAAGAGCGCGCTTTTGCCCATCTGGAGCGGGCAGAGCTCGAGCACCTGCCCGTGGCGGAGTTTCTCTACCGGATTCGCAGCCAGGTGCTTTGGGAGTGGCACCGCCTGGATGAAGCCGAGCAGGCCGCGCTCAAAGGCATTGCCGTGCTCGACAACCAGGGCGAGCGCTGGACGCTACAGTGCCACATTCAACTGGCCAAAATTGCCCAGAGCCGTGGCGATCAGGCTCAGTGCGCTGATCATATTCGGCGGCTGCGTAAAATCCTGGCCGAAGGCGATTACCATATCGACTGGGTGGCCAATGCCCACGCCACGCTGCTGGCCTGGTGGCACTCCACGCAAGACCTCGACGCGGTAGAGCGCTGGCGTCAGGAAGCGCCCACCCCCATCACCGACGGGGCCACCAACCACTTTGCGCAGTGTAACGTACGCAATCACGCCCGGGCGCTCACGCTGCTGGGCCGCTTTGATGAGGCCCGCGCGCTGTTGGAAGCGCTCGAAGTCCATACTCAAAGACTTGGGCTGGTCACCGATGCCAATCGCAACCAGCTCTGCCTCGCGGCCGCTGCGTGGTCGGCTGGCCAGGAGGCGCAAGCCCGCCGCCACATGCATCAAGCGCTCAGTTTGGCGTCTCGCACGGCGTTGATAGGCAGCTTTTTGCGCATGGGCAAACCGTTGGGAGATCTGCTGTCGGGCGTATTGACGGACGGTCCGCTTTCAGCGCTGGAGCAGGCGAGGGCAGAGCGGCTGCTGGCGCTGGCGGGTCAGCAGAAAGATTTTGGAAGCGCCCGACGCTTGATGCTGGATGAAACGGTGATCGCCGATATTGTCGCAAGACCTGACGTGCCGGAGCTGATTCGCACCTCGCCGCTCACCCGACGCGAATGGCAAATCCTGGGGTTGATTTACGCCGGGCTCTCCAATGAGCAGATTGCCGAACAGCTCTCGGTGGCGCCGACGACCATCAAGACCCATATCCGCAGCCTTTACCAAAAGCAGAGCATTCGCCGCCGGGACGAAGCCATTGCGCTGGCAGGGCAACTCATGGCGCATATTCAGGGGGAGTGAGGCGCCGTGTGATCACTCCTCCCCGGGCCTACGCCTGGTATGCCCAGTGGGGGAGGATTCTATCAAGCGGCGTAGCCTGCATCATGCCGAGCATGGGCCATCTCTCTATTCATCGAGATACCGACGGCAATAACAAGGATAAGGATCATGATGCAGACACCTTCTACTTCTCACTACGTTGGCAGCCAAGGGGCCGACTGGTGGCGCGGCGCGGTGATTTACCAAATCTACCCGCGCAGTTTCATGGACAGTCACGGCGACGGCATTGGCGATTTGCAAGGCGTGATCGACAAGCTCGACTACATCGCGTCATTAAACGTCGATGCGATTTGGCTGTCGCCGTTTTTTACCTCGCCGATGAAAGATTTCGGCTACGACATCAGCAACTACCGCGATGTCGACCCCATGTTCGGCACGCTGGACGACTTCGACCGCCTGGTCGAAGCGGCCCACGCGCGGGGGCTGAAAGTGACGATCGATCAGGTGATGTCCCACACCTCCGACCAGCACGCGTGGTTCGAAGAGAGCCGCCAAAGCCGCGACAACCCAAAAGCCGACTGGTACGTATGGGCCGACCCCAAACCCGACGGCGCGCCGCCCACCAACTGGCAGTCGGTATTCGGCGGCAGCGCCTGGCAGTGGGATACCCGCCGCTGCCAGTACTACCTGCACAACTTCCTGGCCAGCCAGCCGGATCTCAACTTCCGCACCCCTGCCGTGGTCGACGCCATGCTGGAAGAGGTGCGCTTCTGGTTGGAGCGCGGCGTGGATGGCTTCCGGCTGGATGCGGTGAATTTCTGCACCCACGGCGAGTTAAAAGACAATCCGCCGCGCCAGGAAATCACCGAGAGCTTCCTAGGCGTTCGCCCTGACAACCCCTACGGCTATCAGCTCCACCATTACGACAAGACTCAGCCGGAAAATCTCGTTTTCCTGGAGCGGCTGCGGGCACTGTTGGATGAGTACCCCGGCACCACCAGCGTGGGCGAAGTGGGCGACGACGATGCGCTCGGCGTGATGGCGGAGTACTCCCAGGGCGGCAAGCGCCTGCACATGTGCTACTCGTTCAACCTGCTGACCGATAAAGCCGACCCTGGCTACTTGCACGAAACGCTTACCGAAATGGAAGCGCGCATTGGCGATGGCTGGCCCTGCTGGGCGCTGGGAAACCACGACGTAACGCGGCTGGCAACCCGCTGGCAGGCGGAAGGGCAGCTCGATAAGCTGCGCCTCTATTTGGTGTTCCTGTTCAGCCAGCGGGGCAGCGTATGCCTCTATCAGGGCGAAGAGCTGGGCCTGCCCGAGGCGGAGCTGACGTTCGAGCAGCTCGTCGATCCGGCGGGCATCACCTTCTGGCCTGCTTATAAAGGTCGCGATGGCTGCCGCACCCCGCACCCCTGGCAGGCGGACGCCCGCCATGCGGGCTTTAGCAGCGCTACTCCCTGGCTGCCGGTGCCCGATTCCCACGCAAGTTTGGCGGTGGACCAGCAAGAGCAGGATGCCGATTCGCTGCTCAATGCCTACCGCGCGTTTTTAGCCTTCCGCCGCACGCAGCCTGCGCTGGTGAAAGGCGACGTGGACTACCATCCGGTACGCGACGAGGTGCTCTGTTTGGAGCGCACCCATCAGCAAACTCGCCTGCTGGTGGCGCTGAACTTTAGCGATCAAACCGTGACCCGCTCGGCTCCCGAGGGTGCTGAAGCATTGGAGGATGCGCCTAAGTGGCTAAACGGCGAGTGGCAGGCAGGTACGCTGACGCTGCCGCCGTTTGGGGTGGCGATTGCCCGCTGCCCGCAAACCCAGGAGGATGCGCCATGGGACGTTTAACCCTCAGCGGCATCGGTAAATCCTTCGATGGTGTCGAAATCTCACGGGATATCGACCTCACCATCGAAGACGGCGAGTTCGTCGTTTTCGTGGGCCCCTCCGGCTGCGGTAAATCCACGCTACTCCGCATGATTGCAGGCTTGGAAGACATCACCACCGGGGATATGCAGCTCGATGGCCAGCGGATCAACGAGATACCGCCCCAGGAGCGAGACATCGGCATGGTGTTCCAATCCTACGCGCTCTACCCGCACATGAGCGTGGCGGAGAACATGGCCTTTGGCTTGAAGCTGGCGCGTACCGACAAGGCGGAGATCCGTCGCCGCGTGGAGCACGCCGCCGAGATGCTGCATCTCACCGACCTTCTGGAGCGCAAGCCCAAAGACCTCTCCGGCGGCCAGCGCCAGCGGGTGGCCATTGGCCGCACCCTGGTCAAAGAGCCTGCCGTGTTTCTGTTCGACGAGCCGCTCTCCAATCTGGATGCCGCGCTGCGCGTGGATATGCGGGTACAGATCGCCGCGCTGCACAAGCGCCTGAACGCCACCATGATCTACGTCACCCACGATCAGGTGGAGGCGATGACCCTGGCCGACCGTATCGTGCTGCTCTCGAAAGGACGTATTGCCCAGGTGGGCGCGCCGCTATCGCTGTATCACTTTCCCAATACCCTTGAGGTGGCGGAGTTTATCGGTTCGCCGCGTATCAATACGCTGCCGGTGACGGTGGTCGACCCCGGCGAGCGCCAAACCGTGGTGCGCCTGCACAGCGGTGAAACGCTGGCGGTGGCGGTAAATGGCCAGCAGCTTCAGGCAGGCGATAGGGCCACCCTGGGACTGCGGGCCGAGGATTTCGTGGCGGCTGAGCAAGCCGACGCCACGTTGAGCGCTACGCTGATGGTGGCCGAAAAGCTGGGCTATGAAACCCTCGCCCACTGGCAGTTGGCGGGCATCGATACCCCCGTGACCCAGCGGCTGGATGGCCTGACACGGCTGGAAGAGGGCCAGGTTTCGCGCTTGGGAATCGCTGGTCAGCGCTGCCACCTGTTTGATGCCAACGGCAATGCCTGCCCGCGCCAAGTCACGGTGGATGGGGTGAGCTGATAATTTTTTAAAGAATTAAACTTTTTTTAAAAAAGAGTGCATCCAATCGGTCTCCTTGTGTGTATCCCCCTATACAGCCGCTACTCAAAGCGGTTGAACAAAACCCAAGGAGACTGAAATGACCATCCAACACATGGCGCGTGCGACGCTCGCCGCTACCTTGATTGCATCCTTCAGTCACGCCGCGTTGGCGGACATGCCCCCCGCCGACGTCCAAGTACCGGACGGCAACACCGTCGCTCTCGAAACCGTCGGCGTGGGTGCGATTACCTACATGTGTGAAGCCAAGGACGACGGCACCATGGGCTGGGTATTTAAAGGCCCACACGCTGCACTGAACGACAGCGAAGGCACCCAGGTCGGCAGCTACTACGGCCCGCCCGCCACTTGGGAAGCCCTGGACGGTTCTAAAATTACCGGCACTCAGCTAGCCGTGGCGCCGAATGGCGATGGCAACATTCCGCTGCAGCTCGTCGAAGCCAACCCGGCGGAAGGCGAAGGCGCAATGAGCGGCGTGAGCTACATCCAGCGCTTGAACACCCAAGGTGGCGTTGCCCCTGACGTTGCCTGCGACGAGGGCCACGACGGCGCCACTGCGGTCGTCACCTATCAAGCCGACTACATCTTCTGGACCGCGAACTAAGCGTTCCAACACTGACTCACTTTTATTAAGCTTCGTAAGGCTAGGGACTCGTCACCAGGCTCCCTAGCCGTTATGCTCCTGGCAGTGCGACGACCGATGCGGCGCGTTACCAGGGAGCGAAGATGTGTCTGAACGTGACATGCCTGAAACAGGTAAGGCTAACACCATTAGCACCGATAACGGCCACGTAAGGCCCGCTCAAGAATTCGATTACGCTGATGCGCTCGCCCGCTGTGCCCGGGGGGAGCACGCAGCGCTGCAACGGCTCTATCAACAGGAAGGCGCCAAGCTGCTGGGTGTCGTGCTGCGCATCGTGAAGGATCGAGGCATGGCAGAAGATATCGTTCACGATGCCTGCCTGAACATTTGGCAGCGCGCGGACAGCTTCGACCCGCAAAAAGGGACAGCCCGAACCTGGATCTTCAGCATTGCCCGTCACTTGGCGCTGAATGCCATCCGCGGCCGTGACCGCGAAGTGAGCGTCGACCTGAACGACCCCCACGAACTCGATGACGACGATACCTTCCAGCAGGCGTCGCAAGTGACGGATGCCTTCGATTGGCAAACCGGCCAACGGATGGACGAGTGCCTGCAGCAGTTGGAAACCGAACGCCGTAACTGCGTGCTGCATGCCTATGTGGATGGTTTGTCCCATGCAGAGATTGCGGCGCACACGGGCGCGCCGCTAGGTACGGTCAAAGCCTGGATCAAGCGCAGCCTGCTTCGCTTACGGGAGTGTATGGCATGAGCCCTTCGAACGAACCCGATGATCTTCATGTCCTGGCCGGTGAGTACGTGCTAGGCACGCTGCCCATGGCCGAGCGCGAAGCCTTTGAGGCGCGTTTAGCCAACGACCCTGAGCTGCAAAAAGCGGTGGCGGCATGGGAAGAGCGCTTTTTCCCCTACACCGCGATGGTGGAGCCGGTCACGCCCTCCGATTATCTCTGGCCGCGCATCGAGCGCAGTCTCAAAGCCTCCGCTACCCGTGCCCCGTCATCCGTGCCCACACGCGCTCCCAGGCCGAATGGACCACGCCGCCGCTTGATGCAGAGCCTGCCGTTTTGGCGAGGGGTGGCAGGGGCAGGATTAGCGGCTGCGCTGGCCATGGGCGTGCTGTTGACCAACGTGACGACCGCACCTGCAACGCCAGAGTACATGGTGGTGCTGCTCGCACCGCAAACTCAGTCGGCGGGGTGGGTGGCGCAGGCCGCGAATCGCCAGGAGATCCAGCTAATTCCTTTGGGCACCTTCGAGGTACCGGAGGGCAAAGCGCTGGAGTTCTGGACCAAAGCCGATGATTGGCAAGCGCCCGTCTCGCTGGGGCTCGTCGAGCCGGGGCAACCGCTGCGCCTGCGGTTGGATCAGCTGCCGCCGCTGCAAGATAATCAGCTATTCGAGCTGACGCTGGAAGATGACACTGGCTCGCCCACCGGGCTGCCCACTGGTCCGATTGAGTTCATTGGCCGCGCGGTCGAAATCTAACGTCGCCAGCCGCTGTTAAAAAAAGCTCAACCCGACCTGGAATAAGCGCTCCACGTCGCGAATACGCCGCTTGTCGATCACGAACAGAATCACGTGGTCGCCGCTCTCCACCTTCACATCGCCGTGGGCAATCAGCACCTCTTTGCCGCGTACGATGGCGCCGATGGTGGTGCCCTCGGGCAGGTCGATATCGGCGATGGTGCGGCCCACGACCTTCGACGACTGCTTATCGCCGTGGGCAATCGCCTCGATCGCCTCTGCCGCGCCCCGGCGCAGCGAGTGTACGTTGACGATATCGCCCCGACGCACGTGGGTCAGCAGGCTGCCGATGGTGGCCTGTTGGGGGGAGATGGCGATGTCGATATCGCCACCCTGCACCAAATCCACGTAGGCCGCGTTGTTGATCAGCGTGAGGACCTTCTTCGCCCCCAGCCGTTTGGCCAGCAGCGACGACATGATGTTCACTTCGTCGTCGTTGGTCAGCGCGCAGAAGATATCGCAGTCTTCGATGTTTTCCTCTTCCAACAGCCGCTTGCTGGTGGCGCTGCCGTGAAGCACCACGGTGCGATCCAGCCGCTCGGAGAGCGTGGTGCAGCGCTCCAGGCTGTGCTCGATGATCTTGACCTGATGGCTGTGCTCCAAGTGCTCCGCCAAGCGTTCGCCGATATTGCCGCCTCCGGCGATGACGACCCGGCGGAAGTCCCGCTCTACCTTGCGCAGCTCGCTCATCACCGCGCGGATATCTCGCCGGGCGGCGAGAAAAAACACCTCGTCGTCGGCTTCGATGATGGTGTCGCCCCGGGGGATGATCGGTCGGTTGCGGCGGTAGATCGCCGCGACACGGGTTTCCACGTTGGGCATGTGCTTGCCCAGAAAGGCCAAATCCTGGCCCACCAATGGACCGCCGTAGAAGGCTTTCACCGCCACCAGCTGTACCAACCCGCCGGCAAACTCCAGCACCTGCAGCGCGCCGGGGTGCTCGATCAAGCGGCGCACGTGGTCGGTCACCACCTGCTCGGGGCTGATCAGCACGTCGATGGGAATGGCTTCGTGGGCAAAGAGGCCTTTACGAGTCAGATAGGCAGTGGAGCGGACCCGGGCAATTTTGGTGGGGGTGCGAAACAGCGTGTGGGCCACCTGACAGGCGATCATATTGATCTCGTCGGTGTTGGTCACCGCGATCAGCATATCGGCGTCTTCGCAGCCCGCCTGGCGCAGCACGATCGGGTAGGAGCCTGCGCCGGTCACCGTGCGGATATCCAGCTTGGTGTGCAGCTCGCGCAGTTTTGCGCCGTCGGTATCGACGACGGTGATGTCGTTCTCCTCGCGGGCAAGGTGCTCGGCTAGGGTTGCGCCCACTTGGCCTGCCCCAAGAATGATAATTTTCATGGGTAGTTAGGTCACTCCGGCGACATATGAATACAGATACTCACCTATCTAAGGGGAAGCTGTCGAGTGTAGGTGGGCTCAGTTCTGCCTTTGCCCGACGGAAAGGGCTTTTTTTACGCGTTTTTGACGGCTAATGCCTTAAATGCCATCGAATTTTTACGCCTGCAATCTCTAAGCTCAGGGTGCCAATCAAAGGAGGCACTTCCATGAATATTGCATTGCTAATTATCGCGACCGGCACAGCGGCGTATCTGTTTTACGCGCTCATCTGTCCCGAGCGTTTTTAGGAGATCGTCATGAACGATATGATCGCTATTTACGCCTTAGTGGCTCTGCTTAGTGTGCCCTTGGGTATCTATATTGCTTTTGCATTAAGCACACAGACGAACCGGCTCGATACGCTGTTTGGCGTGATTGAAAAGCCTATCTATCGGTTGGCGGGCGTTAACAGTCAACACGCCATGACGTGGCAAGTGTACGCGTTAGCCATCCTTAAGCTGCATGTGGGCTTGATACTGCTGGCCTGGCTGGTCTTTATGTGCCAGGGCCTACTGCCACTCAACCCGGACGGCATCCCCGGCATGCCGTGGGACACAGCGCTGCATACAGCGGTGTCTTTTGCTACCAACACTAACCAGCAGCACTACTCTGGCCAAGCGCAGCTTTCGCACTTAAGCCAAACCTTTGCCATTGTCACACTGCAGTTCTTAACTCCCGCCACGGGGCTCGCAGTGTTGGTCGCGATTGCCCGCACTTTGTTAGTTGCTAAGCCTGCCAAAGTATTAAACGGCGTTGGCAACTACTACCACGACCTTACCCGCACCGTGGTACGGGTTATGTTGCCACTGGCAGCGGTTGTCGCACTGTTGCTCACATGGCAGGGCGTACCGGCCAGCTATCAGGCCGCCCACCAAGTAGACATGCTGGATCCCCAGGTGGAAGAAGTGCAGTCGATTCCCTTAGGCCCGGTGGCGTCCATGGTGGCGATCAAGCAGCTAGGTACCAACGGAGGTGGCTGGTATGGACCCAACTCTACCGTACCCCTTGAGAACCCCACGCCGCTGGCGAACGTTATTGAAACCGCTTCACTCACGCTTATCCCCGTGGCACTGCTTATCGCGATTGCTTTGATCAGCGGTCGACGTCGGCTAATGATGGGCATTGGCACCGTGATGATTGCGTTTTCTCTGATCTCTACCTCCGTGGTGGTCTATTCGGAACGCATGCCCAATGCGGCCCTAGTCGAACTCTCCCAGCCGGGGGGAAATTTGGAAGGTAAAGAGCTGCGTTTTGGCACTGACCTTTCCGCTCTATGGGGCAGTTGGACGACGCAAACCTCCAACGGCTCAGTCAACGCCATGCACGATAGCTTCAATCCCATGGGCGGCATGATGCTGCTGATGGATATGTTTGTGAACGTGACCTTCGGTGGCGTGGGCGTCGGGCTGATTGGCTTCTTTCTCTACCTGATGTTGGCGGCCTTTGTGGGCTCGTTGATGGTGGGCAGGGCACCCGAGCTGTTCGGTAAACCGTTAGAAACCCGTGAAATGCGCTGGATTTCACTGGCGATGCTGGCTCAGCCGCTGGTCATCCTAGGGTTGAGTGCGCTGGCCGTGGCGATGCCTGGCGCAGCCGCTAACTCAAACCCCGGTTTCCATGGCTTATCACAAGTGCTCTATGAGTTTACGTCGGCGTTTGCTAATAACGGCTCTGGTTTTGAAGGGCTGGGCGATGACACGCCCTGGTGGAATCTCGCCTGCGTGGTCGCCTTATTGATTGGCCGCTTCTTACCCATGCTAGTGCCATTAGCGGTGGCCGGTTGGTTGGCCGCTAAGCGCACGGCACCGGCCGGTCGTGGAACCCTGCCCATGGATAGCCCCGCCTTTATGGGCTTAACCGCAGGGGTGATTGTGATTGTTAACCTGCTTGGCTTCTTACCGGCGTTAGTGCTTGGCCCGATTGCAGAATCCGTCGTGCAAGGCTTCTAGGAGAAAAGAGATGTCACATACAGAGCTTGCTAAACAGCCGCGTCGTTCGCTGCCTATTGGCCAAGTTGTCACCGGCGCGGTAAAAGGGCTTGCGCCCCATCTACTGGCGCGCAACCCGGTTATGGCGGTGGTCGCCATTGGTACGGTGGTGTGTTTCGGGCTAACGCCGATTGCTTTCGTCCAGGGCGAAAACGGCGGCTTTGCGCTCACTATTTCGCTACTACTGCTTACCACCGTGCTGTTTGCCACCGGTGCGGAGTCACTGGCGGAGTCCCGAGGTAAGGCTCATGCTGGGGCGCTGCGCAAAACCAAAGGGGAGCTCAAGGCGGCCAAGCTAAACGCTGACGGCACCACCAGCGACGTGACCGCCGACTCACTGCGTAAAGGCGACCGAGTGAAAGTGGTGGCGGGTGAGCTGATTCCGGCAGATGGCGATATCGTCGAGGGTGCGGCATCTATTAACGAGTCGGCGGTGACCGGTGAGTCCGCGCCGGTGCTGCGTGAAGCGGGCACCGATAACAGCGGCGTCAGTGCGGGCACCAAAGTGCTCTCGGATCAATTGATCATTGAAGTCAGCGCCAATCCCGGTGAATCCCTGCTGGATCGTATGATTGCCTTGGTAGAGGGGGCTAGCCGTCAGAAAACGCCTTCCGAGCTGGCGCTTTCGGTGCTGCTGGCGATGCTGACACTGGTGTTCCTGATCGTGGTGGTGACACTGGTGCCCATGGCCGCGTTCGTTGGGGTAGAAACCTCGGCGGTCATGTTGGTAGCGCTATTGGTGTGCTTGATTCCCACCACGATAGGTGGTCTTTTGCCTGCCATTGGCATTGCTGGTATGGAGCGCGCCATGCGGGCCAATCTGGTTGCTAAATCAGGCAAGGCAGTAGAGATCGCCGGTAGCATCGATACGCTTCTGCTGGATAAAACTGGCACGATTACCTTGGGTGACCGTCGCGCGACAGAGTTTGCCCCCTGTCAGCGGGTGCGGCATCAAAAGGTACGCGATGTAGCGTTTTTAACCTCACTGGAAGACCCGACGCCGGAAGGTCGCTCGATTGTGTCGTTGGCCACCGAGCAGGGTGTAGATGCCCAGCTTAGCGAAGAAGCGGATGGCGCAACCTTTAAAGCCTTCAGTGCTGAAACCCGGCTTTCAGGTGTGGATCTAACCAGCGGTAAAAAGCTACGTAAAGGTGCCCCTAATGCCATCGCCGAGTGGGTAAAGGCGCAGGGCGGCGTTATTCCCAGTGACTACAACCAGGTCATTGAGCGTATATCCCGAGATGGTGCCACACCCATTGCAGTAGCGGAAAACCAGCAGATCCTGGGTGTGGTAGCGCTGTCTGACGTCATCAAAAGCGGCATCGCGGAGAAGTTTGCCGAGCTACGTGCCATGGGCATCAAAACCGTGATGATCACCGGTGACAACCCGATTACCGCCTCGGCCATAGCCGCCACGGCAGGGGTCGACGACTACATTGCCGAAGCCACGCCTGAGCGTAAGCTGGCGCTGATTCGCGAAGAGCAGGCCAGTGGCCGTCTGGTGGCCATGGTGGGTGACGGTACCAATGACGCACCGGCGCTGGCCCAGGCTGATCTTGGTCTGGCCATGAATTCCGGCACCCAAGCCGCCCGCGAAGCGGCCAATATGGTCGATCTGGACTCCGATCCCGGAAAGCTTATCAGCGCGGTGGAAATTGGTAAGCAGCTGCTGGTAACCCGAGGCGCACTGACCACGTTCTCTTTGGCGAACGATGTCGCTAAGTACTTCGTGATTCTACCGGCGCTCTTTGCGGCGAGTTTCCCGGCGCTGGGCGTGCTGGATGTCATGAATCTGCATTCACCCACCACGGCGGTGCTGGCAGCCGTGCTGTTCAATGCGTTGATTATTCCCGCGCTGATTCCCTTTGCGCTACGTGGTGTGTCTGTGAAAGCCGCATCGGCGACGGTGCTATTGCGCCGCAACCTGCTGATTTACGGTCTTGGTGGGCTGCTGCTACCGTTCCCCGCCATCAAGCTGTTCGACATGCTGATTGCGCTGTTTATCTAGGAGAAGCGTCATGAATACAGGTTTCAAGGATCAAATGGCGATGAATGACGAAGCGCAACAGGCACCAACGGCCGAGGCAAAAGCCACTTGGGGCAGTGCGCTGCGCTTTATGGTGGTGATGGCCGTTTTGCTTGGCCTAGTGTACCCCTTCGCGACGACAATGGTCGGTGGCTGGTTGTTTCCTGAGCAGTCGCAAGGCAGCTTGGTTCGTGACGCCGATGGTCGGGTGATAGGGTCAAGCCTGGTGTCGCAAACCTTTGTCAGCGATGAATACTTTATCGGTCGCCCGTCAGCGGCGGGTAACGATGCGGGCGGGGTATCGGGCTCTAACCTAGCGCCTAGCAATGAGGCGCTTCGTGAGCGTGCCCAGGCCGATGCCCAGGCGATTGCCCAGCGGGAAGGCGTCAGTGTCGATCAAATCCCGGTTGATCTGATCACTGCATCGGGTTCAGGGGTTGACCCACATATCTCGTTACCATCCGCTGAATTACAGGTCGCAAGGGTAGCGCAGGCGCGTGAAATCGACGAAGCTAGCGTCACTGAGCTGATCGACCAAGCGCTTGAAAACACGGGCTGGTTGGGGTCGCCAGTGGTCAACGTATTGCGGTTGAATGTGAGTTTGGATGAGCGTTTTCCCGTCGCCACCACCACGTCGTCTGTCGCCCCTGTGGAGTAGCTAAATGTATTCAGCGGATCAGCGACCCGATCCCAATGCATTGCTAAAAGCCGCGCGCCGAGAGGCGCGCGGCTGTTTGCGTGTATTTTTGGGAGCCGCCCCTGGCGTTGGCAAAACCTACACCATGCTACGCACGGCCCGGGAGCGGGCAGAGGAGGGTGACGATATTGTGATTGGCGTGGTGGAGTCCCACGGGCGCGCCGACACCGAAGCTCTCTGTGAGGGGCTGTCACGTATTCCACTAGCGCCTTTACAGCATCATGGCCGAACGTTTTATGAATTCGATATCGATGCGGCCCTAGAGCGGAAACCCACCATTCTGTTGGTAGACGAGTTAGCCCACCGCAATATCCCCGGCAGCCGACATCCACGGCGTTATCAGGATATCGAAGAGTTGCTGGATGCGGGGATCGATGTCTGGACAACGGTGAACGTCCAGCATTTGGAAAGCCTCAACGACGATGTTGCACGGATTACCGGCATTCGCATGCGCGAAACCGTTCCCGATGCACTGCTAGAGCGCGCCCGGGATGTATCGCTGGTGGACTTAACCCCGGAGGAGCTGCTCGAACGCTTAAGACGCGGCAAGGTGTATATCCCCGAGCAAGCTCGCGCCGCCATGGAGGGCTACTTTAACGAGTCGAACCTTAACGCGCTGCGCGAGCTGGCGATTCAGACCATGGCCGAGCGGGTAGATGCCGATGTAAAAGTAGCCATGGATGCCAGCGGTAGGGCAGGCCCTTGGCCGGTAAGGCCCCACCTGTTGGTGATTATTACCGGTAGTGAAGACGATGTGTCCCTCGTGCGTGCAGCCCATCGAATGGCCGAGAGGCGTTTGGCCGTATGGCGAGCGGTCTATGTGGATAAAGGTGTTGCCTCGCCGGAGCAGCAGCTTACGATTGAGAAGATATTTAGCCTGGTGACCCGGCTGGGAGGCGATTCACTTCGCTTGCAGGGGCATAGCCAGCTAGGTGAAGTGCTTAACTACGCCCGCTCGATTAATGCCACCACAATTATGGTGGGCCGCGACGGCAAGCGCCGCTGGTGGCCGTGGTCGCGGCCGCTTGCCCAACGCTTGATCGCGCATACCGATGTCTTTGATATCGTGGTAGTGGCTCAGGGGAGCGTGAAGCAAGGTAGGCATAAACGGCAGCCTAGCTGGATAGTGCGTCCACCTCAACTACTCGCTACCAGCTTGGCGGTGATGGCCTCATTGGGAATCGCCCACCTGTTAGAGCCCTGGTTGGAGCTTGCCAATCTGTCGCTAGTATTTTTAGCCGCCGTGCTTTTCAGCGCTGTCTGGGCGGGCACCTCAATGGCGATGTTCAGTGCCGTTGCGGGTTTTTTGATCTTTAACTTCTTCTTTACAGAGCCACGTTTGTCCTTTGCCATGGTGGAGCGGGGACAGCTGCTGACGGTGTTGTTCTTCTTTTTGGTAGCGCTAGTGGTGGGGCAATTGGCGGGACGTGGACGCCAGCGCTTAGTCGCACTGCGGGCCAGCCGCGACCAGACTCAGCTTTTGCTGCGCTACGCCGAGCAGCTCTCAATTGCCACCGACAGTGCCAGTGCCGCCAAAGTGGGTGTCGATACCTTGGTGCAGTGTTTTGAAGTCCCCGTTATCTTTATTGAAACGGCGGAAAGCGCTAGCGAAGTGCGTGTGGTCTACGCACTGCCGGATGCCGAGCGTCTGGACATGACCGCCAAGCAGGCAGCGGTGTGGAGTTGGCAACACCAAAAACCCAGCGGTCAGGGCACTCAAACCTTGAGCCAACAAGCTTGGCGCTTGCTACCGCTGGCGGTGCAAGGGGAGAAAGTAGGGATGCTGGCGCTTAAGCTCTCTGCAAGCCAGAAGGGGCTAACACACGAAAATGAGGCATTAATTGATACGTTGGTGCGTCAGCTCAGCATGGCGCTGGAACGAACACGGCTAGTAGCAGAGCTGAACACCACGCGGGTCTC
Organism: Halomonas sp. MMH1-48; assembly: GCF_022348105.1. Lineage (NCBI taxonomy): Bacteria > Pseudomonadati > Pseudomonadota > Gammaproteobacteria > Oceanospirillales > Halomonadaceae > Halomonas > Halomonas sp. MMH1-48. Next base: position 98,547 of record NZ_JAKRFL010000011.1, read on the forward strand.
AGAGGAGAACGAGCGTTTGCGTTCTGCGCTGCTTTCCTCCGTATCCCATGATTTACGCACCCCGCTTGCCTCAATTATTGGCTCCACCAGTTCGTTAATCGAGTTAAAACCACAGCTCAGTGATAGCGACCAGCGTGAGCTACTGGACGGCATTTTGTCTGAAAGCGAACGGCTCAATCGCTACATCCAAAACCTGTTAGATATGACTCGTCTAGGCCATGGCACACTGAAGATTGAGCGCGATTGGGTCTCGTTTGATGACGTGATTAATTCGGCGCTTAAACGACTGGGTCAATCGCTCAAGCACGTGGTGGTTCGCAAACAGTGGCCGACCAACTTGCCGCTACTTTACGTGCATCCCGCACTGATAGAGCAAGCGCTGGTGAACGTCTTGGATAATGCCCAGCGCTTTTCACCACCTAACGGTGAACTATTGATTAGCGTACACCTAAAAGACGAGGACCCCAGCGTACTAGTTATTAAGATTGAGGACGAAGGCCCCGGTATTTCGCCCGGACTGCGTGAGCAGGTGTTCGATATGTTTTATAGCGGCGGTGACGGTGACCGCAGCGCCCATGGTAGTGGGTTGGGGTTGGCAATTTGTCGCGGCATGATTGGCGCCCATGGTGGCACTATCACAGCCGATGTAGGCGCGAACGGAAAGGGAACAGCGATCATCATCACACTGCCACTATTAGGAGCCGATATAGGGAGGATGGATGAAGAGTGAGGGGAATGGACGCATTTTGATCGTTGATGACGAGCAGCAGATTCGTCGATTTTTGCGTATTAGTCTTGCTTCGCAGGGCTACAGTGTCATTGAGGCAGAAAATGGCGAGCAGGCACTGGCAGCGGCTTACATCCAATCGCCGGATGTCGTGCTGCTCGATTTAGGCTTGCCTGATATGGATGGTCATGACGTACTGCGTGGGATCCGTGACCATAGCACTGTACCGATTATCGTAGTATCGGTACGCGATAGAGAGGAGGAGAAAGTCCGTTCACTGGATAATGGGGCTAATGACTATGTCACTAAACCGTTTGGTATCCAAGAGCTGCTGGCGCGCATCAGGGCAGTGCTGCGTATTGCCCAAAAGGCTAGAGGTGAAGAGAGTGCCAGTTTTTTCGCAAGCGCTAATGTCACCATCGATGTGGAGTTGAGGCGTGTCGTGGTGTATGAGCAAGAGATACACCTAACCCGAAAAGAGTTTGCCGTACTGGCAAAGCTTTGCCGCTACGCTGGGCGAGTGGTCACGCAAACTCAACTGCTCAAGGAGGTATGGGGGCCAACGCATACTGATGACACTCATTATCTTCGTATTGTAGTGAGTCGTTTGCGCCAAAAACTAGCTGATGACCCACAAACACCGGCCCTGCTTCAAACCGAGGCCGGCGTCGGGTATCGGTTATTGGTAGAAGCCAGCGCTCGGCCTGCAGAGACACTCTGACGCCACCAAACGGGGGTTAACGCCGCCAGAACATCGGCGTCATCAACACCACCACGGTCAAAATCTCCAAGCGGCCCATCAACATGCCGATGCACAGTAGCCACTTGGCGGCATCGGGCAGGCTGGCGAAGTTGCCGGCGGGGCCGATGATGTCGCCCAGGCCCGGGCCCACGTTGGCCACTGCCGTGGCGGCTCCGGTAAGCGCCGTGACGAGATCCAGACCCAGCGCGGCGAGCCCTAATGCTAAGACGGCAATGGTAATGAAAAAGAAGAACGAAAACGCCACCACGCTGCGGGAGATATCGCTGGTCACCGGCTGCTGGTTATAGCGAGTGGTAAAGACGCCGTTCGAGTGAATCAGATAGCGCAACTGGTTCTGCAGCATCAGCATGGCGATTTGAAAGCGAAAGATCTTCATGCCGCCGCTAGTAGAGCCGCTGCAGCCACCGACGAAGGTGAGGTAGAAGAAGGCGGCAATGGGCAGCGCCCCCCATAGCGTGTAATCGTCGGAGGCGTATCCGGTGGTGGTGACCACGGAAATGACGTTGAAGGTGACGTGGGTCAGCGAGACGAACCAGTCGTCGCCTTGAAACACCCGCCAAGCGCTGAGTATCACGATGGCCGTCAGCAACAGCTTGAGCAGCCCGCGCACCTGCTGGTCTTTCCAAAGCGCGCTCTTGGACGAGCGAATGAAGCGGATGTACAGCACGAAGGGGAGCGCGCCGCTGAGCATGAAAAAGCTCGCCATCCAGAGCAGCCAGGGCTGCTCGGCATAGGCCCCAAACGACGCGTCGGAGTTGGCAAAGCCGCCTGTCGCCAGGGACGTCATGCCGTGAACGATGGCATCCAGCGGGAGCATGCCTCCCAGCCAATAGCTCAGCATGGCCGCGAGCGTCAATATCACGTAAACGGCGAGGGTGGCTTTGGCAATGCCGCCCGTGCGTGGCATGACCTTATCGGACCAATCGGACGACTCGGTGTGAAACAGCCGCATCCCACCCACTTTCAGAAACGGCAAAATGGCGATGCCCATGACGATGATGCCGATGCCTCCCATCCACTGCATCAAGCCGCGCCATAGTTTCAAACCGTCCGAGAGGTTATCGATACCTACCAAGACGGTCGACCCAGTGGTGGTAATCGCCGACACCGATTCGAACACGGCGTTGGTAAAGCTAAGCTGGGGAGCGCCTAGAACGAGCGGCAGACTGGCAAAGCCACTGATACTGGTCCAACTGCCGGCAGTCAAGATGAACATCTGCCAGGGTTTGAGCTCTAACGGCACGCCGCGGGTGACTGCCCAAGTACTCAACGTCGCGCTTAAAATGATGATCAGCGAGACGGCAAAAGCAGGGGCATCGGGATCGCGTTCGATGAGCAGTACCATCAGCGGCAGCGTCATGAACATAGCCAGTACCAGCCACAGCACCGACATGATCTTGAAAATTTGTGCCCAGTTTCGGTAAGTCTCTTGGTAGTAACGTGCGCTAGGGAACGTGGCCATAAGTCCGCTCTAAGTGGGTCCGCTCTAAATTACCCTAAGGGTGGTGAGCTATCTCACCACGCCGATCAAACATTGTCCGTAAAATTTCCCTAAAAATTACCTTACCCATAAAAAACCGGCGCTGATGAGCGCCGGTCATGAGCAACATGCTCAAGCGAGGAAACCCTCGAGCGGTGGGCGGCCTAGCCCTTGACGCCTCCGGCGGTCAAACCGCCAATAATCCAGCGTTGGCAAATAAGAAACGCCACGGTGATGGGCAGGCCAGAGAGCACGGCGGCAGCGGCAAAGTTACCCCAACGCTGGTTATGGTCGGCGAGGTATTGCTGCGCGCCAACGGCAAGCGTCAGCTTGTGCTCATCCACCAACAGTACCGAGGCCATCGGGTACTCCATGATGCTCATCACGAAGGCCAGGATGAAGACCACCATCAGAATGGGAACAGAAAGCGGCAGCAGAATATAGCGAAACGCCTGCCAGGTGCTGGCGCCATCGACCATGGCGGCCTCTTCCAGTGAACCGTCGATGGATTCGAAATAGCCTTTGATCGTCCAGATATGCAGCGCTACCGCCCCCAGCGAGGCGACGATCAGCGCGCCGTGCGTATTGATGCCCAGCCAACCGACGAACTGGCCCAGCCGGTCAAAGAGGGCATACAGTGCCACCAGCGAGAGCACCGCTGGGAACATCTGAAAAATCAGCATGCCTTTGAGCAGCGGCGCTTTGCCCTTGAAGCGCATGCGGGCAAACGCGTAGGCGCTGGTGGTAGCGAGCATGAGAATCAGCACCGAGGAGATCACCGCCACCTTGATGGAGTTCCACAGCCACAGCAGCACCGGGAAGGGCGGTTGGACCACGGTGCCATCGGGCCGCTCCCAAGGGATCCCTAGCGCCAGGGACCAGTGCTCCAGCGAGAAGTTCTGCGGAATCAGGCTGCCGGTGGCAAAGTTACCCTCTCGAAACGAGATCGAGATCACCAGCAGCAGCGGAAAGACGATCAGCGATACGAAGCAGCTCAGCGCCAAGTGCGCGCCCAAGCGACGCGCGCCAACGGAGCGGGGTTGAACCATGGGCATCGGTAACCTCCTATACCTTTACTTTGGAAAGGCGCAAATTGAGCAGCGACAAACCCGCGACTAGCAGGAAGATCAGCGTAGCGATAGCCGCCGCAAGGCCAAAGTTCTGCCCTGCGTCTTGAAAGGCGATGCGATAGGTGTAGCTCACCAGTAGGTCGGTGGTGCCCGCCGGGGTGCTGGCGCCCAAAATATCGGGGCTGCCGCCGGTGAGCAGGGCAATCAGCACGAAGTTATTGAAGTTGAACGCAAACGCAGCAATCAGCAGCGGCGTGAGCGGCTTGAGGATCAGCGGCAGGGTGATGTTGAACAGATTGGTGATTGGGCCGCCGCCATCCACGGCCGAGGCTTCGTACAAGTCCTGCGGAATGGCCTGAATCAAGCCCATGCAGAGCAGCAGCATGTAGGGGTAGCCCAACCAGGTATTGACGATCAGCAGCATGCTGCGCGCCATCCAAGGATCGGTAAACCACTCCGGGCGTACCCCAAACAGGGTATCCAGGATCAGGTTGATCTCACCGAAGTGCTGATTGAACATCCCTTTGAAAATCAGGATCGAGATGAACGCTGGCACCGCATAGGGCAGAATCAGCAGCGTGCGGTATACGGCCTTGCCCCTGAGTTGATCCCACTGCAGCAAAGAGGCCAGCACGAAACCGACGGCCAGAGTAAACACAACGGTGAGGGCGGCAAATACGAAGGTCCATACGAAAATCTGCATGAACGGACCGCGAATGTCCGGGTCGGTGAAAATCTGGGTGTAATTGGCCATGCCGACGTTGACCGGCCAGCCGGGCGCGATCCGTTCACCGTCGTCAGCCACGAAGAAACCAATGCTGGGGTCGGGGGTGAGCAGCCTGTCATCGCGACGGTCGTACAGCGCACCATCCTCGCGGGCTTCGTAGCGGTTGACCATGGGGGCGAACTGGCGCAGTCCCGCCATGCGCAGCTCGTTGCCGTCCGGGGTGATTAGCCGCAGCCCTTGCAGGGCCTCGCGCGCTTGAATGATGTCGCGCATGCCCAGTGCTTCCTGCGCGGGTGGTGCATCGGCGGGCTGCACGCCAATTTGTCGATTCTCCTGATTGGCAACATTGAGCGGGGAGGAAACGAATCGCTGGCCCTCTTGGCTCTCCAAATAGAGCCGAACCAAATCACTGTCGGGGTAGAGGGCCAGGTCAAAGGCATTGCCTTCCGCTTGATAGGTTTGGCTCATGAGCTGGTCGCGCACCCGCTCTTCCGAAAGCAGATTGGTAGAGCTGTAGTTACTGAAGCTGATCCCGATGGTGTACAGCAGCGGAAAAATGACGAACACACCAAGCCCGGCTATCGCAGGAAAGATGTAGCGATGACTCATCAGCGTGCGCTTGGTAAAGACCACGCCCAGCGAGCCGCCCAGTACCAGAAACAGCAGAGCAAACATCCACTGGCCGTTGAGATGAAACGCCAGCACCAGCCACAGTAGCGCGATCACCAGCACGGCAATGACGCCGCGCATGGCCCAGCGGGTATAGCGTTCGGTAAGATGGCGAGAGCGGTGGCGGGGCAGGCCACGAGACGCGTTAGTGGTGTACATGATGACGTCCTGAAAGGCTGCCCGGCAGCGGGCGCTGCCGGGCAATGGAGGCTAAAAAGGAGGCTACTGGCGCATACGGCGCGCAGCGGCATCCAGCGCTTCTTGGGGGGATTGGCGACCGCTGCCAATGTTCTGTAGCGCGGGTTCCATAGCGGCCCAGAAGGCGCCCATTTCAGGAATGTTGGGCATCGGCATGCCCACTTCGGCGTTCTCTAGCGTCGCGGCAATGTTGGGGTTGTCCGCCAGCTCTGCCTGGTAATCGATATGCGCTACCGCGCCGAGCGAACCGTCGCTATTGAACGTGCGCATACCCTCTTCGCTCAGCAAATAGTTTTCCAAGAACTCTACCGCCAGGAAGTCGTTGGGCGTGGCGGAGTTGATCATCGCGGTCATCACGCCGAACATCGGCTTGGCTCGCTCGTCACCCACGTTGGGTAGCAGGGCGACGCCGTATTCGATGCCGCTACGCTCCAGGTTAGGCCACGCCCAAGGGCCGCTGATCATGGTCGCTACCTCGCCTTGGTTGAAGCGAGTATCCATCAGGTTGTAGTCGGTGCCGCGGGGCAGTACGCCGCTCTCGATCAACTCGACCAGCAGCTCAGCCCCTTGCAAGGCACCCTCGTTATTGACGCCGATATCGCTGACGTCATAACCGCTGTCGGTCTGTTTGAACGGGTAGCCGCCGTTGGCTGCCAGCAGCGTCCAGCCGTAGTAGGGTTCGCTGTAATCGAACAAAATGGCTTTTTTGCCTTCTTGGGAGAGCGTGGCGTCTAGCTCCATTAACTCGGCAAAGCTTTCAGGCGGCGTTTCTACCAACGCTTTGTTGTAAATCAGCCCCAGCGATTCCACCGAAATGGGGTAGCCGTAGGTCTCGCCATTCCATAGTGCGGCCTCCCAGGTGAAGTCGTAGAACGCTTCGCGGAAGCTGTCGCTGGGCGCAATCGGTTTGAGCAGACCGCTTTGCGCCCATTCCCCCATGCGATCATGGGCCCAAATGACGATATCCGGCCCTTGCCCGCTGCCTGCCGCTTGCTGAAAACGGTCGGTCAGGTTGTCGGGAAACACGACGTCCACCTCGATGCCGGTATCTTCCAGGAATTGATCGGCCACTGCGCGGATGCCTTCCTGGCCTTTATTGTCGCCCATCCAGATGGTCAAACGGTCATCTTCGAAGGCCAGGGCGGGGAGTGTGGCAGTGGCCGCTAGCGTAGCGGCGAGCAGCGGCGTGAAAAATGGACGAACCATTGCCATGATGTGCGTACCTCGTTATGACGTTGTTGTTGTCGTGCACGTTCTCATACGACGTGCTTTGTTCACGGTCAGCGTCGCTAATTACGCACGAGGTCACCTCATCCTAGGGGGGAAGAGGGGTGGCGTATCCAAGGGGCGTAGAGTAAAGGTAGAAGAATAGGTGACCAGGGCTCGGCATCACCGCTGTAACACCAACCGGAAAGGGCAGCAGGCGAGAATATTTTGTAGTAAAATTACAAGAATTATTGCGTATAATGCCTCACATCAGATAGATTTTAGGTAATCTAACTACATCAGATGACCTAATTATAAACAGGAGCTGAGATGAGCCAGTCACATGCCCCGCTGGGCGATCCCAATCACGCGATCGATCTGGCGCTATTCGGGGCGCTTGGCGACCTTGCCATGCGCAAGCTGTTTCCCGCGCTGTATCATCTTGACCGCGAAGGCTTGATGCCCGAAAGCACGCGGATCATGGGGCTGGCGCGTCAGGAGCATGACACTGCTGCGTTCCGCCAGCTAGTCAGTGGCGCGCTGCAGAAGCGTCTGAAGAAAGAGGAGCAGGACAAGGCGAGTCTGGAGCGCTTTTTAAATCGCTTGGAGTATCTCAAGCTCGACTTCGCTACCGCTGACGGTTATGACGCCATTCGCCAGTGGCGCGAAGGCTCAAAGCGCCCGATGGTGGTGTATCTCTCGGTGGCGGCGCGCATCTACGGCGACATTTGCCGCAACCTCCAGGCCAGTAACAGTCTGGATGACGATACCCGCGTCGTGGTGGAAAAACCGATTGGCTACGACCTGGCCTCTTCCGAAGAGATCAACGATGCCATCGGCGCCGTGTTCCCCGAATCGCGCATCTACCGCATCGACCACTACTTGGGTAAAGAGACGGTTCAGAATCTCATTGCTCTACGCTTTGCCAACCCGCTGTTTGGCACCCAGTGGAATCAGAATCATATTTCCCACGTCGAGATTACCGTCGCCGAAAAAGTCGGTATCGAAGGGCGCTGGGGCTATTTCGATGATGCGGGCCAACTGCGCGATATGGTCCAGAACCATCTTCTACAGCTGCTATGCCTGATCGCCATGGACCCGCCCTCGAACCTGGATGCCGATGCCATTCGCGATGAGAAGGTGAAGGTGCTCAAGGCGCTGAAACCGTTTACCGGTGAATCGCTGGGGCGTGACGTCGTGCGCGGCCAGTACATTGCCGGTACCAGCGACGGCCAAGCCGTGCCGGGCTACCTGGAAGAGGAGGGGGCCAATACCCAGAGCCAGACCGAAACCTTCGTGGCCATGAAAACCGAAGTGTCCAACTGGCGCTGGGCGGGCGTGCCGTTCTACCTGCGTACCGGTAAGCGGATGCCGGAAAAACTCTCGCAAATCGTCATTCACTTTCGTCAGCAGCCTCACTACATCTTCGATCCGGACCAGCGCGGCATCGCCTCCAACAAACTGATCATTCGCCTGCAGCCAGAAGAGGGCATTGCCCTTCAGGTGCTCACCAAGGATAGCGGTCTAGACAAGGGCATGCGCCTGCGCCCTGGCCCACTACATCTGGATTTCAACAGCGCGTTCCCGAAATCGCGTATCCCGGATGCGTACGAGCGCTTGCTATTGGAGGTCATGAAAGGCCAGCAGTATCTGTTCGTCCGCCGGGACGAGGTGGAGCATGCGTGGCGCTGGTGTGATCAGCTCATCGATGGTTGGAAATCACGCGATACCCCACCGCGCCGCTACCCGGCAGGCTCTTGGGGGCCGGTCGCCTCCATTGCCATGATCACCCAGGATGGTCGCAGCTGGTACGAGGATTATTGAGATGAGCAATACACGACAAGCGCTGGCCGAGCAGCTAGCCGAAGCCGTTTATCAAGCCCTGGCGACAGACCTGGAGCACCAGGAGCGTGCGCTGCTGGTGGTATCGGGCGGCTCGACGCCGGTGCCGTTCTTCAAAGCGCTGGCGCAAAAGCCACTGGCGTGGGCGCGGGTGGATATCACCCTGGCCGACGAGCGCTGGGTCGACGAGCAGAGCAGCGATAGCAACGCCAAACTGGTGCGCGACAACCTGCTGCAAGGCCCGGCGGCGGCCGCTAACTTCGTGCCACTTACTAGCAACGATGGTACGCCGGAAGAAGGGGTGGCCGCCGTGGTACAGCAAACCGCGGCTTTGAGCTGGCCTGCCAGCGTGGTGATTTTGGGCATGGGCGGCGATGGTCATACGGCCTCGCTGTTCCCCGATAGCCAAGAGCTGGGGCTGGCGCTCTCTACGGATGAGCCGCTAGTCGCGGTGCGTACGCCCAGCCAGCCGCAGCCGCGCATTACTTTCTCTGCGGACCGCCTGCACCAGGCGAAACGCCACATTCTGCATATCACGGGTGAAGACAAGCGCGCCGTACTGGCCAACGCCATGGGCGGCGACGACGTTCGCACGCTGCCGATTCGCGCGTTTCTATCTTGCCCGCTGGCGATTTACTGGGCGCCCTAATAAACCGCCTTCGCCAATAACAAATTGCTTGGAGACTCACTGATGACCATCGATAAACAGTTACCCTCAACGCGCACCGCCGAGCTGGACAGCATCTGTTTGAAAGCCGAAGTGATCCCGGTGATCACCATCGAGCGCCTGGAAGATGCCGTGCCGCTGGGCCGTGCGCTGGTCGAAGGTGGCCTGACCGTTCTGGAAATTACTCTGCGTACCGACTGCGCCTTAGACGCCATCAAACGCATGAAAGAGGCGCTGCCGGGGGCCAGCATTGGAGTGGGCACCGTACTCACACCTGCCCAGTATCGCCAAGCAGAACAGGTCGGCGCTGATTTCGTCGTTACGCCAGGAGCCACCGAAGCGCTTTACCGCTACGGCGTAGAGAGCCCCGTGCCGATGCTGCCGGGCGTTTCTACCATTTCTGAGCTGATGACTGGCTGGCAATACGGCTACCGCCGATTCAAGTTCTTCCCCGCTGAATCCAGCGGCGGTGCCAAAGCGATCAAAGCATTCGGCGCACCGATCCCGGAAGCACGTTTCTGCCCCACGGGCGGTATCACGGTCGACAACGCCGACTCCTATCTCTCGCTGCCGAACGTGATGTGTGTAGGCGGCTCTTGGCTGACGCCGAAAGCAATGGTCGATGCCGAAGATTGGGACGGCATCCGCGAACTGGCCCGCCAAGCTGCAGAGCGTTTCCACCACTAAACGTTTCCACCACTTATGTAAAACACAGTACCGAGCACTCTCGTCACTTGCCTCACTGATGTCGGGTCGTGTGAGCAAGACGTTTGCCCGAGCATGTCGTCATGCTCGGGCTTTTTTACGTCTACACCTAAAGGGGATACTTCCGTTAGTTAATAGGCGTGATACGCTAACTTAAACGATTAAGTTAACTGGTTAACTCAAGGCTCAAGCATGACGTTAGCGGATTTCGAGCCCCAGCGACCGGCGATGCATTTTGCCCCGCCGATGGGATGGATGAATGACCCCAACGGGCTGGTGTTTTTCGAGGGCGAGTACCATCTGTTTTATCAGCACCACCCGTTCAGCACCGTCTGGGGGCCGATGCACTGGGGGCATGCGGTCAGTCGCGACCTGTGCCACTGGCAGCATTTGCCCATCGCGCTGGCGCCCAACGAAGACGGCACCTGCTTTTCGGGGAGCGCCGTGGTGGATGAGCACGATGTCACTGGGCTGTTCGAGGGCCAGCCGGGGCTCGTGGCGTTTTACACCTGCCATAAGGTGCTCTCCGGTGACCCGGAGGATTACCAGCAGTCCCAGTGCCTGGCGTATAGCCGTGACAAGGGCCGTACCTGGCAGCGCTACGCGGGTAATCCGGTTCTGCCGCCGCCTGGGTTTAAAGACGTCCGCGACCCTAAAGTCGTTTGGCATGGACCTAGCCAGCGCTGGGTAATGGCGCTGGCCTGTGGGCAGGCGATTCACTTCTATACCTCCCACGACCTATTGGCGTGGCAGTTCGCCAGCGCCTTTGGCGAAGGCGAGGGCGCTCACACCCAGCACCCCTGGGAGTGCCCGGACCTGTTCGAGCTGCCGGTGGAAGGTGCTGGACCGAATGAGCCCGCCACCCTCTGGGTGCTGGTGGTGGGCATTGGCGCCACGCCGGATAACCCGTTTGGCTCGTTGACCCAGTACTTCATCGGCGCGTTCGACGGCCAGCGTTTCACCAATGACAACGCTGCCGACGTCGTGCTGATGATGGACGAAGGGCGGGATTTCTACGCGGTGCAGAGCTGGTCGAATACCCCCGGGCGGCAGCTTGCGCTGGCGTGGTTGAACAACTGGCAGTACGCCAACCAGGCTCCCGAAACGGGCTGGCGGGGCACCATGAGCCTGCCGCGAGAGCTGACACTGCGCGCGACTTCCCGTGGGGTGCGGTTACGACAGCGCTTTGCTCGCGAAGCAGGGCAAGTGCTGAGCGCCCCTTGTCATCTATCGCCGCGCTCGCTTCAAACGGCCGGGGAGCACTGCATTGTCGTGCCCGACGGGGAGGTCATTCACGGTCAGCTGACGCTGGTGCTCGAAGCGGGCACGAGGCTGGCGCTGTCGCTGCAGCAGGGGAGTCAGCAGCGGCTGTGGCTGACCGCAAGCGATGCCGAAACGTTACTTCACTACGAGCGGCAGGGACGTATTGGGCAGGCTGCGTTCGACGAACACTTTGCCTGCGACCACGCGGCGGGCAGCGTCGATGGGTTAACGGTGACGGTAACGTGGTGGTGCGATCACGGCACGCTGGAAATGTTGGTCGACGGGGCCACCGAACAGCGCAGCATCACTCAGGTTAGCTTTGTCGATCATCGCCGTCAGCCGGTGACGTTGGACGTCGTCAGCGGGCGGGTGGAAGTGGCGGAAGGGGTCATCCAAAGCGTCGTCGAGTAGCGACCTCGACGACACTGAGAGTTAGCTTGCCGAACTGCGCAGGGCTTCGATATCGGCGTGGGTGGGCAGTGCGGCATACGCGCCGGGGCGGGTGACCGCGTGGGCACCGCAGCGGCAGGCAATGTCCACCGCGCGGGTGAGAAACGCGCTGTCCTGATGCCAGTTCTCACTGATGCCGTAGCGGGAAAGCTCGGCCAGTAAGCCGCCAATGAAGGCATCGCCACCGGCGGTGGTGTCGACGGCCGTCACGCTGGGTGGCGTCACGGTCTGGTCGATACCGATGCCTTTGAGCACGACATCGTTAGGGCCATCGGTGACGACGACCACTTTGACGCCAGCGGCCATGCGCTCGGCTAACCACGCCTCTGGTGGATGGTCGCCACGCAGGTAGTCCAGCTCTTCGAGAGAGACTTTGACCAACTCGGCGCTATCGACCAGCTCGGTGACCAGCCAAGGATCTGCCGCACCCTCTGCCCACAGGTTGTGGCGCAGGTTGGCATCCACGCTTACCAGACAGCCTGCACGCTTGGCCATGGCGGCAATCGCGAGAGTGGTTTCGGCAATGTTGGGGTCGGTCAGGCTGTTGCTGCATAGGTGCACGATGGCGGGCTGCTCGAACACGCCGTGGGGCAGATGCTCCAGGCGGTAGAGCAGGTCCGCTGCTGGCGGGCGGTAGAAGTCGAAGGTGCGTTCGCCGCTGCTATCGCGAGAGACGAAGGCCAGCGCCGTGCGCGCCTCTTGGGTGAGCACGACCCCCTGGGTATCGACGCCGTGGCTTTTCAGCTCACGGATGAGAAAGTGCCCAAAGGTATCGTCACCCACCATCCCCAAAAACTGGCTGGGTACGTTGAGGCGCGCGCAGGCCACCGCGACGTTGGCGGGCGCGCCGCCCGCGTAGGGGGTAAAGGTTTCCGGCCCCGTGTCATCGCCCAGTCGGCTCGAGAGCATGTCGATCAAGGCTTCACCGAAAGCAATCACCGGCGTCATAGGTCGTTCCTTGTCATTATTGGCATTGATGTTGAGTGGGCGTACTAAGCGACGCAGTGGCCGCGGGCGGCCTCCAGCAGTTCATACCAGGCGTCTCTGGGCAGCGTTTCCGGGCCGTTCAGCATATTGGCAATACGCTCCGGTTTCACGCTGCCCACCACCGGTGCCGGGCGGCCGGGCAGGGTGCGCAGCCAGGCCAGCGCCAACGCGCCGGGCGTACCGTTCAGCTCGCCTGCCAAACGGTTCAGCACGCGGCTGACCTCGCCCTGCATCAGTTGGCCGCCCGCCAGCGGCGACCACGCCATGGGCGCCTGGCCATCGGCGTTCAGGTCGTCGAAGCTGCCGTCGAACAGCGGCGCGCTATGGGCAATCGAAAGCTCGATTTGATTGGCGCGTAGCGAGTGGTGCATATGGCGTTGCAGTCGGCGCCACTGACTGGGCAGATGGTTGGAAATCCCCGCCGCGCCGATTTTGCCCGCCTCGATGGCGTCATCCAGCGCACGGCCTGTCGCGGCGGCGTCCATCAGCAGGTCCGGGCGGTGAATCAGAAAGTGATCCAGACGCTCGACACCCAAGCGGCCCAGCGCATCGTCAATGGCGCGGCCAAGGTAGTCCGGGCTGGCATTGTAGTGCTTGACCTTACCGGAGCCTGGAGCCGGATTGTCGTTGGCGATGCTGGCCTTGGTCACCACATTCAGCCGCTTGGCCAGCGCCGGGCGGGCACGCAGGGCTTGGCCAAACAGCATTTCGCAGGCGCCATTGCCGTAGATGTCGGCATGGTCGAACCAGTGTAACCCTTGCTCTAGACGAGCTTCGATCCAGTCGGCCAACTGGCTCGCTTGGTGCATCTCTTGCGCTTCATGCAGGCGCATCATGCCGAGTACAAAAGGCACGTCAAACGTAACGGCAGCCATGGCGTTTTCCATTCGTTAAAAGACTTCTTCGTTATGCAGCGCTTCGGCGGCCCCTAACAGGCCGGTCCATGGATGTGTCACGATCCACACCGGAATATCGGCGTTATACCCGCCCATCCGCCCTTTGTTGACGAAGCTTGCGCGCAGCTCGCACTTAGGCAGCCAGTCCAACAGGCGGGGCAGAATGCCGCCGCACAGATACACGCCGCCTCGGGCACCCATGGTTAGGGTGGCATCGCCGCATACGTCACCGAGAATCTTCAAAAAGCGCAGCAGCGTGGCGGTGGCGATGGCATCGCCCTGGTTGGCCGCCTGGGTCACCTCGGCAGGCGTCTCGCAGCGAGGCGCTTGGCCTTCCAGGGTGCAGTGCGCTTGGTACAGCTCAAGCAGCCCCTGGCCGCACAGAATGCGTTCGACGCTCACCCTCCGGTGGCGCTGCAGGAACACGTCCAGCAGCGCGCGCTCGGTGGGGTCGGTAGGCGCAAACGTCACGTGGCCGCCTTCGGTGGGCAGCGGGATCCAGGCGTGCTGGCCGGGGAACACCCCGGCCACGCCTAGCCCCGTACCTGGGCCGATGACCAAGCGGGTCGAGTGCGACTGGGCTTCCCCAGGCTGCACTTCCACCAGGTTATCTTCCCCTACGTGGGGTACGCCCAGCGCCTGGGCGGTGAAGTCATTGATGACCTTGAACAGCGACAAATTCAGCGCCTGCCGAACGTCGCTTTTCATGAAATCCCAATGGTTGTTGGTCATTTTCACTCGCTCGGCATGTACCGGGCAGGCGAATGCCAGGCAGGCTTCTTTGGGCGCGTTTTCGCCTGTAGCGCCTACCCGAGCGAGGTAGTCTTGAATCGCCTCGATCACGCCGGGGTAATCGGCGCAGGGCAGGTTAAGAATGTCGTGGGGCGTGACCTCGCCCGGCGTGACCAGCGCCAAGCGAGCATTCGTGCCGCCAATGTCCCCGATGAGTGCCGGTCGCATCAGGCGTCCTCTTGAAAAATCTGACCTTCTTGACGAGCGAGATCGTCGGCTTCGAAGCCGCCCAGGGAGCCTGCACCCTCTTCACCGCGCATGGCGAGGTGGCGGAAGCCCGAGAACAGCTCGCGGCCCAGGCCCACATGGTAGTGGTCCAAATTGGCGACAACGAGCTCACGCTCGGCCCAGGTGGCGGCGTCTACCTTGGCTTCCAGCGTACCGGCGTTGGCATCCAGGCGCACCACGTCGCCATCGCGCAGCTTGGCCAGCGGGCCGCCGTCGAGCGCTTCCGGGCTCATGTGGATAGAGGCGGGCACTTTGCCCGAGGCGCCGGACATGCGGCCATCGGTGACGAGGGCTACCTTGAAGCCGCGATCCTGGAGTACGCCCAGGAACGGTGTCAGTTTGTGCAGCTCGGGCATGCCGTTGGCTTTGGGGCCTTGGAAACGCACGACGACGATCACGTCGCGGTCCAGCTCGCCCGACTCGAACGCCGCTTTCATCTCGTTCTGGTCTTCGAAGATCTTCACCGGCGCTTCGACGATGCGGTGCTCCTCGGCAACGGCCGAGACTTTGATGACGCCACGGCCCAGGTTGCCTTTCATCACGGTCAGGCCGCCGGTGGGGGCGAAGGGCGTGGCCACAGGGCGCAGCACTTCTTCGTCCAGGCTCTTCTCCGGGCCTTCGCGCCAGACCACTTTGCCATCTTCCAGGAAGGGCTCTTGGGTGTAAGCGGTCAGGTCGGTGCCAAACACGGTGGGAATGTCACCGTGGAGCAGGCCCGCGCCCAACAGCTCGCGGAACAGGTAGCTCATGCCGCCCGCTGCCTGGAAGTGGTTGATGTCTGCTTGGCCGTTCGGGTACACCTTCATCAGGCTGGGGGTGACCGCTGACAGGTCGGTGAAGTCATCCCAGTTCAGCGTAATGCCTGCCGCGGCCGCCATGGCAATCAGGTGCATGGTATGGTTGGTCGAACCACCGGAGGCCAGCAGGCCGACCACGGCGTTGACGATGGCGCGCTCGTCGATCTGCTTGTAGAACGGGCGGTACTCGCCGCCGGGTTCGGTGTTGCGAATGGCCTGCTCGGTGGCGTAGCGGGTCAGCGCTTCGCGCATCTCGGTGCCTGGGTTGACGAACGAGGTACCCGGCAGGTGCAGGCCCATCACTTCCATCATCAGCTGATTGGAGTTGGCGGTGCCGTAGAAGGTGCAGGTGCCGGGGCTGTGGTAGGAGTCGGACTCCGCTTGCAGCAGCTCTTCGCGGCCTACTTTGCCTTCGGCGTAGAGCTGGCGAATGCGCGCTTTCTCTTTGTTCGGCAAGCCGCTGGGCATCGGGCCTGCGGGGACGAACATGGCGGGCAGGTGACCGAAACGGGCCGCGCCGATAAACAGGCCCGGTACGATTTTATCGCACACGCCGAGGTAAAGCGCGGCATCGAACATGTTGTGGGACAGGCCCACGGCGGTGGCCATGGCAATCACATCGCGGGAGAATAGCGACAGCTCCATGCCCGGCTGGCCTTGGGTCACACCATCGCACATGGCGGGGACGCCGCCGGCAAACTGCGCAGTAGAGCCCATCGCACGGGCAGCCGCTTTGATGGTTTCCGGGAAGGTTTCGAACGGCTGGTGGGCGGAGAGCATATCGTTGTAGGCAGAAATGATCCCTAGGTTGGCGCTGTTCATCAGCTTCAGGGAGTCTTTTTCCTGCACGCTGCAGGCGGCGAAACCGTGGGCGAGGTTGCCACAGGAGAGTTCGGCGCGGTGCACGCCGCGTTTGTGCTGGTCGGCCATGCGGCGCTCGTACAGGGCGCGTCGCTCGGCAGAGCGCTCACGAATGCGTTGGGTCACCTCGGCAACCGTAGGATGGAGTGTAGCGGATGTTGAACCAGGCATAGAGACCTCTGCATGTGTCGAGACGGTGAGTCGAACTTGTAGTTATTTTACATCTTATGGCGTCGATATAAGAGACTTTACGGCAATAAAATCGCTATTTATAGCTTAAGTTGTAGTTTTATTACTCTGATGAGTGACGACCATCACCGTTGAAGATGATGCTTTGATGAATGATGGATAAAAGTGGCTTGCAAGCGCCTGTTTCATGGTTAAAGCGCAAGTATAGCAGCCCTGGTTTTGCTACCATTTTGCGCCACCTGCCTGTGGAGAATTGTGATGGACAACGAGCCGAGCGCTGAACAGCGACTTCAGTCACTTCTGGCGCGCATTCGCGCCGTAGATAACGCCGAGGGTGAGCGTACTCGCGCGTATCTCGACACGCTGACCAAACCTCCCGGCAGTTTAGGCAGGCTCGAAACGCTCGCCATTCAGTTGAGTGCCATTACCGGACAGCGCACTCCGCTCGTCTCTCCGCCTGGTGTTGCCGTGTTTGCCGCCGACCACGGCGTGGCCGACGAGGGCGTCTCGGCGTTTCCCCAGGAAGTGACCGCTCAAATGGTGGCGAATTTCGCCCAGGGAGGCGCGGCCATCAATGTCTTCGCGCGTCAGATAGGCGCTCAGGTCGACGTGGTCGATGTGGGGGTGGCGTCACCGCTTGCCCTGCCCAGCGTGGTCGATGCCAAGGTGCGCGCCGGTACGGCGAACATGGTGCGGGAAGACGCGATGAGCCAGGGAGAAGCCCAGCGCGCCATCGGCGTAGGTGCCGACACGGTAGAGCGCCTGGTGGTGCAGGGGGCGAAAAGCATCATCGTCGGTGAAATGGGCATTGCCAACACCACCGCCAGCAGCGCCATGCTCGCGGCGCTCACCCAGGTGCCGGTGGCGACGGTGGTCGGCGCGGGGACCGGGATAAGCAGCGCCCAGCAGGCGCATAAAGTGTCGGTGATCGAGCAGGCGCTACGCGCCCGCCAAGCCCACGCCGACGATCCGTTAGACGTACTCAGCAAACTCGGCGGGCTGGAGATGGCCGCCATGACGGGCGCCTATTTGGCCGCAGCCGCCCACCGGCTACCCGCCATCGTCGATGGTTTCATCGCCACCGTCGCTGCGTTAACGGCGTGTTGCCTTTGCCCCGAGGCGCGCGGCTATCTCATTTTTGGTCATCGCTCCGAAGAGCCGGGCCATGCCACGGCGCTGGCGGCTCTCGACGCCGAGCCGCTTCTGGCACTGGGTATGCGCTTGGGGGAAGGCAGCGGCGCTGCGCTGGCGTTCCCGCTCATACAGGCCGCTGCCTCGATGCTCAGCGACATGGCCACCTTTGACAAGGCGGGCGTGAGCAGCAGCGGAGTATGAGCCCGCTTAGCAGTTGGCTGTCCGCCTCGGTGGCGCTGGTCGCGCTGGCCATCGTCGTCGATCTCATCGTGGGCGACCCGCGCGTGCTGCCGCATCCGGTGGTGCTCATCGGTCGGGGGATCAGCGCGCTAGAACGGCGCTGGAACCGAGGCAGTGCCCAGCGTCGCCGTGCCATGGGCTTTTTACTGACGGCAGTGAGCGTCCTGGGAACGTTCACTGCCACTTGGCTGGTGTTGGCACTGCTGACTCAGCTTCACCCCTGGCTAGGCCTCGCCGCCGAGCTTTGGCTGCTCGCCACCACGCTGGCCATCAAAGGGCTCGCCGAGGCCGGAAACGCCATTGCCCAACCGCTCGCCCGAGGGGATCTGCCTACCGCTCGTCATGCGCTTTCGATGGTGGTCGGCCGCGATACCGATTCGCTCGATGAAGCCGAGATTACCCGGGGGGCGGTCGAGACCGTTGCCGAGAACACCGTGGATGGCATTACCTCGCCGCTGCTGTTTGCCGTTATCGGCGGCGTGCCCCTGGCGCTGGCGTACAAAGCGATCAACACCCTCGATTCCATGGTGGGCTATCGCAACGCGCGCTACGGGGATTTCGGCTATGCGTCCGCCAAACTCGACGATATCGCCAACTGGCTGCCCGCCCGGCTGACGGCGCTCTGTTTATGGCTGGCGGGCAGCGGCTTGATAGGGCGAGGCGCCACCGTATCAAGTTGGTGGGGGGCGCTGGCCGCCACCTGCCGGGAAGCGCCGCGCCACCCCAGCCCCAACGCCGGGTGGCCGGAAGCGATGGTGGCGAATCTGCTGGGCGTGCAGCTAGGCGGCACGAATATGTATCAGGGCGTGGTCTCCCACCGGGCAACGCTGGGGAGCGGGCAAATACCGCTCTCCGTGGCGCATATTTCCCTGACGTTACGGCTGATGCACGGCGGGTGGCTGCTGTTTTTCGCATTCCTCGTGCTCTTAGCGTTTCTCTGGGGGCTGCAATGACCACGGCTCCCTGGCCCGACCACGGCGGCGACGCAGCGGCGCTGCTCAAACGCTTTAGGTTACCTGCGGATCACTCGTTCGAGGATGTGAGCGCGAACCTCAACCCGCTGGGGCCGCCGCCCTGGGTGGCGGATTGGTTGGTTGAATGTATTAGTGGGTTAAGCCGCTACCCGGAACCCAGCTACCGCGCCGCGCGGCGTGCCATTGCCGAACACGAAGGCGTGGCGCCGGAGCAAGTACTGCTCACCAACGGCGGAGCAGACGCCATTTTTTTGGCCGCTGCCCTTCATGCAGGCCAGCGCGGGCTGATCGTGACGCCAACCTTTGGCGAATATGCCAGAGCCTGTGCCGCGCATCGGTTAGTGGTAACGGAGCATGCCCTAGAGGCCCCCCGTTTCGGCCTACAAACGGCAGCGTTGGACGAGCCTGTCACACAGGCGGATGTGATCTTTCTCTGCCGCCCCAACAATCCCACCGGCACGCTGGTCAACGCCGTGGAGATCGAGCGTATGCTCTCACGTATGCCCGCTACGTCAACACTGGTGGTGGATGAAGCGTTCATCGATCTCGCCCTCGATGCCGAGCCGCTCACGCCGCTGTTGGCGCGCTACCCGCAGCTAATACTGCTGCGTTCCATGACCAAGTTTTACACCCTGCCCGGGCTGCGCCTGGGGTACGTGCTGGCGAGTGCCGAGCACGTTGCCGCTCTGGCACGCCATCAGCCGCCCTGGAGCGTCAATCATCTTGCCGCCGAGCTTGTGGCACCGCTGTTGGCGGATACGGCCTTTGCCCTGCGCACGCGGCAGTGGTTGGCGCGGGAACAGCCGCGTTTGGGCCAAGCGCTGACACACGCGGGGCTAGATGTCGTGCCCAGCCATAGCTGCTTTTATCTGGTGCGGCCGGGACCAGCGTTGTGCCAGCGCGGGCTTTCCAGCGCGCTGCTGCTTGAACGCTTGCTGCATCACGGTATGCTGGCGCGACATACCTACAGCTTTGCAGCGCTCGACGGTAATTGGTTGCGGCTGGCAGTGCGCGATGGTTCGGCAAATGATCGATTGTTAAAGGTGTTACATGATTGTGTTCGTTAGTGGGGGCGCGCGCTCCGGTAAGAGTCACGTTGCTGAACAGTACGTGCTGCAAGCTGCCAACGGTCAACCGTGTTTTTACGTGGCGACCGCTAACGTATACGACGACGAGATGGCTGAGCGGGTCGCCCTCCATCGAGCCGATCGGGATGCCCAGGGTGTGCCTGATTCGTGGGTAACGCTGGAGGCACCGCTGGCCATCGACCAAGCCATCGCTCGAGTGCCCAACGGGCATGCCGCCTTGCTCGATTGTCTCACACTCTGGGCCAGCCAAGTGATGTTCGATGCCGACGACGCGCACGCACCGCTCTCTACCACCGAAGGGTTTTCACTGTTGGTGCGCTGTTTGCAAGATGCCCGGGCGCGACACATTACCCTCGTCGTCGTCTCCAATGATCTCAACGAAGCGCCATTGCCTAACGACACCCATACGCAGCGTTATGTCGAGTTTTTACAAATGCTGCACCGCTGGCTAGCCGTCGAGTCCGATAGCGTGATCGAGGTGGTCGCAGGCCAGGGCATCGAGTGGAAAGCGGGCGCCAATACGTGAACAACGTCCTTTATGGTGGGCTGCTGGCCCTGCAATTTTTGACACGGTTACCCATTCCGGTGGCGTGCCCCTGGACGCCCGCCACCCGCCGTTGGGCCATTCGTGCCTATCCGCTCGTTGGCCTGCTGATCGGCGGTTTGCTCGCGTTGGCCGCGTTACTGTTAGAGCACGCACAAACGCCCACGCCCATCAGTGCGCTGGTACTGCTCAGCGTGTGGGTGGGGCTCACGGGTGGACTACACCTGGATGGCGTGATGGACCTGGCCGATGCGCTGGGCAGCAACCAGCCGTTGCAGCGGCGCTGGGATATCATGAAAGACCCGCAAATCGGCAGCTTCGGCATGCTGGCGCTGCTGTTTTTGCTGGCCTGGAAGGGCGTGCTGCTCTGGGCGCTGCTGCTGTATCACGCGCCGCTGTGGTGGCTTGCGGTAGTACCCGCACTGGGGCGCTGGGCGGGCGTCGCGCTGCTCGTGCTGACCCCATGCGCCCACTCGCGCGGCCTGGCTTGGAGCTGGCAGCAGTCGTTGGGACGCCGCGATGTAGGCGTGGCGCTCCTGCCGCTGATCCCGCTCGCCATGCTCTGGCCGTTAGCCGCGCTGTGGCTGGCAGCGCTGGCGTGTTGGGTAGCGCTGGTGCGCAGAGCACTGCTGCGCTCGTTTAACGGCATCAACGGCGATATGGTCGGCGCCACCATCGAAGGAGGAGAGCTTTGGCTACTGATCTTAATGTGGAGCTGGTGGCAGTTCGTCACGGTATCACCGCCTGGAATCTAGAGCGCCGTTACCAGGGCCAGCGGGATATTCCGCTGCTGTTTCCTGAGGCGGAGGAGGGGCTGTTAGCGTTGCGCGCGGCCCTGGCCGATGAGCGTTTCGACGCCATTTACGCCAGCGACCTAGGCCGCTGCCAAGAAACCCTGGCCTGGTCCCAGGCGGCCAAGCCGGGGGTTCCCGTCTACGCCGAACGGCGCTTACGGGAACTCGATTTTGGCGAGTACGAAGGCAAGGTTTACGATGAATTAAAAGAACTACCGCACTATCGTGCCTGGATCGATAGCGCCGGAGAGCTACAAATTCCCGGTGGCGAATCCTCTGGCCAACTGCGCGAACGGCTGGATGCCTGGCTCGACGATGTTGCGGAACATACTCGGCAACACGGCTATCGAAAAGTGTTGGTAGTGACCCACGGCGGCGTGATTCGTGAATTGCGCCGCCGTTTCGAAACCCTCGATTTTTGGCAGGGAATCGTGCATCAAGCCCAGGGACGGCGCTGGCAGCTCGCGTATCAAGCAGGTGAGGACGGAAAAGGAGAATGGCAATGCAACTGTTCATTGGCGGTGCCAGCGCAGGTAAGCGCGACGCAGTAAAACAACGCTTTCCCGGCGCGGTGTGGTGGCGCCTAGCGCCTGGCCAGCGTCTTCACGAGGTCTCTCACGTCATGTTGCCCAACACGCCACTGGTGTTACATGGCTTATTTGAATGGCTGACCGCGGTGCTGGACTCCGACATCAGCAGCGACGAGTGGCGCGCCCAGTGGCGGGAAGATTTACAGCGCCTCGAGCAAGCCGCCGCTGCAGAGAACGTCGCGCTGGTGATCATTGCCAATGAGTTGGGGCGTGGCCTCGTCCCAGTGGCCCGCCACCAGCGCCGCCTGCGGGATTTGAGCGGCTGGTTCACCCAGGACGCCGCCGCTCACGCCGAGCAGGTGTGGTACGTGCGCCACGGCTTGGTACAAGCGCTGAAAGGCGCGTCAGCAAATTGACCACCCCCTAACAAGTTGCTAGTTTACGCACACTCTCAGGTGCTGGTGGCGTAACCGCCATCAGTTAAACGGGAAGTTGGTGAACATGGTCATGTCATGGCTGTGTCAATCCAACGCTGCCCCCGCAACGGTGATCGAGACAAGAACGGCTAGAGACGCCACTGTGCCTTGGCATGGGAAGGTGGTCGTTCGGAAAAGGGTCGGCGCTTAGGTAAAGCGCCCCTCTTTCGCTCGTCAGCCCGGAGACCGGCCTAAGAGTGATGGCTTGAAGAAAGCCACGGATTACCGGCATGCGGAGGGCATGTACAGGGTGACGTTACGTGGCGCTCTGCCACGGATTTCCCTTGTGTGCCCCTGCCCGGTCACTAAAAAATACGCTGTGCGGGTGAGCACAGCGAGCAAGGGACCCACCATGTTCAATCGTTTTCATACCCCCGCAACGCTTGCGGCGTTTACCATGGCCGCGCTACCGCTGGCCGTTCAGGCGCAAAGCGCATCGGCCACCGCGACGGCCTCCAACACGCTGAATCCCGTCGTGGTCACGGCCGCACTCGCTCCGCGCACCGCTAATGAAAGCCTCTCGTCGGTCACGGTAATCGACGAGGCCGCGCTGCGCCGCCAAGACCCCGTCAGTATCACCGACCTGCTGCGTGGCCAGCCGGGCGTGGACGTTTCCAGTAACGGTAGCTTCGGCAAGAATAGCAGCGTCTTCATTCGCGGCACGGGCAGCGCGCAGAATGTCCTGATGATCGATGGTATCCGTTTGCGCTCGGCTACCAGCGGCGGGGCCGCTTGGCAATATTTGGAGCCACGCATGTTCGAGCGTGCCGAAATCGTGCGCGGTCCTCGCGGCAGCCTTTACGGGGCCGACGCCATGGGCGGCGTCATACAGTTGTTTACCCCACAGGGTGAAGACGAAGGCCCGCAGCCGCGTATTTCCGTAGGCGGCGGCTCGTTCAACACCCAGCGGCTGAGCGCAGGCGTCAGCGGTAAAGAGGGCGGCACGCGTTACAGCTTTTCTGGCAGCCACTTCAATACCGACGGCCAGCCAGTGCGTCGTAATGGCGACGACAAAGGCTACGACAACACCTCCGCGCTGGCGCGCGTGTCGCACACCTTCGCGAACGGTGCCGAAGCAGGCGTATTGGCGCTGCGTGCCCGTGGGCATAACGAGTATGATGGCGGGGAAAATGACTTCGTTCAGCAGGTCGCGGGCGTGTATGGCGAGCTGCCGATTACCGACAGCTGGCGCAGCCGCTTGACGCTCAGCGAATCGCGGGACGAAAGCGATAACGTCGCTGATTTTGGCGATACCTCGTTCAATACCAAAATACGCACGGCGCGCTGGGAGAACACCGTGACCGTGGGCGCCCACGAAGTGGTCGCCGGGGCCGAGTACAGCGAAGACCGGGTAGACAGTACCACCGCCTACGACGAAACCAGTCGCAGCAACGCGGCCATCTTCACCCAGGCGCTGCTGGATTTCTCTCCCTTCACGCTTCAAGGCAGCCTTCGCTTTGATGACAACGAGTCCTACGGCGACGAGGTGACGGGCAGCGTCGGGATCGGGTATGACGTGGATGGCCACCACACGCTGCGCGCCAACTACGGCACGGCGTTCAACGCACCAACCTACAACCAGCTTTATTTCCCTGGTTTTGGTAACCCGGACTTGGCGTCGGAAACCTCCGAGTCGATCGAAGTCGGCGTGCGTGGCCAGTATGCCCGCTGGTTCTGGGATGCGGCGCTTTACCAAACCGATATCGACAACTTGATTGCGGGCCAAGGGTTACAGTTCAACGTGCCGGAAACGCGCATTCGTGGAGCAGAGCTTAGCGCGGGTGTCGACGTGAACGAGTGGACGCTGGCCGCCGCGCTGACCTACACCGACCCCGAAAACCGCTTGACCGGCAAACGCCTGCAAAACCGTGCCTCGCAAAGCTTGCGCCTGGACGTCGACCGCGAGCTGGGTGATTGGTCCCTGGGCGGCTCTTGGGTCGCGCAAAACCATCGCTACCGTGATGCGGCCAACGAAGATCGCCTGAGCGGGTACGGTTTGGTGAACCTGCGTGCAGGCTGGCAGTTTGCGCCGCTGTGGAGCGCTCGGGTAACGTTAGAGAACGTGCTGGATCAAGACTATGTCACCACGCGCTCGTTTGACGGTGCCGACTACATCAACGCGGGCCGAGCAGGATTCTTGAGTGTTCACTTTGGCCAATAAATTCATGCAGTTCGGCGGCGCCTTGGGCGCCGCTTTCCTATGGCTGGGTAGCGGCATTGCCACCCCGCTTCATGCCGACAACCCCAGCCGCTGCGCGGTCGATGACCGTGGTCGGGAAGTGTGCTTACATGCCTCGGCCAACCGCATCGCCACGCTTTCACCCGGTGCCACGGAACTGACCTACGCCGCTGGCGCTGGGGATCAGGTGGTGGCCGTGGTGAGTTATAGCGACTACCCGCCGGAAGCAAAGGACGTGGCCTCGGTGGGTAGCCACACCCGAATCGATTTGGAAGCCCTGGTAGGGCTTGCCCCGGATTTAGTCATCGGCTGGGTAACGGGGAACCCCGCCGAGCAAATGGATACCCTCGAAGCGCTGGGCATGCCGGTATTTTATATCGAGCCGCGCAGCGTCGAGGCGGTGGCTGACACCATCGAGCGGCTTGCCCGCCTGGCCGGTACCGAACCGGTAGGCAAACAGGCGGCCAATGAGTTCAGAGAGGGCATGGCCGCGCTTACCGCCCGCTATAGCGAGCGTGACCCTGTGGCGACGTTTTATCAGGTGTGGGACGAGCCGTTGATGAGCGTCAATGACGACCACCTGATTGGGCAAGTGGTGCAATTGTGCGGCGGCGAAAACGTCTTTGGCGATCAGCACCGATTAGTACCGCGTTTAGACGATGAAGCCGTGCTTGCGGCCAACCCCGACGCCATCATTGCCGGAGGCATGGGGGAGGAGAACCGCGACTGGCTCACCCACTGGGAGCAGTACCCCAACCTTGCCGCCGTGGACGCCGGTAACCTCTATTTCGTGCCGCCTTCCTTAATTCAGCGGCCCACGCCGCGCCTGCTGGAAGGCGCACAGATTCTGTGTGAAAAGCTCGAACACACCCGCCAAAAGCGCAGGGGGTCTTGATGGTAATGCGCCTGTGGCAACCCCTTGGCCTGCTGGCGCTGATCGCCGTGGCCGCCATGCTGTTTTCTCTGGCGGTGGGTAGCGCGCAGCTTTCGGCAGCGCAGCTCTGGGCGGTGGTGCAGGGCCAGGGCGATGCGCTGGCGCGCACCATGGTGATCGAGCTTCGCTTGCCACGGGCGCTTTCCGCCTTTGCGGTGGGCGGGCTGTTGGCGGTGGCCGGTGCGCTAATGCAGGTGCTGCTGCGTAACCCGCTGGCCGACCCCTACGTGCTGGGGCTATCCGGCGGGGCATCCATCGGTGCGCTGGCGGCCATGCTGGTCGGGATGGGCGGTGTGATTATTTCGGGTTCGGCGTTTTTAGGCGCGCTGTTCTCCACGTTTTTAGTATTTGGCCTAGCCCACGGTAGCGGCGGCTGGACGCCTTCAAGGCTGTTGCTCACTGGCGTGGTCGTGGCCGCGGGGTGGGGCGCGGTGATTACCCTGATGCTCGCGCTAAGCCCCGCCGAGCGGCTGCCGGGCATGCTCTACTGGCTGATGGGGGATTTATCCTACGCCCGCACGCCGTGGCCGCCGCTGCTGCTATTAATCGCCACCTGTGTATTGCTGATACCGCTGGGGCGAAGCCTTAACGTGCTGGCCCGTGGCCCCCAGCAGGCCGCCGCTCTGGGCGTGGATGTTCGCCCGCTGGAGTGGGGCATTTACATTGCCGCCAGCCTGTTGACCGCCGCCGCCGTGACCACCGCAGGCAGCATTGGGTTTGTAGGGCTGGTAGTGCCCCATATGCTGCGCCTGCTGCTCGGCAACGACCAGCGCTTGATTCTACCCGCCTGCGCGTTGGCAGGCGGCACGCTGCTAGTACTGGCCGATACCCTAGCGCGGACGATGATTGCCCCCGAGCAGCTCCCCGTCGGGGTGATCACCGCGCTGCTGGGCGTGCCCACCTTCCTCTTTTTGCTCTACCGGAGCCGCTGATGACCCGCTTGGCGACCCAAGACCTGATCATCAACGTGCCGGGGCGCAGTGCAGGCACGGCGCTGAATCTCACCATCGAGCCAGGGCAGGTGTGGGGCGTGCTTGGCCCCAACGGGGCGGGTAAAACCACGCTGTTGCATACGCTGGCGGGGCTGAACGCCCCCCGGTCCGGTCAGGTGCTGGTCGGCGACAAACCGCTTGGCCAACTGCGCAGGCGGCAAGTGGCCCAGCATTTAGGGCTAGTGTTTCAAGAGCGGCTAGACGGCTTTCCCGCCACGGTGCTGGAGACCGCGCTGATAGGCCGCCACCCCTACCTTTCCCTGTGGCAGATGGAAGGGGCCGACGACTACGCCCGCGCCGAGGCCGCCCTGGAAGCGCTGGATGTTGCTCATCTTCGCCACCGCTTGGTCAGCACGCTTTCCGGAGGTGAACGCCAGCGGGTAGCCATGGCGACGGTGCTCACCCAAGCGCCCAACATCTGGCTGGCGGACGAACCCACCAACCACCTGGATTTACACCACCAAAGCGCGGTGATGGCACTAATGGCCGAGCAGGCCGCCCAGGGCAGCGCGGTGATGATGTGCCTGCACGATTTGAATTTAGCCGCCCGCTGGTGCGACCACATTCTGCTGCTTTACCCCAGCGGTGAAGCTTGCTGGGGCCCACGAGACACCATGCTGGTGCCCAGCGCCCTAGAACGGCTCTACCAACAACGGCTGGCCACGGTAGATGTGGATGGTGCGCCGGTGTTTGTGCCCATCCAGGCACCCCTTACCGACCATGAGTGATTTAAGGAAGAGACATGTTGCAAGGTAAAGCAAACGCAGCGCTCATCAGCGCCCCCGGTTCGGGCCAGGGCAAATCCATGGTCACGGCGGCGCTGGCGCGGCTGCACCGTAATGCCGGGCGCACCGTGCGGGTCTTCAAGCACGGCCCCGACTACCTAGACCCCATGGTGCAAGAAGTCGCTTCCAGTCAGCCGGTGTATCAGCTTCACCCCTGGATGACCGGAGAGCATGAGTGCCGCTGGCGCTTAGCCAAAGCCGCCCAAGAAGCCGACGTGATTTTGGTGGAAGGCTCCATGGGGCTATTCGATGGCTCGCCCTCCAGTGCGGACTTAGCCATTCTTGCGGGCATCCCCGCGCTGCCGGTGATCGATGCCTGGGGCATGGCGCAAACCTTTGGCGCGGTGGCCCAAGGCCTGGCCAACTACCACCCCGACCTCGCCATTCACGAAGTGATCGCCAACCGCATCGGCAGCCCCGGCCACGGCAAGCTGCTGAATGAGAGCATGCCGGAAGGCATTGCGCTGCTGGGCGCAATTCCCCGTCAGGACGCGATGAAAATCCCCGACCGCCACTTGGGCCTGGTGCAAGCCAGTGAGCTCAGCGGCCTGGATGCCCAGCTAGACGCCGCCGCCAAGGTGTTAGAAGAAGCTGGGCTAGGTCGTCTGCCTAAAGAGGTATCGCTAAGTGCTGACGCCCCCACGCCTGCACTGGACTATTTGCGCGGCGTGCGTATCGCCATCGCCAAAGACGACGCCTTCGCATTTATCTACCGCGCAAATCTCGATGTATTAGAAGAGATGGGCGCGACGCTGCACTTCTTCTCACCGCTCAACGATTCCGCACTGCCCGAATGCGACGCGCTCTGGCTGCCCGGCGGCTACCCAGAACTGCACGCCGCCCGCTTCAGCGCCAACCAGCCCATGCGCGAGGCGATCAGCGCTCACCACCGAGCAGGCAAACCCATTTTGGCAGAGTGCGGCGGGCTCATGAGCTGTGTAGAGCAATTAATCGATGGCGAAGGCAGCGCCCACGCCATGCTAGGGCTGCTGCCCGGCACCGCCAAAATGGCCGGTAAGCTGACAGCGCTAGGCCTACAAAGCCTACACAGCCAACGCGGCGAACTACGCGGCCACACCTACCACCACTCGCTGCTGGAAACCGCCATGCAGCCGTTGGCCCGCACCCGCAAATTGGCCGGTAGCGAAGCCGAACCTATCTACCGTGATGGCGCGCTGGTAGCCAGCTACTTCCATGGCTACTTCCCCTCAGCGCCCAGGCTGGTGGCGGATATTTTCACCGGCCAACCAATTCACCTCGCGGAGTAACGGGCAGGGGAGCGCGCAGCTATTAGCCGAAAAATATGGAAGGTTTTTCCATAAAGCAGCAGTGGGCTATCATAGAGCGGCGAGACACTCCCCAACCCTAAAGGAGCTACCATGAGCTTTTACGTCTACCTTTCCGGCGAGATTCACACCGACTGGCGTGAAGAGATTCAGCGCGGCGCAGAAGCGGCGGGCCTGGACGTCGTCTTCACCGCCCCGGTGACCGACCACGACGCCTCTGATGCCGCAGGCGACCATCTGGGCAAACCGGACAACGGCTTCTGGCGCGACCACCAGTCTTCCAAAGTGAACGCCATCCGCACCCGCACGATGATTGAGCAGGCAGATTTAGTGGTGGTGCGCTTTGGCGACAAGTACAAACAGTGGAACGCCGCCTTTGACGCAGGCTACTGCGCGGCACTCGCCAAGCCCTACATCACGCTGCACAGCGAAGACATTGTTCACCCGCTGAAAGAAGTCGACGCCCAAGCGCAAGCCTGGTGCACCACCACCGATCAGGTCGTGGAAACTCTGCGCTACGTGCTGAAAGCATAAAACTTAGATCGTAAAAGATAGAACACCCCAAGGAGACCCCATGCGCGACAATGCCAAAACCCCGGAACGCCATGCCCAGCGCATGGCGGCCAAGCAAAAAATCATGAACGAGCGCATCGCCCGCGCCGATAAAGAGCAGGGCATCTTGCTGGTACTCACCGGCCCCGGCAAGGGCAAAAGCAGCTCCGGTTTTGGCATGCTCGCCCGCGCTCTGGGCCACGGCATGAAGGTTGGCGTGGTGCAGTTCATCAAGGGCGCGTTTAGTACCGGCGAAGAAGCCTTCTTCCGCAACCTGCCCAACGTGGACTACCACGTGATGGGCGAAGGCTACACCTGGGACACCCAAGACCGCGAACGCGATGTCGCCGCCGCCAACGCCGCCTGGGAACAAGCCAAGCGCATGCTCCAAGACGACAGCTACCACATGGTACTGCTCGACGAACTCAACATCGCCCTGCGCTACGAGTACCTCGACTTGGACCAGGTCCTCGACGACCTGCAAGCCCGCCCCCCCATGCAACACGCCATCGTCACTGGCCGCTACGCCCCCCAACCCCTCATCGACCTCGCCGACACCGTCACCGAAATGAAAGTCGTCAAACACGCCTTCAAAGACCAAGGCATAAAAGCCCAGAAAGGGATTGAGCTTTAAGGGGCAGGGGAGAAGCGTAAGTGGGGAATGGTGAGGGGCAGATAATCGCACCCTCATTATTCTGCGCTATGGCTGATAGCGGCCTGAAGTTGTAGGAGGGAGCTTCTGCTCGCGATGATATAAAGCCACATAGCCCAACCCTCCGTAGCGCGGCGTAACGACTGAGCGAGAGTAACGAGCGAAGAAGGCACCCGCGAAGTCGGCGCTAGCCGCCATCCACCACGCTATAAGCAACCACCCACCTCAAGTGCCGAACTCACTAAACTATCCACCCCTTAACCCAACATAATTCCCCAAAATTCTGCGTGACCTAAGCCAAATTTATGAATAGAGTATGATTAAATCGTAAAAAGCAGCAGGCACGCGAATTTTGGTTATGCTGCCATATGCCCGAAATAGCTGAATTTGAAACAGTGATTTAGGATAGTTGAGGTGGCCATATAACATCAATAAACGTGCTGGTGCGTTCAGTTGTGTTATGTAGAAGGCTGTATAATCACTGTTAAGGGCAGAAGGAGAGTCGAGTGCGGGATGAGGACGTAGAGTATTTCTCGCAGTTCCTCGGTGAATTTCAAGGGGAGACCGATCGGGGCGCGGCCTTGGTCGGCGCGGCTTTGATCGATGAGCGGTTACACAGACTTTTAGAGTCGCATTTTGTTGCGTG
>NZ_JAKRFL010000012.1:0-110051 GCF_022348105.1 Halomonas sp. MMH1-48
CACTCGGAACTGGACACCGCGCCGGACGGTCTGGCTGAACCCGGACCGGGAAGACCCGCTGGTTCAACGCGATCAGCGATTAGAAGCCGCCTGATTCCAGGTTCCAACAAGCTTGACAGGCATCGCTATCCGCTAGACGAGGTCGTGGGGCGACACTTCAGCGATTTTATTGCGCCGCCTGAGCGAGAGCGTATCAAAGCGCACTTCAAGCATGTGCTGCAGGGGGGCATCAGTCGTTACGAAGTGACCATGACCGACCGAGAGGCACAACACCGTATTCTCGACTTGATTAGCCTGCCCGTCTCGGTCAACGGTAGTATCGAAGGGGTCTACTGCATTGCGCAAGACGTCACCGACAAGCGGCGTCAGCAGACGCGGCTGCGCACTCTAGAGCGCAGCGTAGAGGCGAGCGTCAACGGCGTGCTAATTGCAGACGCGCGCCAGCCTGACCTACCCATCATCTATGCCAACCAGGCGTTCAGCACGATGACGGGCTATACGCAGAGCGACGTGATTGGGAAGAACTGCCGTTTCCTACAAGGGCCCGAGAGCGATCCTGCCATGATTGCCAAACTAAGGCGCGGTATTCAGGCGCAGCGCGAAACCCACGTTACGCTGTGCAATTACCGTAAAGATGGTACGCCGTTCTGGAACGATCTCCATATCGCCCCCGTGCGCGATAGCGAAGGACTCGTGACGCATTTCGTGGGGGTTCAGCACGATATCTCGCAACATAAAGCCTATGAAGCGCGGCTCGCCTATCACGCGACCCACGACGACCTCACCCGCCTGCCCAATCGCATGATGTTCGAAGAGACGCTGCACAAGGAGTTTGCAGCGGCCCAGGGCAGCGGTGAACGAATCAGTGTACTGTTCGTCGACTTGGACGACTTCAAACCTATCAATGATACGTTAGGGCACGCCATAGGCGATCAGGTACTGATTGAAGTGGCGTCGCGGCTGCGCGCCGGGCTGCGCCAGGAAGATACGGTCGCCCGTCTAGGAGGCGATGAGTTCGTGCTGTTGATTACCGATATCGAGGAGGGCCAACAGGTCATCGACGTGGTCGAGCGGCTGCTCCCTGCACTGGCAAAGCCGTACTGTCTAGAAGGGCACGAGCTGTATTTGACCGCCAGTGTGGGCATTGCCATGAGCCAACCCGATACGCTGCTGCCGCAAACGCTGATTCAGCAGGCCGATATGGCCATGTACAAGGCCAAGCAGCAGGGGCGCAATGCCTACGCTTGGTTCAGTAGCGACATCAATGACCTAGCCAGCGAAAGGGTAAGCCTGCGTAACGATCTGCAAGAAGCGATTGACCACCAAGGCTTCGAGCTTCACTACCAGCCACTGATGGACCGGCATGGCAAGATTGCCAGTGTGGAGGCGCTGCTACGCTGGCCGCACCCCAGCAAAGGTTATATTTCGCCAGCACGTTTCATTCCCCTGGCGGAAGCCACTGGGCAAATCATGCCGATCAGCGAATGGGTGCTGCAGCGTGCTTGCCAAGACATGCTGGCGCTACAGCGCTGCGGCTTTGGTACGCTGCGTGTGGCGGTCAACCTCTCGCCGCTACAATTCCACCGAGACAACTTTTTGGCCACGCTTCGCCAAACACTCGCCGAGACTGGTCTACCCGCCGAGCAGTTGTCACTGGAGCTGACCGAGGGCATTTTGATGGATAACACAGCGTCCGCCATCGAGATATTACATGCCCTGCGCAACATGCGGGTCAGTGTCTCCATCGATGACTTTGGCACTGGCTACTCGAGCTTGAGTTACCTTAAACATCTACCTATCAGTACGGTAAAAATCGACCGCAGTTTCATTCACGAACTGACCAACAGCAGTGACGATGCCGCCATCGTGCAAGGGATCATCTCCATGGCCCACCACCTGGGGCTAAGCGTCGTGGCCGAGGGCGTCGAGACCCACGAGCAGCACCAGCGGCTGTTAAGCTATCATTGCGATGGTTTCCAAGGCTTTGGGTTGGCCAGGCCCATGCCACTTGCCGAGCTCGAACGCTTGCTGGCTGCCCAGGAAAGGGCCACCACGCCCGTCAACCAATGAGTCGCCATGGATAAGAGTTCATCGCCGCAGTGGTATCTCTACTTGCTAGAGTGTCAGCGTGGTACCTACGTAGGCATCACTAACGACCTCGCCAAGCGCTACCGCGCCCATGCCACGGGTAAGGGAGCGCGCTATACCCGAGCGAATCCGCCGCTGGCGCTGCTTGGCGCGCAGCCGTTTGCCGATCGGGCAGCGGCAAGCCAGGCAGAGTACCGGTTGAAGCAGCAGTCGCCGGACAAAAAACGCCGCTGGGCGGCGAAGTGGCCAGTGACGTATGAAGAGTAAGGAGCCCTGATGCTGACGTTTTTCTCCGAAGGTAGCCGCCTGCGCCAAGCGCAAAGCGAGCTGCACGATGGTGCCTTGGTCACCCCCTTTGAGTGCCCGGAACGCATCGACTTGGTGCTGGCCGCCCTGCGCCAAGCCGCGTTCGATGTCCGCGCGCCTAGCAATTACGGCTTGGCGCCCGTGCTGGCGGTGCACGATGCCGACTACGTCGCGTTCTTGGAACGCTGCTGGCCGGCGTGGCAAGCGGCGGGCCACGCTGGCGAGGCGATTCCCAACATTTGGCCCGCCCGAACGATGCGCGGCGACCGTATTCCCCAGTCGGTGAGCGGCCAGTTGGGCTACTACGCTCTGGCCGCCGAAACATCGATTACGGCAGGCACCTTTGCCGCGGCTCTGGCGAGTAAGGATACGGCCCTGGCAGCGGTCGATCACACCCTGGCGTCGGGCGATCCGACCTTTGGACTGTGCCGCCCGCCAGGCCACCACGCGGCGATAGATCAGTTTGGCGGCTACTGCTTTTTCAACAATGCCGGCATCGCCGCCCAACGTGCGCTGGACGCTGGCAAGCGCCGCGTGGCAATTCTGGATGTGGACTTTCACCACGGTAACGGCACCCAACAGATCTTCTATCGCCGTGACGATGTGCTGTTCGCTTCCCTGCACGGCGATCCTGACGTGACCTTCCCCTACTTCTCTGGCTACGCCGATGAAACCGGTGAGGGAGCAGGCGACGGCTTCACGATCAATTACCCGTTGCCGCCGGGCACTTCCGTTGCCACCTGGATGGCCGCGTTGGATGAAGCTTTGGCGCGCATCCATCAAGCGGAGTGCGAGCTGCTGGTGGTGTCGCTGGGCGTGGACATTTTCGAAGGTGACCCGATCAGTGCCTTTACCTTTCAGCACGCCGACTTCATTGCCCTCGGTCAACGTCTCGCGGCCGCTGGGCTACCCTGCGTATTTCTAATGGAAGGGGGGTATGCCGTCGAAGATATCGGGATTAACGTGGTGAACGTATTGCAGGGTTTTGAAGAGGTCGCCCAGAGAGTGAAATGAGGCAGTAAAGTGACAGTTGCACGAAATTCGGGCAGTCTTATGCCTTTTTGGCCTATGCTATAGGTCGACATCTATTTTGTTAATTTGATCGTTCAAAGTGGGAGCGGCACGTGGCAGTTTACGGCGGTATTCAGGCACATGAAGTGGAGCGTTGGCTCAATGCCCTCACCAACGCGGCCTACGACCGACGCTGCCCGCTCTCCAAGGTGCACGGCGGTAATGCCCGTGCACGGACTGCCCGTCAGGATTTACTGCACCTTGCGACCGTGTTTCGCGGCGGCGAGTGTCCCCGGGAAGCCGTGGCCGATGGCCTCAGCCGCTGGTGCCAGCACTATCTCACGGAAGCGGAGTGGTACGTGTTGGTCGGCGGGCGCAGGCCGCAAGTGCCGCCCAATGAGACGGCATCCATCGATGAACAAGCCGCTGACGAGGCATTAGCAGTGCTTTACCAGCATCGCGTGGGTTAACCCACGACCGCTTGCACTGTTACAATGGATGAATGAACAGTGCTTCTGCCGCCCCGGCGACCGCCTCTCTCGATGATCCCTTCTACTACTTAGCGAATTTTCGCTTCGTGGTCGCGTGGGTGCAGGCGCGCCACGGTGATCTACTCAGCGCCGATGAGCACCACGCGCTCGAGCAGTGGTCGCAGTTGCCACGCGCTTCTCAAGCGCTGCTGGTACGCATGGTGATGCGTAAAGGCGAGCTGTTTCGCTTGGATAAGCTCAGCTATCCTGAAATTGGCGATACGCATCAGGCGTTGGCGCCACTGTTAGCCCTTGGCTGGGTGAGTGACGCACCGCTGTTAACCATTGAGGAGTTGTTTCGGCTGCTGCGCTTGAGCGAGCTACGCGACGCCTTGAGAGCCTCTATTCGTTCCGCCGGTCTGGCGTCTAATGCCACTAAAACCGCACTTCAGACGGCGTTAACGCCGGTACTCACCGATGCACTGCCGCTGCGCCAGTGGTGGCCAGAAGCGTCGACGCGTATCGTGCGACTCAACGTCATGGCGCTATGCGACCGCCTGCGGCTGATGTTCTTTGGCAACGTGCGCCAAGATTGGGCTGAGTTCGTGCTCACTGAGCTGGGCCTACAGCGTTTTGAACAGGTTCCGCTGACCGCAGAGTCTCGCGCGTTTCAGCGCCGGGAAGAGGTGGACACCTACCTCACGCTGCACCGCCTGCGCGAGCGTCTGGAAAATGGCGAATCTCCCGAGCAGCTGGCTGCAGAGGTGCCCGCCGCCTTTGGTAACCGCTGGCTAGACGCCCGCCGTTCGCGGCTGCTGTTGACCCTGGGCCGCACGGCAGAGCGCAGTGGCAACGTTGAGCAGGCGTTGTCGCTTTACGCCGAAGCGAATAACAGCGAGGCGCGTATACGTAGGCTGCGCGTACTGGAGCGCATTGGCCGTTACTCGGAAGCTTATGAACTCGCCCAGGTCGCGCTGGAGCAGGCAGGGGAGGGTGAGGCCCAAGCGCTGAGTCGCTTGCTACCGCGCTTGGCACGCAAGCTGGCGTTGCCCTCCCCACAGGCCGTCAAGGCGGCCGAGGCGCCGACCTATGTGTTGGAGCTTGCTGGTCCGCAACCAGTAGAACGCGCCGTTGCCGAGCACTTATCCACCGCCACTGCCCCGGTGTTCTATGTGGAAAATGGACTAATCACCGGGCTGTTTGGTCTGCTGCTCTGGCCTGTGATGTTCAAACCGCTACCGGGCGCGTTTTTTCATCCGTTCCACAGCGGCCCTGCGGATTTATACCGCGAGGATTTCGTCGTCCAGCGCCAAGCCGAGATCGACGCCTGCTTGGCGCAGTTAGACGACGGGCGTTACCGCGAGACGATTTGGGCCACCTGGCACGCCAAACAGGGCATTACCTCGCCCTTCGTGCACTGGGGACTCCTGAACGAGCCGCTGCTAACGGCGGCACTTGACTGTCTGCCCGCTGAGCACCTGCGGGCCTGCTTTATCCGCTTGTTGAGTGACCTAAAGCACAACCGAGCGGGCCTGCCCGATCTCATTCAACTGATACCCGATGCGCCCGATGGGGAGCTTCGCTATCGCATGATCGAAGTGAAAGGCCCCGGCGACCGGCTGCAGGATAACCAGCGCCGCTGGATCGACTTCTTCTGCCGCCACGACATACCCGTCGAAGTGTGCCACGTGCGCTGGCAGCCCGTGCCATGAGCCGCTATCGGGTGGCGGTGCGCACGCTGTGCGACTTCACCGCGCGCGAAGGTGATCTCGACCACCGCTTCACTCCCTCGCCCAGCGCCCAAGCGGGTATCGAGGGGCACGCTCTGGTGGCCAAACGGCGGGAAAACATAGCGGGTTACGAGGCCGAACTTCCTCTCTCCGGTGAGTATCAGGGGCTACACGTGTCTGGCCGCGCCGATGGTTTCGATGTGG
Source organism: Halomonas sp. MMH1-48 (assembly GCF_022348105.1). Taxonomy (NCBI): domain Bacteria; kingdom Pseudomonadati; phylum Pseudomonadota; class Gammaproteobacteria; order Oceanospirillales; family Halomonadaceae; genus Halomonas; species Halomonas sp. MMH1-48. The sequence continues at coordinate 5,810 of NZ_JAKRFL010000012.1, forward strand.
CGGCCAACTGTGTCGAAGAGGTCAAGACCCATCGCGGTAGCCTAACGCGCATGGCCGATAACCAGCGGTCGCTCCACTGGGCGCAGGTAAAGATGTACGGGGCGCTGCTTTGCGCGGAGCGGGATTTGCCGCACATTACGTTGGCGCTGGTATACCTGAATATCGACAGTGGCCAGGAAACGCGGCTGACGCTCGAGGCTAGCAACGAGGAATTAACAGCGTTTTTTGTCGACCAGTGCCAACGCTTTTTAGCCTGGGCCGAGCAGGAGGCCGCCCACCGTGAGCGTCGCGATGGGTGGCTCACCACGCTGACCTTTCCTCACGCGGATTTTCGCCCCGGCCAGCGGGCACTGGCCGAGGATGTCTTCAAAGCCGCCAGCACCAGGCGCTGCCTGCTGGCCCAGGCGCCCACTGGTATCGGCAAAACCCTGGGCACGCTGTTCCCTATGCTCTCCGCGATGCCCCGTCAGCGGCTCGACCGCATCGCCTTTCTCACCATGAAAACCCCAGGCCGCCGCTTGGCGTTGGATGCTTTGGCGAGCTTGGATGCTCCCACGCAGGCGCTGCGTGTGCTGGAACTGGTAGCCCGTGAAAAAGCGTGTGAGTACCCGGGTACCGCCTGCCAGGGCGATACCTGCCCGTTGGCCAGGGGGTTTTACGATCGCTTGTCTGTCGCTCGCCAAGTCGCGGTAGAGAAAAGCTGGCTAGACCGCGAAGCACTGCGCGAGGTAGCGCTGGAACATCACGTCTGCCCCTACTATTTGGGCCAGGAGCTGGCCCGCTGGGCCGATGTGGTCGTGGGGGATGTCAATCACTGGTTCGATAGCCATGCGCTTCTGCACGGGCTTGCCCAGGCCAACGACTGGCGGGTGGGCCTACTGGTGGATGAGGCGCATAACCTGGTAGAGCGCGCTCGTGGCATGTACAGCGCCGCCCTCACCCAGCAGCGCTTGAGCTATCTGCGCCGCCAATCTTCACCCGCCTTAGCCAAGCCGTTGGCCCGAGTGGGCAGGCAGTGGCAGGCGCTCAACAAAGAGACGGCCGAGCACGCACCAGAGCGCCGCTACCATGTGTTGGAGGCACTGCCCACCAAGCTGGTGGGGGCGCTGCATGCCTTGGCCGGGGCCATCACGGACTATCTCGTGGAGCATCCCGACGAAGTGAATCAGGCGCTTCAGGAACTGCTGTTCGAAGCACTGGCGTTCTGTCGCTTAGCGGAATCGTTCGGCGACCACTCGCTGTGCGATTTGGAGATTCAAGGTAAGGGACGTGCGGTGCTTGGGCTGCGCAATGTGATACCGGCGGATTTTCTTGCCCCCCGTTTTGAGCGTGCCCACTGTGCGGTGCTGTTTTCGGCCACGCTGACGCCTTTTCACTACTACCGGAACCTGCTGGGTCTTCCCGAACAGAGTGTTTGGCGTGAGGTAGACTCGCCGTTCGTGGCGTGCCAACTAGAGGTGCAGTTACGCACCGACATTTCCACGCGCTATCACCATCGTGTGGCGTCGGTAACGCCGATCGTGGCTACCCTGGCAGCGCAGTACCGGCGCACGCCGGGCCACTATTTGGCCTTTTTAAGCAGTTTTGCATACCTAGAACAGGTGATGCGTGCGTTCGAGTTGGCGCACCCTGAGATTCCGGCTTGGGCGCAAACACGCAGTATGCAGGAACCCGAGCGTGATGCGTTTCTAGCTCGCTTTGCACCGGGTGGGAAAGGGATTGGCTTTGCCGTATTGGGCGGCGCCTTTGCGGAGGGAATCGATTTGCCCGGTGACCGATTGATTGGTGCCTTTGTGGCGACGCTCGGCTTACCCCCCTTCAACGACTTGAACGAAGCGCTCAAGGCACGGCTGCAGGCGCGGTTCGGTCAAGGTGATGACTATACCTATCATATCCCCGGTATGATCAAAGTGGTGCAAGCCGCCGGGCGCGTGATCCGCAGCCCTGAAGATGAGGGGGTTGTTGTGTTAATGGATGATCGCTTCGCTCAGAACAAAGTGCGCGCCTTACTGCCGCGTTGGTGGCAGTTAAGCTGATCGTTACCTAAAGCACCATCAGGTTGCCTGATACGCTAATGAGCTAACCTATCATTAAATCGATAGAATATTGTTATTTATAATAAACGTGTATTGGGGCGTCGTGTGCGCCCGGCAATAAATATTGATCTATATCAATGTTTCGACACTTGCTCTAGCAATCTCTAAACGTCCAAGCGGGAGTGCCGATAAACACGTTAGTCACCCTATCGTCAGAACGCCCTTCTACTGATAGCAAGACATCTATCTAGGTCGCGCTTGTGGCCTGTTGTTCCGTACTCACGTGGAAGACGCTAACGTGCTGAAAAACATATCGATCAAGGCAAGTCTGATCACCATCTTAGGACTCTTCGCGGCTTTTATACTGCTGGTGGCCGGGCTGGGCTACCTCAGTAGTTCTAAAGCGTCCGACGCACTCGAAGAGCTCAATAGAATCAACGTTAAACAGCTGAACGCGCTTAATCGAGCGCAGGTCAACGTGGCCGACACCCAGCTGTTTTTCTTGAATCATCTCGATGCCTTGAGCGAAGGAGAGACCGCGCTTGCCAGCGCCCACCTAGAAAAAGCCAATCAAACGCTTCAGATGGCTAAACAGTATTTCGAAGATTTCTTGGCCGTGCCGAAATCAGCACAGGGCCAACCCTATGCCGATGCTATCGAGGCAGCGTTTACACAGCTCGTTGCCAATGGTTTGGAGCCGCAATATACCGGACTCGACAATCGTAATGAAGCTGCGTTTCGTGCCGCTAAAACGACCGGCGATCAGCTCAACCTAGCGTACATGGCCGCAAATGAAGCCTTTATCGCCTATGCTCGTCAGCGCGGCCAGAGCCTCATGGATGATTATCAACAGAGCAGAACCATCAATACGTATGTGGAGATCGCTGTGCTGCTGTTTGTGGCGCTGTGTATCGCGCTGGTGCTCATGGGCATGATGCGTGTCGTCCTGCGTCCGCTCAAAGAGGCGGGGCAGCATTTCGAGCGCATTGCGCAAGGCGATCTATCGCACAGCATTGCCGACCGTGGCCGTAACGAAATTGGCCAACTCTTTTCGGCGATGCGACACATGCAAACGGGACTGTCGCAAACGGTCTCTTCCGTACGTGATAGCAGTGGCTCGATCCACATTGGCGCACGCGAAATTGCCGGGGGTAACGCTGATCTGTCTTCCCGCACTGAGCAGCAGGCCGCTTCCCTCGAGGAGACCGCTGCCAGCATGGAGCAGCTAACGGCGACGGTGAAGCAAAACTCCGACAATGCGCGTCAAGGCAGTACGTTGGCAAGCGAAGCGTCGGCGACGGCTGCCCAGGGTGGCGAGGCCGTCGAGCAAGTGGTCGTGACCATGCACGGCATTGCCGACAGCTCCCGAAAAATCAGCGATATCATTGGCGTCATTGACTCTATTGCGTTCCAAACCAATATTTTGGCGCTCAATGCGTCGGTGGAAGCGGCGCGCGCAGGGGAGCAAGGCAGGGGGTTCGCGGTGGTCGCGACCGAAGTGCGTAATCTTGCCAGCCGCAGTGCCGATGCTGCCAAAGAGATCAGAGCACTGATCGAAACATCGGTAGGGCAGGTGGAGCAAGGGTCGCAGCTGGTAGAGGGCGCCGGGCAGACCATGGAGGCCATTATGGCGTCCGTGAAGCGCGTCGCCGATATCATGGACGAAATTTCCGCGGCCTCGACCGAACAAAGTGACGGCATCGAGCAGGTGAACCAAGCCATCGCACAAATGGATGAAGTCACCCAGCAAAACGCGGCGTTGGTTCAAGAGTCCGCCTCAGCGGCAGCGTCTTTAGAAGAGCAAGCTGCCCATTTGGAGCGCGCAGTCGCTACGTTCAAACTATCGGCCCACGAAGCTCGTCACCCGCTTCCCATCGCGCGCGCGCCAGCGCAGGCTACGGCAAAGCCCACCGTTTCATCGGCCAAGAAAAACCGTGCCGATGTGGTCGAACCGGAGTGGGAGGCGTTTTAAGCACGCGCCTGCCGTCCCCCCTATCCGCGTGGCTGGGGGGATGCCAACAAAAACGGCCACTTGCTTAGAGAGCGAAGTGGCCGTTTTCATTGAATTCTTTGGTCGGAATAGCAGGATTCGAACCTACGACCTCTGCCTCCCGAAGGCAGCGCTCTACCAAGCTGAGCTATATTCCGAAGGTTGCTAAGACATGCTCAACAACGGGAGGAATCATACGCAGGGAAGGGGCTTTTTTCAAGCCCCTTTTGCGTGGTTTGTGCCGTGAGGCCGATCTCGACGGTTAGGCTTGGCGGTCGACGGCCAAGCGGGCAAGCTGCGCCATACTATCGCGGTAGACGCTGGGGGGTAAGGCGTCGAGCTCTGCTAGCGCTTTGTCCGCCATCTCTTCTGCCCGGGCGCGAGTATATTCGAGGGCGCCGGTGGCGTGAATGATCGCCAGCACCTCGTCCAGTTGCTCCAGGCCGCCTTTACGGATCACCTGGCGAATCAGCTTGGCTTGCTCAGGGGTGCCGCGCTCCATGGCATGAATGAGGGGCAGGGTAGGTTTACCTTCGGCGAGGTCGTCTCCCACGTTCTTGCCCATGGCATCAGCGTCGCCCTGGTAATCCAGCAGGTCGTCGATCAATTGGAAAGCGAGGCCCAGATAGCGGCCGTAGTGCTGCAGGGCGCGCTCTTGCTCGGACGTGGCGTCGGCGAGCACGGCGCCGCTATGAGAAGCGGCTTCGAACAGCATCGCGGTTTTGCCTTGTATCGTCTCGAAGTAGTCCGTCTCGGAAATGCTGGGATTACCGATGTTGGTCAACTGCAGCACCTCGCCTTCCGCGATGACGCAGGTCGCGCCCGATAGAATCGCCATGATGCGCATGGAACCGACGTCGACCATCATTTGAAACGAGCGGGAGTAGAGAAAGTCGCCTACCAGGACCGAGGGCGCATTACCCCAGGCGTCGTTGGCGGTTTTTTTGCCTCGACGCATGTGCGACTCATCCACCACGTCGTCATGCAGTAGCGTCGAGGTATGCATGAACTCGATGAGGGTGGCGAGGGTAATGTGTTTGTCACCCTCATAGCCTAACGCACGTGCCGCCAGCAGGACCAACAGCGGACGCAGGCGCTTGCCGCCGCTGTCGATGATGTACTGGCCGATGGTTTCGACCAGCGGCACTTTAGAGTTGAGCTGCGCCACGATGGTGCGGTTGACGGCATCAAAGTCATCCGCCACCACGGCGTGCAGCGGTGAAGGCGAAGGGCTGGCAGGCGAGGTGGGGGAGACGTTGGCTGTCATGGGTTCCGTTCATTGCGGCGGGTAAAAGGTTGAAGCCATGCTATGGGGCTGCCTGTAAGGCGTCAAGGCATAGCGCGGCGGGGAGGGCGCATGAGCGATTGACAAACCCCAGTGGCCTTGTGGTATGCAGCGATAGTCGTTATAATCCGCGACCCACTCATCATGCTCCCTGTCAGATGGTTGCCAAAAGGGGCGCCACTCGCAGCAGGTCGATAAGAGCGGAAGGCGATGAGCGTTGGTTACGCGGGGCGTAACCGGCATTAACGACAAGTCCGGAGAGCGACATGTACGCAGTTATCAAAAGCGGTGGCAAACAGTACCGCGTTCAAGAAGGTCAGACCCTCAAACTCGAGAAAATCGAAGTCGCTACCGGCGAAACGATTGAGTTTGATGAAGTGCTGCTGGTTGCAGACGGCGACGACGTCAACGTTGGCGCTCCGCTGGTAAGCGGTGCCAAGGTGTCCGCCGAAGTCGTTTCCCACGGCCGTGGCGACAAAGTCACCATCATCAAGTTCCGCCGCCGGAAGCACCACATGAAGCGTCAGGGCCACCGTCAGTGGTTCACTGAAGTCAAAATTACCGGAATTTCTGCGTAAGCAGTCACTTCCCTTTAGGAGGATTTTGCAATGGCACATAAAAAGGCAGCCGGCTCCACGCGTAACGGTCGCGATTCCGAATCCAAACGCCTTGGTGTGAAACTGTACGGTGGCCAAGCGGCAACCGCCGGTAACATCATCGTTCGTCAGCGCGGCACGCGTTTCCATGCTGGCACGGGCGTTGGCGTTGGTCGCGACTACACGCTGTTCGCGCTGAACGATGGCGTCGTGAAGTTCGAGACCAAAGGTCCGAAGAACCGTAAATTCGTCAGCATCGTGTCTGCCTAAGCAGCCACGATCGCGGTGTGTAAGTTATCTTGGGTAATTTACGCAGTGTGAAGATGACGAAAGAAAGCCCCGCCATGGCGGGGCTTTTTTGTCTTTTCGATCCCTTTGGCCCGCATGAAGCGGGAGGGATAGTGTAGTGGTAGTCAGGGCGGCGGAAGCGGCCGGGAGAATCCAATGCAGTTCGTCGATGAAGCCTCGATCATTGTTGAGGCAGGTAAAGGCGGCAATGGCTGTCTGAGCTTTCGCCGCGAGAAATATGTGCCCAAAGGGGGCCCTGATGGTGGCGATGGCGGCCACGGAGGCAGCGTCTATCTGATTGGTGATGATGCGCTCAACACCTTGATTGATTTCAAGTTTCAGCGTTTCTACAAAGCTGAAAACGGTCAGGGCGGTATGGGTCGCCAGATGAGCGGTAAAGCCGGGGAAGATCTGCACGTCAAAGTGCCGGTGGGCACCACGGTGATCGATGAAGATACCCTCGAGGTGATTGCCGACGTGACGGAAATCGGTCAGGTCGTGCTGGTGGCCGAAGGTGGTCGCCGTGGGTTGGGTAACATTCACTTCAAGTCTTCTACCAATCGCGCACCGCGTCGTACCACGCCAGGCACCGAAGGTGATCGCCGCAATTTGCGCCTGGAAATGAAGGTAATGGCGGACGTGGGCCTGCTCGGCATGCCCAACGCCGGTAAGTCGACGCTGATTCGGTCGGTGTCGGCGGCCAAGCCGAAGGTGGCCAACTACCCGTTCACCACGCTGGTGCCGAACCTGGGCGTGGTCAAGCTGGGGATGCACGAGCACTTCGTGATGGCCGACGTTCCGGGACTGATCGAAGGAGCTTCCGATGGCGCGGGTCTGGGGCTGCGCTTCTTGAAGCACCTGACCCGTACGCGGCTGCTGTTCCACGTGGTGGATGTGGCGCCGTTCGACGAATCCGATCCGGTCGAAGCTGCCCAGGCCATCGTGCACGAGCTGGGCCAGTTTTCCCCGGCGCTCTCCGAGCGGCCGCGCTGGCTGGTGTTGAACAAGTTCGACCTGCTGCCGGAAGAGGAGCGCGAAGCGCGGGCCCAGGCGATCATCGAGGCGTTGAACTGGGACGGTCCGGTGTTCCGTATTTCGGCGATCAGCAGCGAAGGCACTGACAAGCTGGTGCAGGCGGCGTACCGCTGGCTCACCGAGCAGCAGCGTCTGGAAAACGAAGACGAAGAGGCCCATGCCCGCGAGCAGGAGATGCGTCGCCGCATGGAAGAGGAGTCGGTGGCCCGCACCGAAGCTCGCCTTGGCCGTCGCCGCAAGCGCGATGACGACGAAGACGATGACGATTTCGACGACGATGATTACGATGTCGAAGTAGAGTACGCCCCGTAAACGGCAGGCGTGCCGACCGGGATGAATCGCGTGAGCGCAATGGCGTGGGAGAGTCGCGACGTGGAACACAACGAGCAGTTGCCGGGCCGTGAGGCGCTGAGTAGCGCCCGCCGGATAGTGGTCAAGATTGGCAGCGCGCTGCTCACCAACGATGGCCGCGGGCTGGACGAAGCGGCCATCGGCGGGTGGGTGGATCAAATTGCTGCCTTGCATCAGCAGGGTATCGATGTGGTGTTGGTCTCTTCGGGAGCCGTGGCGGCAGGCATGGTGCGCCTAGGCTGGCAGGCGCGCCCCAGCGCCGTGCACGAGCTTCAGGCGGCGGCAGCCGTAGGGCAGAACGGGCTCACCCAGTGCTACGAGCAGCACTTTGCTCGCCACGGCATGCTCACTGCGCAAATTCTGCTTACCCACGACGATCTCTCTAACCGTAAGCGCTATCTCAATGCGCTCTCGGCGCTGCGTACCCTGGTGGAGATGCGCGTGGTGCCGGTGATCAACGAAAACGATACCGTCGTCACCGACGAGATCCGCTTCGGCGATAACGACACACTGGGCGCGCTGGTGGCCAACCTCTTGGAGGCCGATGCGCTGCTGCTACTCACTGACCAGGAAGGCCTGTTCGATGCCGACCCGCGTCATGATCCGTCGGCCACGCTGATTGCCGAAGGGCGAGCCGACGACCCGCGTTTGGCCGCCGTCGCGGGCAGCGGTGGCGCGCTGGGTCGTGGGGGAATGAGCACCAAGGTGCGTGCAGCGCAGCTCGCGGCGCGCTCCGGCGCGGTGACCGTGATTGCCAGCGGTCGCCAGCCGGACGTCATTACTCGCCTGATGGGCGGCGAAGCGTTGGGTACGTTGCTGCGCCCGGATCAGGCGCCGATGGCCGCGCGTAAACGCTGGCTAGCAGGGCAGCTACAGGTGCGCGGTACTCTAGTGTTGGATGCGGGCGCGGTCAACGTGCTGCGCGGTAAAGGCTCCAGTCTGCTAGCCGTGGGTGTACGGGACGTTCAGGGCAGTTTCAAGCGTGGCGACATGGTGCTCTGTGTGGATGAACAAGGTGCCCGCGTGGCCAAGGGCTTGATCAACTACGGTGCCGATGAGGCGCGCCAGCTAGCAGGCCAACCCAGCCATCAGATCGAAGCCATTCTCGGCTACGTGGAAGCCCACGAGCTCATCCATCGCGACAATCTCGTGGTGATTTAAACGTTAGGTTAACCGCGCCGTTTGGGCGGCAGCGGTATTTGGTGCGGCCAGTCGTCGGGCACCACCATCAGCCGCGTTAGCGGCCTCTCTTCGTAATGCGCTCCCTCCTGCTCTTTCTGCGGATCGTACAGCATCACTTGCTGCGGTCCGTAGCGGTCGACCTGTGCCATCACGTCTGGCATCCGCTGTTTGGCAGCGCCAAAGGCGTCGAGGGGTGGAGGTGCTAACCAGTGGGGCTTGGTAAGTCTGGCGAGCTGCAGCGCCGTGCTGTAATGCTCGGCGACACTGGGCCAAGCATGCTGATGGCACCACCATCCACGCCGATGCTCGGCCGTGGCGCCCACGGGGGGCGGCAGCGTTGCGTGCCAGGGGTAAAACAGCACGCCAGGAAGGGCTAGCCGTTGAGTGAACCGTGCGCTGAGCGTTGTCGGCTCTGCGATGTCACGGGGCGCTAGCCAGTGCGCCATGGCAGCCTTTGCCTGAGGCGTACGGGAGAGCGGTAGCTGATGATGCAAAAGATGGCTGCACTTCAGCACTAAGCTGTCCAAGCCCCCGGGGCCAATCCAACGACTTTGGCACGCGGCGTCTCCTGGCCCTTCAGGCAGGCCGAGATAGAACTTGATCGCCACTTCCAAATGAACCGGAGCCGGGTTTTCCCGAGTACGGTAGAGCATGTCCAGCTCACCCAGGGTGTTTCGTCGATGGGTAATGCGCAGGTTGTGGGCCAGCAGGCGAGTGTTGGGCGCGTTATCCAGCAGCAAATGCCAAAGCCGCTCATGGTAGTGCCCCATGCGGGTGGCGAGCTGGCCATCGAGCGCGGCGACGTTGGGCGCTAGTGTTTGCAACCACGCCTGCTGCCCGCCATCGAGACCCAATGTGGCATTGCTGGGGCGGCCGGGGTAGTTGCCCAGCGCCACGAGGTCCGGTGTTGCCAGCAGCCACGCCATATCGCGCAGTACGGCGTGGTGAATCCTATCGCTGACACCTTCGGCAGAGGTCGTCAAACGTCTCTCCTATCAAGGGGGCTCGAGAGGCGACTGAGTCAGCCGCTTGCTGCTACGCTAAACACAATACCTCGTGATGCCAATAAAATCCCTACCGAGCCAAGGAGTGTTGCATGGGCAGTCGCAAGTCGAAAAAGAAAACGTCTAAAACGCACAAGTCCTCGGCGATAACGTCCGCCAATCATGCGCCACAGCAGCTAACCCCTGAGACGGGCGCCGCGCTATTCGAGGATGCTCGCTCGCGGCTTGAAACGGTGTTCAAAGCGCTGGAAATTCATCCCGATGCCCAGGCCCGGCTGATGCAGCCTAGCCTCTCGCTGCAAGTGAGCGTGCCGGTCCGTATGGACGACGGTAGCTTGAAGGCGTTTCCCGCTTGGCGGGTGCAGTACGACACCAGCCTCGGCCCGGCCAAGGGCGGCGTGCGCTTCCACCCGGATGTGAATCAGCATGAAGTGACTACGCTGAGCTTTTGGATGGCCGTCAAGTGCGCCGTAGTGGGGCTGCCCTATGGCGGGGGTAAAGGTGGCGTGCAGGTGGATGCCAAGGCGCTATCGTCATTGGAGCGTGAGCGATTGGCGCGCGGCTATATCCGCGCTATTGCCGATATCATGGGGCCCGACCGTGACATTCCCGCTCCGGACGTAAACACCGATGCCACCGTCATGGGCTGGATGATCGATGAGTACGAGCAGATTCGACGTGCCCAGGCGCCCGCAGCGATCACCGGAAAACCGCTCTCACTGGGTGGCTCGCCGGGGCGCGTCGAAGCCACGGGGCGCGGAGCGCTCACCGTACTGGACCTATGGGCTGAGCGCGAGGAGCGCACGCCCGAAGAGACCACCCTCGCCGTGCAAGGATTTGGTAATGCGGCTTTCCATTTTGCGCGTCTGGCAAGCCAGCGTGGCTATAAGGTGGTCGCGGTCTCCGATTCGAGTGGCGCGATCTACCATGCCGACGGGCTGGATATCGACGCGGCGAAAGAGGATAAGCAACAGCACGGCAAGCTGTCCAAAAGCCAGCAGGGCAAAGCCATGTCGGGGGATGAGTTACTGGGGCTGGAGGTCGATGTGCTGGTGCTCGCCGCGCTGGAAAATCAGCTGCACCGCGACAATGTCGACGAGGTGAAGGCTGGCGCGGTGCTTGAAATTGCCAACGGGCCGCTCACTAGCGAAGCGGATACCGCACTGGAAAAACGGGACATTCCGGTGCTGCCTGACGTGCTGGCGAATACCGGCGGCGTCATCGTGAGCTACTTCGAGTGGCTGCAAAACCGCGCTGGTGAAAAGTGGCACGAGAGCGAGGTCAATCAGCGCTTGGATGACCGACTTGGCGATGAAGCCAAGCGAGTGCTGCTCAGGGCGGAAAAAGAGCAGGTGACGTATCGACAAGCCGCCTATCGCCAGGGCATCGAGCGGATTGCGGAAGCCATCATGGCGCGAGGTAACTGCCAGGACTGCCGCTAGTCAGCGAAGCGACATAGCGCAACGTCAGCGGCGGGCCCAAAGGCCCGCCGCTGATGGAGTGTTAGCCCCGGGGTGCTAACGAGAACGTGTATTACTCGAGCGATCAGTCGCGATCCATCTGGGTCACTTCAAAGGAGCCCTGGCGGAGGCTCAGCTCTAGTTCGCGACCATTCTGCTCTCGGCCTTCGACGTCGATGATGCCGCTTTTATCGATATCGATGCTTTCGAATTCGGTCATGCCTTCTTGGCTCGCGGCATTGAGTGCTTGGCGAACGTCCTCTTCGCTCATGCCCCAAGCACCGGTAATCAAGCGCTTACGTTCTTCCTGCAGGGTGTCGCCGTTATCGATGGAGAAATCCACCTCGGCGTACCACTCGTCATCCAGCCAGCCCTCCACTTCGACACGGCCGCGGTCGTCGGCGTTGATCTCCTCGATATGGGTGAACCCGTAGTCGGCAGCGTAGGTTAGAATGTCATCGATCCGGTCCATCGGCTGCGTGTCTGCTTGGGCGCTACCCGCTGCGGCGGTAAGTAGAAGAGCAGAAGTCGGGATCAGCAGCATTTTTTTCATCGCGTTCATGTCAAATTCCTTCTTTGCTTGGTGAATGCATTGCTGGATGATGCCTAACGAGGTCAGTCAGCGAATGCGACAGGGTAGTTATATCATCGGGGTTCTTTCCTAAACCTGACAAAGCCGTTCATCTGGCGTTCATGTTGCCTTTGGCATTCTAGCGACATGAAAATGACCTCTCTTTTTTCGCTTAAGCAGTCCCCTATGCGGCGGCTCCCGTTGAAGGGGAGTGCGGCGCTGGTGCTGGTACTCTTGTTGATGAGTAGCGCGACCGGGGACCAGCACTGGAAAGACCTGCATAGCGAAGTGCAGCGAGGCGACGTGGTGCCGCTGGAGACCATTCTCGACTGGCTCGACGCCCATTACATGGGTGACGTGTTGGAGATCGAGGTCGAGCGCGATGATGGGCTGGTCGAGTATGAAATCAAGCTGCTAGGACCCCAAGGCCAAGTCGTGGAGTTCGAGTTCGATGGCCAAAGTGGCCAGCTCATGCAAATCGAGGGTGTGCGCATTCGCGAGATGCAGCGTTAAGTCGTTTTTCCATTAAGGGTGTGTTGATGAAGTGTTTACTGGTAGAGGATGACCAGGCGCTTGCCCGTGAGCTGAGCCAAGCGCTGCAGGATGGCGATTGGATCGTCGAGCGGGCTGAGAACGGCCAGGAAGCGGACTTTTTGGTGCGAACAGAGGCGTACGATACGGTCATTTTGGATATTGGCTTGCCCGATGGCGACGGTACCCGCTGGCTCTCTTCCTGGCGTGAAGACGGTATCGATCTTCCCGTACTGATTTTGACTGCACGAGAACGCTGGGCCGATAAAGCTGCTGGCTTCACCGCCGGTGCCGACGATTATGTCACCAAGCCTTTCGAGCCTGCTGAAGTGCTCTTTCGCCTGCGGGCGCTGGTGCGCCGCACTCACGGTCACGCGCACCCGGTCCTCAAGGTCGGCGAGCTCTGCTTGGATACGCATACCCAGCACGTCACGTTGGTGGGCAGACCGGTGAGCTTGACCGCCCAGGAAACCCGCCTATTGAGTTATTTGATGCACGCCGCTCCCCGAGTCGTTAGCCGTAGTGAGCTCTCAGAGCATGTCTACGACCGCGATCACGAGCCCGATTCCAACGTGATCGACGTGCAGGTGAGTCGTCTGCGTCGCAAGCTGGGCGTATGGCGCATTGCGACGCTGCGTGGCCAAGGCTATCGCTTACTGGCTGACGAACCGAGCGACACATGAGCGCTGGTGTCGTTTCTTGGAGTCAGCGCTGGGCCGGGCGGTCGATCAACTTACGCCTGCTGCTGGCGGTGCTATTGATGGTGCTACTGGCGCTGCCCATCGCTGGATGGCTACTGGCGCATCACTACCGCACCGCGGCCGTCGGCGCCTTCGACGAGCGGCTGGAAGCGACGCTCAACGTGGTGATCGCCGGGGTGACCTACGATCCTTTGAGCGAGCAGCTCAGCTACGAGCGTGCGCTAGGGGACCCTCGCTTCGACCACGTGTACTCCGGCTGGTACTGGCAAATTACCGATGAGGCGAACCACACGGTCACGTCACGGTCGTTATGGGATCAGCGCTTACCGGTGCTGGAAAGCGAGCGATTGACTGCCCGCACTCTGTTGGGCCCACGTGGTCAGCAACTGCGCGTGGTAGAGCGAGATATCTACCTGGGCGCGCTGGAAGCGCCGCTACACGTGAGCGTTGCCGCGCGAGACGATGACTTGCGCGAGGACATCAAGGCCTTCCAGCAGGTGTTATGGCTAGGACTGTTGGGCCTTGGGGTGATGCTGTTGGGCGTGTTGGCGCTGCAGGTGCGGTGGGGGCTCGCGCCGCTGCGGCGTATGAATGCCAACCTGCGCGACGTAGAGCAGGGGCGAGCAGAGCAACTGGATACCCGGCTGCCCGAGGAGTTAGCGACCCTCGCTGCTTCCATGAACGCGGTGCTGGCCCGCGATCAGCGGCTCATCGAGCGCGGCCGCCACACGGCGGGCAATTTGGCCCATGCCCTCAAAACGCCGATCAGCGTCATGCGGCTACTGGCCAAACAGCTCCCTAGCGAGAGCCGCAGTGCCTGGGAGGCCGAGCTGGCGCGTATCGATAGCGCCGTGCGTCACCATCTGGCGCGGGCCTCTGCCGCCGGTGAGGGCGTACGCTTTGCCCCGGTGGCGCTACACGAGACGCTCTCGCCGCTCATCACTGGGCTCGCCCGGCTAGCGCAGCGCCGCCATATTACGTTGCGCCAAACCGTCGATAGCGGCGTGGAGGTGCATATGGATAGTCAAGATTTACAAGAGATGGCGGGTAACGTTCTCGACAATGCGCTGCGCTGGGCTAATAGCGATGTGCACATTCGTCTGCAGGCCGACCACAAGACGCTACGGTTGGTGGTGAGCGACGATGGTCCTGGCATGACGGCCCAGGAGTGCCAAGCGGCGGTGCGGCGCGGCAAGCGGCTGGACGAGCAGCGCTCGGGCAGCGGGTTGGGCTTGGCCATCGTGACGGACCTCGTCACGCTTTATCATGGCCAGATGCGCCTACAGCGCGCAGCGTCTGGCGGTTTAGAGGTGGTCATTGAACTGCCTGTGGTCGCTGTTTGAATCGACCCGTCAAGCAGCGATGCAACACACAGCACAGAGGGTGTGAAATGACGCGAATCGCTACGACGTTACCCGACGTTCTGGTTGGGCCTTTGCTGAGGCGGCTGTCGCCGTCCCGGCTCGTTTTATGGCTGGTAGCGACCCGGCCGCTCACCATGCAGCTCGTGTTGAATTCCGGGCAAGACGCCCAGCAGACCTACGCACTCGATAATGCCCATCAATGCGTAGCGATTGGGCGGCATGCCTATATTCATGCGATTGACCTAAGGCTGCCCGTCGCGCTACCCACTGATACCCGTATTGCCTACGATCTTCAGGTGAAAAGCCAGGAAGGGCAGTGGCGGCCTCTGCCGGAATGGGCGCCGTGGCTATGCCACGATGGCTACGACTCTCCGGGCTTTGTGTTGGCCTCTCGCCACCACCGCTTGATGCACGGCTCTTGCCGTAAACCCCACCACGACAGCGCCGACGGCTTAGTAAGGGCCGATAGCTGGCTGGCCGAGCGTCAGGAGACGCCCTCCGAGTGGCCCGCATGGCTGCTGATGACCGGTGATCAGGTGTACGTCGACGACGTGGCGGGCCCTATGCTGCGCGCTGTACATGCGTTGATTGCCCGATTGGGGCTGGTCGATGAGTGGCTGGAAGGTGCGACCGTCGAGGATAGCCAGGCACTCTACAATGCCCCGGAGAGCTACTACCATCGAGAAGCACTGCTGCCGGATGTCACCAGTAATGCTGCCTTGCGTGAGCGCTTTTTTGGGGGCGTGAAAAAACCCGTCTTTACATCGGCCAACGCCCAGAATCATCTCATGACCCTGGCCGAGATGCTCGCCATGTACTGCCTGGTATGGTCGCCGACCCCGTGGCAAGTGATCGCCTATGAGGCACCGGCGCTAGGCGAAAAAGAGGCCGAGGCTTATCGCGAAGAGCAGGCAATCATCGAAGCGTTCGTAGAGGGGCTGCCCCAGTGCGCTCGGTTAATGGCCCACGTGCCCAGCCTGATGATTTTCGATGATCATGATGTCACCGATGACTGGAACCTGACCGCCGACTGGGAGCGCTGCGCCTATGGGCATCCGTTCTCCAAGCGCATTATTGGTAACGCGCTGGTGGCGTATTTGCTTTGCCAGGGGTGGGGGAATGCGCCCGATAAACTTAATCCGTTGCTTCACCAAGCGATCACGCTGTTCGACGATGTCGGCCCGCTGAAGCCTGACCACCAGGACGCGTTTATCGAGCGGCTGCTGCGCTTTCAGGGCTGGGAGTTTCAGGTGCCGGGCACGCCCACGCTCATCGTACTGGATACCCGCACCCGGCGCTGGCGCAGCGAGCGCAGCCCCAACCGCCCGTCTGGCTTGATGGATTGGGAAGCGCTGATGGAGATGCAGCAGGCGCTGCTGGGCACCCAAAGCGCGGTCATCGTTTCGCCTGCGCCGATGTTTGGCGTCAAACTGATCGAAGGCATTCAAAAGCTCTTTACCCTGGCGGGCAAGCCGTTGGTGGTCGATGCCGAGAACTGGATGGCGCACCGCGGCGCGGCTAACGTGCTGCTGCATATCTGGCGGCACTCCAAAACGCCCGGTAACTACGTGATTCTCTCGGGAGATGTGCACTACTCCTTTGCCTACGACATCGTCGTGCGCCGTCAGAAGCGCGCTCCCCAGCTATGGCAGATCACCTCCAGCGGAGTGAAAAATACCTTTCCCAAGCAGCTGCTGAATACCTTTGACCGCTTGAACCGCTGGCTCTACGCACCGCTGTCGCCGCTGAACTGGTTCACCAAGCGGCGTAAGCTTAGCATCTACCCCCGCGACCCTGACCAAGCCAGCGCCGGAGAGCGACTGTGGAACGCCAGTGGCATTGGTTTGGTGAGCCTGGATGAGCAGGGCAAGCCAACGGACATTCGCCAGCTCGATGCCAGCGGTGGCGAGGCAGTGTTTCCACCGCCGGCGATCCCTACCGACACGTAAAGAACCGCTGGTTGTCATACAAATGTCATCACAATGACGCACCCTTGCTGCCCTAGTACCTTCCTCATGGAGCGTTACGAATCATAGGGATAGTCGACGTTTGATAGGGCAGCAGGCATATGACCGCACAAGAAGCGCAGTGGCTAAATCACATTATTGCGGCAGAAGAGCTGCACGTGCTGTTCCAACCGATCGTGGACGCCAATCAGCAGGCTATTTACGGCTATGAAGCGCTGATTCGCGGGCCAAAAACGTCTCCGCTTCACTCTCCGCTGCGGTTATTCGATGTGGCGACCCAGGCGGGATTGCTGGTCGAGCTGGACCTGCTTTGCCGGCGTCTTGCCATACGCCGCTTTGCCGAGCTCGACCTGCCGGGACTGCTGTTTCTCAATGTCATGCCGCTGACCATTGTGGAGCGGGATTTTCGTGAAGGGCTGACGCTCAGTTTTATCCAAGAGAGCGGCTTGCCACCCGAGCGGGTAGTCATCGAGCTGACCGAGCATGTGCCGATTCACGACTACGAGCTGATGCGCCAAGCGGTAGATCACTACCGCGACATGGGGTTTCAGGTGGCATTGGACGATTTGGGGGCTGGTCACTCGAGTCTTCGCCACTGGTCGGAGCTACGGCCCGATTTCGTCAAGCTTGACCGTCATTTTATTTCTGGGATCGATCAGGAACCCGCCAAGCGCGAGTTTCTGCGCTCGATTTTGGATGTCGCCCGCAGCCTCGATTGCCAGCTCATTGCCGAGGGGGTCGAAACGGCGGCCGAGCATCTCTGCCTATGGGAACTCGATCGCGGGCTGGCACTGCTGCAAGGGTTCTATTTTGCTCGACCGAGCCCTCAGCCACCCATGCAGCTTAATACGCTATTGCCCGCCACCACCCAGCTCAAAGGCCCGGCGGGACGCACGGCGCACTCCATCTTGCGTCCCATCGAGAGCGTCCCGGCAAGTTGTTTAGTGCCCGCGCTGGCTGAACGCTTTCGCGAAGACCCTAAGCTGCGCTGCGTGGCGGTGGTGGAAGAGAGGGTCCCTGTGGCAGTGGTCCGCCGCAACGCTTTTTTGACGCTGTTTGCCAATCAGTACGGCCACGCGCTGTATGCCAAACGTCGCGTGTTAGATATCGCCGATCCTAAAATGATCGTTGCGGACGCAGAGCTCTCTTTAGAGGCCCTGAGTCAACAGCTCACCGACAGCCGCGATATCGAACAGGAATATTTCGTCATCGTCGGCGGTGACGGTCACTACCTGGGCATGGGCAATATCGTCGATCTGCTGCGGGAGATTACCGCGATTCAAGTGCGTCAAGCGCGCCATGCCAACCCTCTTACCGGGCTGCCCGGCAATATTTTGATCAACGAAACCCTGGCGGCGTATTTATCCGAAGAGCGTGGGTTCGCGGCGGCATACGTCGATCTGGACAACTTCAAAGCGTTCAACGATGCCTATGGCTATGCTCGCGGTGACCACGTGATCATTTCGCTCTCACGGCTGCTCCAGGCTCAAGTGGAGAGCGCGGGGGGCTTTATTGGGCATATCGGTGGCGACGATTTCATGATGCTGCTGCCGTTAGAGCACTGGCAAAACGTCTGCGAGCAAATTCTCCACTCTTTCGAAGTGCTGGCGCCGGGGTTTTATGAGGAGAGTGATCGGCTGCAGGGGGGAATTTCCATTGAAAGCCGACAAGGGGGCGTGACGTTCTTCCCCTTTGTCAGCGTCTCGATTGCGGTCAAGCCAATTACTGACCCAGCGCCCTGCAAGGCGCTGGATATCGCCGCGCAGCTATCAGAGCTAAAGCATCAGGCCAAAAAAATCGCGGGCAACAGTCTGTTCGTCGAGCGGCGGGGCTGCTGCACCGGAGAAGCCCAGTAGGTCGTCATGTCGTCGTCACCCAAGCGTCACGGGAGTGTCCCACTGCTGTCATATTGGCCCGCCACTATGGCATGAACACTTCATAACTCGCTTAGGTGATGCCATGCACATGCACTCTGTCTCTTTCTCTCGTACGCTGTTGAGCGCCGCTGTCGTAGGCGCTTTTTCACTGGCAGCGGTGTCTGCCTCGGCTGACCTCTCTTCACGCTACACGGACAGCGACGGCGACATGATCGCCGACGTGCCCAGCGACGAGTCGCAGTGGGTCGATCCCGATACGCTGGTCTTTGCTTATACGCCGGTGGAAGATCCCGCCGTTTATGCCGATGTTTGGGCCGATTTTCTGGACCATCTGAGCGACGCTACCGGTAAAAACGTCCAGTTCTTCCCCGTGCAGTCCAACGCTGCCCAGCAGGAAGCCCTGCGCGCAGGACGCTTGCACGTGGCGGGCTTCAACACTGGCGGTGTGCCGGTGGCGGTCAACTGTGGTGGCTTCCGTCCCTTTGCCATGATGGCGGCAGAAGACGGTAGCTTCGGCTACGAGATGGAAATCATCACCTACCCCGATAGTGGCATTGAGTCGGTGGAAGACTTGGCCGGTCGTCAGCTGGCGTTTACCTCCGAAACGTCCAACTCCGGTTTTCGCGCTCCCTCCGCGCTGCTGCGCTCCGAGTACGGCCTGGAAGCGGGTGAAGACTTCGAAACCGCCTTTTCGGGCTCTCACGACAACTCCATCCTAGGCGTCGTGAACAAAGATTACGACGCGGCCGCCATTGCCAACTCCGTCGCCAAACGCATGCTGTCGCGCGACGTGGTGAGCGAAGATGATTACAACGTCATCTATACCTCTGAAACCTTCCCCACGACGGCCTACGGTCTGGCGCACAATCTGAACCCTGAACTTGCCGAGCAGATTCAGGATGCATTCTTTAGCTACGACTGGGAAGGCACACCGCTGGAAGCCGAGTTTGCCAACTCCGGTGAAGCACAGTTCATTCCGATCACCTACCAAGAGAACTGGTCCGTGATCCGTACCATCGCCGATGCCAACGGCGTGACGTACGACTGCGATTGATCGATCCGTCATTCCGTGCGTTTTCTCGGCCAGGAGGGCGACCTTCTGGCCGAGCCGCTATGTAGCTAATGACATAAGCCCTTATTCATATAAGCACTTGAGTATCAGACACTGAGGCACTTCCCATGTTGACACTCACCGGCGTTGGCAAACGCTACCCAACCGGCGATCGCGCGCTGACCGATATTCAGCTGTCGCTGCCCAAAGGGCAGGTCATGGCGCTGATTGGCCCATCTGGCGCGGGAAAGAGCACTCTGATTCGCTGCGTGAACCGACTAGTAGAACCCTCGCAAGGCAGCATTCGATTAGACGATGTGGAGCTGACGACACTCTCGGGTAGCCGTCTGCGCCACGCTCGCCGCGCCATGGGGATGATCTTCCAGGAGTATGCGCTGGTGGACCGCCTGAGCGTGATGGAAAACGTCCTGTCGGGCCAATTGGGGTATGTGGGGTTCTGGCGTAGTTTCTTGCGCCGCTATCCCCAGGAGGCCGTGGCAGAAGCGTTTCGACTGCTGGAGCGCGTTGGCTTGCCCCACGCGATCGATAAACGCGCCGATGCCCTCTCCGGCGGCCAGCGTCAGCGGGTGGGCATCGCCCGGGCGCTGTTGCAAAGCCCCAAACTGCTGTTGGTGGATGAGCCCACAGCCAGTCTAGACCCGAAAACTTCCCGCCAAATCATGCGTTTGATTCGTGAATTGTGCGCCGAGCGCGAGCTGGCCGCTATCATCAACATTCATGACGTAGCGTTGGCCCAGCAGTTTGCCGACCGTATCGTTGGGCTGCGTGCCGGGCAGATCGTCTTCGACGGCAAGCCGAGCGAGCTGACCAGCGAGATGCTGACCACCATTTACGGTGAAGAGGAGTGGGACACCACACCAGAGCCTGCCGATGACGACGAAGAAGAGCACCAGAAGGTGACACCGCGTACCGCGCCGTCACCCTCGGCCAGCGCGCCTCAAACACCGCAACAGGGCCGCTTGGCGAGTGGAGGCGCTCAATGAGCACGATAGACACGCGAGCCCGCCAGCAGGCGGCCCGGCAGGGCCAATGGCGGCGGCTGCCGCTGATCGAGAGCCGCCGCCTGCGTTGGGCGTTGGTGCTGGGGGGAGTGGTCTACCTTGTACTGGCGCTCGCTTCGGTGGAAGTGAATTGGGCGCGGGTGGCGGAAGGGGCCGGGCGCGCGTTGAACTTCCTCGGCGCGTTTTTGCAGCCCGATTTCGTCAGCCGTCAAAGCGACATTCTGGCAGGCCTGCTGGAAAGCCTCACCATGACGCTGACCTCGACGGTGATCGGCGTTCTACTCGCCATTCCCGTCGGCTTAGGCGCGGCCAAAAATATTGCGCCGTTACCGGTGTATGCGGTGTGTCGGGCAATTATCGCGATTTCGCGCACCTTTCAGGAGGTCATCATTGCCATCCTGTTCGTGGTGATGTTCGGCTTTGGTCCTTTTGCAGGCATGCTCACCTTGGCCTTTGCCACCATCGGCTTCATGGCCAAGCTGCTGGCGGAAGATATCGAAGACCTCGACTGGAAACAGGTAGAAGCCGTGCGCGCCACCGGTGCCAGCTGGTGGCAAACCATGAACCACGCCGTACAGCCGCAGGTGATGCCGCGCTTGATCGGGCTCTCAATGTACCGGCTGGATATCAACTTCCGCGAGTCGTCGGTGATTGGCATCGTCGGTGCCGGGGGGATTGGCGCGACACTCAATACGTCGCTTAGCCGCTACGAGTACGGCACCTCGGCCGCCATCCTGCTGATCATCATCGCCATCGTACTCATGAGCGAATATGCCTCTAGCCATGTGCGTCGTTGGACGCAGTAGCATGGCGTTAGGCGTGTGGGCTATCCCTTTATCCAATCTGAAAGGCAAGAGGAATCCTCCATGCCGGTAACCACTTCTTCTCAAGGCGTGCCGCAGTGGCAGCGGCGCACCAGCCGCGCCCAGTGGCTGCGGTACGTCGCTTGGCTGGCGGGCATTAGCCTGTTCTTACTCTGCTGGAAAGTGATCTCCGACAACACCATGTGGGTGTTCGTAGAGGACGCGGGCCGCCAGGGCAGCGACTTGATCAGTCGTATGGTGCCGCCGCGCTGGGAGTATGCTAGCCAGCTCTGGCAGCCCATGTGGGACACGATCAACATCGCTACCTTGGGCACTGCGCTGGGGATCATGATGGCATTTCCCGTCGCGTTTTTGGCCGCCCGCAATACCACGCCGCATCCTCTCGTACGCAGCGTGGCGCTGACGATCATCGTCTCTTCGCGCTCGATCAACTCGCTGATTTGGGCCATGCTGCTGGTCACCATTCTAGGCCCCGGCGTACTGGCGGGCATCATCGCGATTGCCCTGCGGTCGATTGGCTTTGTGGGCAAGCTGCTCTATGAGGCCATCGAGGAGATTCATCCCACGCCGGTGGAAGCCATCAGTGCCACCGGTGCGAGTCGCTTGCAGGTCATGAGTTATGGCGTACTGCCGCAAATCATGCCCGCCTTTGCAGGCATCAGCGTGTATCGCTGGGACATCAATATCCGCGAGTCCACAGTGCTCGGGCTCGTCGGTGCGGGCGGCATTGGCTTACAGCTCAATGCGTCGATCAACAGTTTAGCGTGGAATCAGGTGAGCGTGATTTTCGTGCTCATCTTTGCCACGGTGCTGGTATCGGAATGGGTCTCGGCTCGCGTACGTCACGCCATCATTTAATCCGTACCCGTTAGGAGAATCGCCATGCGCTTTCCCCATGCCGAGATCACGACGATCGATCTGATGCGCCACGGTGAACCCCAAGGTGGGCGAATGCTACGGGGCAGTACC
This sequence comes from Halomonas sp. MMH1-48, assembly GCF_022348105.1. NCBI lineage: Bacteria > Pseudomonadati > Pseudomonadota > Gammaproteobacteria > Oceanospirillales > Halomonadaceae > Halomonas > Halomonas sp. MMH1-48. The sequence goes on from NZ_JAKRFL010000012.1 coordinate 27,914, forward strand.
GACCACCCTCTCAGCGAAACAGGCTGGCAGCAGGTGACCGATGCCGTCATGCGTCACACGAGGGAGGGTCGGCCGCCCTATGATGCCATTGTGAGCTCGCCGTTGGCCCGTTGCCGCGAATTTGCGCTCTGGTTAGGGGAGGAGTTCGACCTACCGGTACAGGTGGATGAGGACTTGGCCGAGCTGTACCTGGGCGAGTGGGAAGGTAAAACGTACGCCGAGGTGTACGCCCAAGAGGGCACGGAGCAGATGAGTGCTTTCTGGTTCGACCCCGCCCGCGCCGCACCGCCTGGCGGAGAAACCTACGCCGAGCTGGATGCTCGGGTCAGCGAAGCGTGGCGACGGCTGTTGGCGAATCCGCCCGGCCACCATGTGCTCGTGGTAGCCCATCTGTTCGTCTGCAATGCCCTGTTCCGTCAAGTGTTAGAGCAGCCGCTCAGCCATGGTCTAGTGATGGATCTGCCCTATGCCGCCATGAGCCGCCTACGTCACGAACGCCATGCTATGGGCGAGAGCACGTTTATCGAGTGGGTCGGCCGGTAAGCGCGCGTGAAGCAGTAGCGGGTCAACGGCGCTTAGGCCATGATAAGAGCAACACGTTTTTTGGAGCGTTGCCATGCCGTTGACTCGCTGTTCATCTCTTTTTGCGCTGCTCATGCTGCTGCTCTTGGCAGGGTGTGCCAGTAACGACGTGGCGATGGCCCCCGCGCCCAGCTCGCCAGCGGGTATGTCGATGGAGCGCGCGTTGATACTCTCCCATGCCCAGCAGGCGATCGGCACGCCTTATCGCTTGGGTGGCAACTCCCCCGACGGTTTGGACTGCTCCGGCCTCGTCGAGATGACCTACCGCGCCGCAGGTATTCGCGTGCCACGCACCGCCGACGGCCAGTTTCGTGCGCTTCCCCAAGTCGACGCTCCCCGCCCTGGCGACCTGCTCTTTTTCGGCGATGGCAATAAAGCCACCCATGTGGGCATCTACGGCGGTAACCGCCAGATGATTCACGCTCCCGGTAGCGGCCGCGCCGTGGTAAGCGTACCGCTGGATATCGACTATTGGCAGCAACGCTTTTTAGGCGCGGCATCGGTGGCGCCCTAAGACGTGAGACAAGCCTGACTTAGGTCAATAACCTTTCGTGAGCACACGATACACTCGCCGTATTTTGCTGGCTGACCCCTTGTCCCTCTGCCGCAAAACGCGGCAAGCTTGAAGAATAATGTGCCAATAAGCACTGATAACAAACGAGTACGCCGCTTACCTCCCCGAACGATACGAAACGAGGCTAAGCAACGCGATGAAAGAGCTGCTCCACCGTTTATCCATGCGGTATAAATTTGCCCTGGTATTGGTCTTGCCTTTGCTGGCCCTTGTCTGGTTTGCGATTAGCGGTATCGTCGAGCGGCAAGCCGCCGTGACGGAGCTATCACGCATGCAGGCCCTGACGGCGCTGGCGCAACGATCAGGCAATTGGGTCCATCAGGTACAGTTAGAGCGGGGCATGACGGCTGGCTTCATTGGCAGTCAGGGCAGCGCATTTGGTAACCGTCTGAACCAGCAGCGTCCTAGCACCGAAGCCGCTGCGGAGGCGTTTTTCCAACAGCAACGAGCGCTATCATCGACGCTACTGAGTGCAAGATTGAACGCACTGCTGACGGAAATCGGACAGCGCTGGCAGGGCGTTCGAGCACTGCGCGGCCAAGTCGACCAACTCAGCGTATCCACCCCCGATGCGCTTGCCCACTATACGCAGCTGAACGGTGCGCTCATGACGTTGGTGGGTGAATTGGCTCAGCTGACAAGCCAGGGGAGCATCACGCGCCAACTGGCGGCGTACTACAACCTTCTCGAAGCAAAAGATTTGGCGGGCATCGAGCGGGCGCTACTCTCAGGCGTCTTTGCGGCCGATGCGATGCCCGATAGCACGCTTCAGCGTCTGCTTTCTCTGGTGGGTGCCGAAGCTTCCTTTTTAGAAGCCTACCGCGTGCTCTCCGACGACACCCAACGTGACGCACTAAGCCAAGCGCTCAGTGGTCCCGAGATCGAGCGCGTGCTGGCGCGACGGTCGCTGGCCATCGCACAGCGCAGTGATTACGGGGTTGATCCCGAGGAGTGGTTCGACTGGCAAACCGTCAAAATTGGCCGTTTGAAAGGCCTGGAAGATAGTGCCGCAACGGCCATCATGACGACGACCGAGGCATTGAAGCAGCAGGCCCAGCAGGCGCTGTGGTGGTACTTGGGGGTTGCCGTGCTGAGCACGGCGGTTGCGGTGGGGATCGCCGTGCTCATCGTGCGTACCATCACGCAGCCGCTGAAGCAGGCCTTGGCGAGTATTGCCGACCGTGGCGATGACTTGACCCAACGTTTACCCGTTCCTGGTAGCGATGAGCTGTCCAGGCTCTATCGAGCCGTGAACGACGCGTCTTCACAAACCGAGCAGTTGGTCGCAGAAATGAAGCGCAATGCGCACTCGGTTGCCTTGGCTAGCAATGAAATCGCTCAGGGAAATCAGGACTTGGCGCAGCGTACCGAAGAGCAGTCGGCTTCTCTGGTGCAAACCGCATCGAGCATGGAGCAAATGACTGCTACCGTGCGCCAAAATGCGGAGAATGCTCATCAAGCCCAACGGATGACCGGCGAGGTCGCGGTGCAGGCAAAAGAGGCCACCGCCGTGGCGATGCAGGCACGCCAAGCCATGCAGCAGATTCATCAGGCCAACGAACAGGTCACATCGATCGTGGCTGCTATCGACAACATCGCGTTTCAAACCAACTTACTGGCCCTGAATGCGTCCGTTGAAGCCGCGCGCGCCGGTGAGCACGGCCGAGGGTTTGCCGTCGTGGCCGATGAAGTGCGTAAACTGGCCAGTCGTAGCGCCGAAGAGGCCAACCAAATTCGCCACTTGATCGACAACAACGTGGCACGCATCAGCGAAGGTGAATCACTCGTGTCCACGACGAGCACCACGCTTGCCAATATTGCTGACCGTGTGCAGCAAGTGGCTACGTTGGTCGATGAGATTGCCACGGCGAGCCAAGAGCAGTCTTCCGGGGTCGAGCAAATAAGCCATGCGATGGCTCAGCTAGAGGACGTCACGCAACAGAATGCGTCATTGGTAGAGCAGGTGGCCACGGCCAGTCGTTCGCTGGATGAGCAGGCCGACGAGATGTCGGCACTTGTGAGCCGGTTTCAAGTGACAGAGCCCGTTATGAGCGATCATCGCCAGCTTGCTTATAATCGATAGCGCGACGATGCACGTACCAGAGGGCCTCCTACTTCCTGGTACGCGCTAGGCAATGGATGCAGACGCGAAACGAGGGCAATAAAAGCGCGTTGATTCAGCGCTGTTGAATCTAAAACACGGGTCAAAAGACGGTGTTAATATGACCAAAAGACATTAAATCAACAACGCTTATAAGAGGAGAGCAGAGACGCATGAGCCCGCCCTTGAATGACATAAAGGAGCAGTCTTTGCCTCAGCCAAACCCTCGCCCGGCGTCCATATCTGCCGACGCTGTGGCGATCTCGATCTTCGATTCCCATACATCTCTGACACCCGCCGAGTCGGCCTTTCGTTACGCCAACGAAGCCATCATCATTACCAATGCCGACAACGCCGTCGTCGATGTCAACCCTGCTTTTAGTGAGCTGACGGGGTTGGCGTTGAGCGAGGTAGAAGGAAAAACCCCCGAGGCGTTTAGCATTCTGCCCTTGGATGACAGCCGTACGACGCGTTTGATGCGTGAAGAGCTGCAGCTTCGCGATCGTAGCAAAGGGCAGATTCGCTATCGTAGCCATGACGGTCAGTATTATCCGGGCATGATGTCGATCAACCGTGTACGCGATGAGCGGGGGCAGGTGAATCATCACGTGATCGTACTGGCGGACTTATCCGCCATTCCCTCACACGCGCGCCATCTGAATCGTGAAGTCTATTTTGACGCCTTGACCGGCCTGCCCAACTTACAGCTATTGACCCAACTGATTCAGGAGTCGATTCAGCATGCCGAGCAGCGTCAGCTATCGCTGGCCGTGTGCGCGCTGGACATCGACCATTTTCAGCGCATCAACGATCGTTTGGGCCCTCACATAGGAGATGCGCTGCTGGCAGCATTTGCACAGCGTATCAGCCACCTGCTTTTTGGGGATGACGTGCTGGCCCGAATTGGTGGGGACGAGTTCGTTTTGCTACTGCATCACGGTGTCGAGGAAGCCTTTTTCGAGAAGCTACTCGCCTCATTGCGTCAGCCGCTGCTGATCGAAGGGCAGACGATTTATCTCACCGCCAGCCTGGGCATTACTCGCTACCCTGACGATCACGTCCAGGGCGACGTGTTGCTGCGCCACGCCAATCAGGCGATGTACCGGGCCAAGCAGCGCGGGCGGGATACCTACCACTTTTTCGACTCTCAGCAGGACCGTCGATTGCAGGTGCGTCACGAGCAGCGTCAGCGTTTTATGGATGCGATTCACCATGACGAACTTCGCCTGTTCTATCAACCGCAGGTCGATATGCGCAGCGGCCGCGTGGTAGGTGTCGAGGCGCTTATCCGCTGGCAGCATCCCGAGCTTGGGCTTCTCTCCCCCGGTGACTTTTTACCGATCATCGATGGTACGCCTTTAGAGGTGGACTTGGGGGAGTGGGTGCTGGAGCGCGCGCTGCGTCAGCTCACGCTGTGGCAGAGCGAAGGGATGGCGCTGCCGGTTAACGTCAACATTAGTCCTTCACATCTGTTGGTGAATACGTTTAGCCAGCGTCTAGCAGAGCTGTTGGCACGTTACCCCAACGTGTCACCGTCGCTGCTCAAGCTCGAAGTGCTCGAAAGTGCGGCGATGCACGACGTGAAGGCGGCACTGAAAAACATGGCGCGCTGTCAGGCATTGGGCGTCGGGTTTGCCATCGATGACTTTGGCACGGGGTTCTCGTCGCTGACGCATCTACGCCAGCTCCCCGTCAATCTGATCAAGATCGACCAGAGTTTCGTGCGTGACATGCTCATCGATCAAGATGATATGGCGATCGTGGAAAGCGTGATTTACATGGCCAACCGGTTTCAGCGGCCCATGCTGGCAGAAGGCGTTGAAACGTTAGACCATGCCAGGGCGCTCATATCGCTGGGTTGCGAGCTAGCTCAAGGCTATGGCATTGCGCGCCCCATGCCACCGGAGGCGATGGCTGAGTGGCTGTCCCACTGGCCCACACGGCAAGATTGGAGAGGGCTGGCAACCTTACAATGAGGCATCAAGCCGCTAGGCGGCCTGCTCGGGAGGCTGAGGTTCGTCATTGACGGCGACGTCGTCTGGCTCCTCGGAGCGGGCTTGGTTCATTTCGCTCTGCTCACGCGCGGCTTCTAACTTGGCTTCTAGTAGATATTGCCGGGCTTGAGCCGCCACTTGCAGATCTTTCGGTGAAGGGTCAGCAGGGGCGAGCGCTGCTGCAATCACGGTTTGCATCTTCTCTACCGTGGCTTGGGGGTCGCCCGGTACGGGGCCATAATCGATCGATACCTCACCGGCGACGGCGTAGCGTTTACCGTCCGGGCCCACTTCGTACTCATAGGTCGCGCCGCCGGTGTAGGGAGCGCCGACGGTTTGGTGGGCCATTTCGTGCTGGCGTACTTCGCGATCGGTTTGCTTGAGCTGTTCGAGCTGCTGAATCTCCTCCGGTGCCAGCGGCGTGCCATCGGGCCGGGTGGGGCCGGTAGGGGCATCGCTTGCACGGCTCTCTTCACGTTGGCTCACATCGTCCGAGGATTGAGCGCTCTGCGAACGTTCGGCACCAGCGTCACGCTCGATACCACTGCGCGTGACACGTGCCGCAGGCAGCGTCGAGGACGTCAAGCCTGCAGATGAGGCGTGATAGGCGTTGATCGAGGAAAGATCCATGAGCGATTACCGATATTTGCGGCCAATTCAGTTAGTATAGAGTATCCGTGAGCCAGCCGAATTGCGCAACGTTATGCACTCGATCGATGTCATTCTTCATCTAAGTGTCACCGACTGTTTGGCTTACTATGAAGGCCGCTACGACAACGTGCGGGCGCGCAGTGTGGATGGCCGTTGGGTGGTGTTTCCGGCTCATGCCTTACAGCGGGTAGTAGGACAAGAGGGGGTGCATGGTGTGTTTCGGATACTGTTTACCGATCAAGGCCGCTTTCACCATATTGTTCCAATCAACCGCAGTTGAGCCTGCTTTATGCACCAGCATGACGCCACGATGACGCTTTACGAATTGATGTACGCGGTGATCCCCAACTTAAACACTGCTGAGCGTTTAGTGTGCAACACCCTAGATAGTTTGATTAACGCGACAGAGAACCCGCTCGATATCGTTAAACGTACCGAGCAGCGTCAAGCGTTTAATTTAGAAGTTCACCGCGTTCGTATGAATATCGAGCATCTCCTCTCGCGTTATCGCAACGATGTGGACGAAGTGTTACGTACGCAAGGAGGTGTTAAAGGACCACGGATTCAGCCAGATGCCTTAGAGGCCGATGCCATTCAAAGCGCGATCGATATTTATCAACATGTACGTGCGTTTCAACGTGGAGAGCGTCGTCACCCGGTGCCGCGTCGATAGATCTACCTGGCATTAATATTGCCTGTATAATGGGGACGCGTATCAGGATTACCCGCCTGATCGTCTGCAGCTTGCCTACCCGGCGATGGCTGCTCACCCACTAGGAGATCACCCATGTCTACCTTACCGGTCACACTTATGGTGGCTCGCCGTGTCGCGAAGGGCCGCTACCAAGATTTCAATCGTTGGCTCAACGAAGGGCGTGAGTTGGCGGCGGACTTTCCTGGCTACCTTGGCTCAGGCGTCCTAGCCCCTCCTCAAGAAGACGATGAGTTTCAGATTATCTTTCGTTTCGAAAACCAAGCCTCGCTGGCCGCTTGGGAGCACTCGGCATCGCGTCATGCGTGGCTGGTGCGTGGCAAAGGGCTATACGATGCACCCCACGAGCACCGCGCGACGGGACTGGACACGTGGTTCAACGTAGGGCCGGGTGTTACACCGCCCCGCTGGAAGCAAGCCGTGGCCGTATGGCTGGCTTTTTTCCCGATTTCACTGCTGTTTCAGTGGCTCTTCGGCGGCGTACTCGCCGATTGGGCGTTAGTGCCCCGCGTTCTCGTCAGCACCTTAATGCTAACGCCAGTCATGGTGTTCGTATTCATTCCACTCTCGACGCGTTTATTGGCCCCTTGGTTACAGGGTAAATGGTCACCACTGGATCTTTTGGCCCGTTTGAAACAGCAATATAGGGCATAGGGCGTGATCATCGCACTGAGACGCTCTTTTAATATTAAAATATCAATAAAACAAGGGCTTATCACGTTATGCCTACAAGAGGCGAAAAGAGATTTTCGCCTCTTGTTGCATTTGCACAGTGGCTTCCGCTTTCTCCATGAGGTTCAACGCCGTAATAGTGCTAAGCTGAGATGGCTTGCAGTCAATGGATAACTGACATTCACTTATAGTGAGTGAATCAAGTCGCCTTATGGAGCCGTTATGATCCGCGTTCACCATCTTGAAAAGTCTCGCTCGCATCGAATTTTATGGCTTTTGGAGTCATTAAATCTCGATTATGAGTTAGAAGTGTATCAGCGGGATAGTAAGACGCAGCAGGCGCCGGAGGCGTTAAAAAAAGTGCATCCTCTGGGAAAGTCGCCGGTCCTTACCGATGGCGAGTTAACGATTGCGGAGTCGGGAGCCATCATCGATTACGTGGTGAACCGTTACGATGACGGCCAGCGTCAGCCGACCGCCGATGCGGGCGAGGAGTGGGTCAACTATCGTTATTGGCTACACTACGCGGAAGGCTCGTTAATGCCGTTATTGGTCATGGGGCTGGTGTTCAGTCAAGTGCCCAAACAGTCGCCTTGGTTCGTCAAGCCACTGGCCAAAGGTATTAGCGATACGGTGCGTAAGCGTTTCATTCAGCCTCAGCTAACGCAGCATATGGACATGATCGAGCAGCATCTTAAGACCCGAGGCCATTTTGCAGGCGAGTGGCCCAGTGGGGCCGATATTCAAATGAGTTTTCCGCTGCAGGCGTTAAAAGCGACGCAGTCGCTGTCCGCTTATCCCTCTATCGCGGCGTTCGTGGATCGAGTAGAGAGCGATCCTGCATGGAAGCGCGTGGTGGAGCGTGCGGGACCGTTAACCATGCCGGGTGAGTAACGCCTACTATGCGGCACAAGGGAGTGTTCGCGGTGAACCGGATGCCAAGCAACCGTTCTGCCAAGCGCTTGATGGGCGCTACCTTCGGGTCTATGGCACTGCTTGTGTGTCTAGGGTGGAGCGTTGCGGCGCAGGCAGATATTCCGTTGCGAGTCGGGGTTTACCATAATCCGCCTAAACTGTTTGTGGGTGAGCAGGGCCAACTGCGTGGCGTGTTGGGTGAGCTGTTGGACGCTATGGCCCAGCAGGAGCAGTGGCAGCTCGAGAGCCACCTGTGTGATTTTCAGCAATGTTTGACGCTGCTGGAGCAGGGCGAGATCGATCTATTGCCCGACGTGGCCTGGAGCGAAGAGCGAGCAGGGCGTTTTGCGTTTCACCATGAGCCCGTCATGCATAGTTGGTCCCAGCTCTATCAAGCCAATAATCCTCGTGTGGAAGCCATCCTCGATTTAGAGCAGCAGCGCGTCGCCGTGGTGGATGGATCGATCCAGCAGAGCTACCTGGCTGCTGTGACCGAGCGCTTCGGTATTAACGTCATCTGGATGCCGGTGGATAGCTTCGCTGCGGGATTTCAAGCCGTGGCCAACGGCGAGGCGGACTTGGTGGCTTCCAACCACCTTTTTGGCGACTGGCGGGCGAGAGATTATGGTCTGCGCGAAACGCCGATCATTTTCCAGCCTTCTCGGCTATTTTATGCCGCCTCGCCCTCCTTTGCCGTTGATAGGTTAGAGCGCATCGATGCCACGTTGCTCGCCTGGAAAGACGATATGAACTCGGTGTATTACGACATCCTGAGTGCTTGGCGCTCGGGCAGTCGAGTCGATACGCTGGTCCCAACGTGGCTTTGGTGGGTCTTGGGTGGGTTACTCATCGTACTAGTGGCCGCGGTGGTGGCGACGTTAACGCTCAAACGACGTGTGACGATCAATCGCGCCAAGCTTTCCACCAACGAACACCTATTGGCGACGATACTCGACAGCGTCGATGCCTACATCTATATCAAAACGCCGTCGCTCGAATATCGTTACGTCAACCGGCAAATCAGTGAGCTGTTCCAACGTTCTCCCCAAGAGATACTCGGTAAGCGTGATGATGCTTTTTTCGATTCTGGCAGCGCGGCCGAAATGGCCGAAAACGATCGACAAGTGCTGTCGTCGGGCAAAAAAATAACGGTCGAAGAGCATAACGTCCTGCAAGGTGAAGAGCGGGTGCGCACCTTCTTATCGATCAAGATGCCTTTGGAGATGTCTCCCGGCGAAGCGCCGTGCCTGTGCGGGATCTCCACCGAGCTGACCGAGTACTTGGAGATGCAGTCGCGCACCCATCACCTAGCGTTTTACGATGCGCTGACGGGACTCCCCAATCGGCGTTTGTTGATCGAGTCGCTGGCAAAGGCCACCGACCCGGAAGAGGAGGGTGGCGGTTACAGCGCCGTGCTGATCGTAGACCTGGATAACTTCCGTCTGGTCAATGACATCCAAGGCCACGAAAGTGGCGATCAGCTGCTGGTCAATGTGGCGCAGCATCTCAAACAGCGCTTGAGTGACGATGCGACGCTGGCACGTTTTAGTAGCGATGAGTTCGTCGTGCAGGTCAACGGGCTGGGGGAGCGGCAAAGTGAGGCCGCTGCCCACGCCGAGCGACTGGCCCGCCAGCTGCTGGAAACGGTGTCGCAGTTGCGCAACGACCGTGCCCTGCCGATTAGCGCCAGTATTGGTATTACGCTTTTCGACGGCGCAGGACAGGGCGTCAATAGCGTGTTGCAGCAGGCCGACATGGCACTGCAGCAGGCCAAGGCCGCAGGGGGGAATACGCTACGCTTCTTCAATGTCGACATGCAGACCAGCGTGCTGGAGCGGGCAAGTCTCGAAGGTGATTTGCACCAAGCCCTGTCGCGTAACGAGCTGGCGCTGCATTATCAAGTGCAGGTCGACCATCAAGGCGCCACTATCGGTGTAGAGGCGCTATTGCGCTGGTACCATCCGCAGCGCGGTTGGGTATCGCCAGGCACGTTTATTCCGTTGGCGGAAGAGAACGGTTTGATCGTGCCCATCGGCTATTGGGTGCTGCAGTGCGCCTGCGAGCAACTGGCCAAGTGGTCGCATCAGCCTGCCTATGCAGGATTGACCATTTCGGTGAACGTCAGCTCGGTACAGTTCCAGCAACCTGAATTCGTGCGTAACCTCGAAGGGTTGCTGGCACAAACCCAAGCACCGCCGGGTCGGCTGGTATTAGAAGTGACCGAAAGCCTATTGATGCGGGAGCCCACGCGCGTGCGCAATACCATGCTCAAACTGCGCGCGCAGGGCATTCGTTTTGCATTGGACGATTTTGGCACTGGCTATTCTTCGTTGAGTTATCTAAAGCGCCTGCCCTTGGACGAGCTGAAGATCGACCAATCCTTCATTCGCGAACTACTCACCGACAAGACCGATGCCGCCATCGTGGACACTACCATCCTATTGGCGGTCAGCCTTGGACTGACGGTGGTCGCAGAAGGCGTCGAGAAAAAAGAGCAGTTAGACTGGCTAAAAGGCCACGGCTGCTATCGCTATCAGGGCTACCTGTTTGGTCGCCCTACGCCCATCGAGTACCTGTTCGAGAGCTATTGAGACACACCGCTTGTCGAATCATGATGCCCCTATAACAAAATGCCCACCCAGGTGACCTGGGTGGGCACTACGCGAACACTCAGAAGGACGCTAGCCAAAAACGCCGAAGCTTCCCGCGTTGAGCCACATGTGTACCGCGATACTGGCGATGTAGCCAAGCAAGATCACCGGCGACCAGCGCAGGTGGCCCAAAAAGGTATAGGAGCCGCGCGCTTGCCCCATGACCGCCACCCCGGCGGCGGAACCAATCGACAGCAGGCTACCGCCGACCCCTGCCGTAAGGGTGATCAATAGCCAGTGACCGTGGGACATGTCCGGCTCCATGGTGAGCACCGCAAACATCACTGGGATGTTATCGACTACGGCCGAGACCACCCCTAGGGCAATGTTGGCCCAAGTAGCGTTCCAGCCGGTATAGAGTGCTTCCGAGAGCAGACCCAGGTAGCCCATGAACCCCAGGCCACCGACGCACATCACCACTCCGTAGAAGAACAGCAGCGTGTCCCACTCGGCACGTGCCACACGGCTGAATACATCGAAGGGCACTACGCCGCCAAGCTGCTCCAACTTCTTGTTGTCGCCCAGGCGGCTGTAGCGTTCACGTTTGCGTTCCAACGAGCGGGGCAGACTTTGGCGCAGGTAGTAGCCAAAGAACTGCAAATAGCCCAGCCCTGTCATCATGCCCAAAACCGGCGGCAGGTGGAGCAGCGTATGGCAGAGAACGGCCGTGACGATGGTGAGCAAAAAGAGCGCGATGATACGCCGCGCGCCGCGCTTCAGTTGAACGTCCTCATACACGCTGCTGGGCTTTTGATCCTTGATGAACAGACTCATTACCGCCGCAGGAATCAGGAAGTTCACTAGCGAGGGGATGAACAGTATAAAGAACTCCTGGAACTGGATGATACCGGCCTGCCAGACCATCAGTGTGGTGATATCGCCAAAGGGACTAAAGGCGCCACCCGCATTCGCCGCGACGACGATGTTAATGCACGCCAAGTTGATAAAGCGTTTATCGCCTTCGGCCACTTTGGTAATGACCGCGCACATCAAAAGAGCCGTGGTCAAGTTATCGGCGATGGGCGAAAGAATGAACGCCAATCCCCCGGTCAGCCAAAACAGCGTACGGTAGTTGAACCCTTTGCGTAGCATCCAAGAGCGCAACGCATCGAAGACACGTCGCTCTTCCATGGCGTTGATATAGGTCATCGCCACCAACAGGAACAGCATTAGCTCGGTAAACTCCAGAAGCGTCACGCGAAACGCGTACTCGGACGTCTCCGACATCCCGTTCTGAACGTATACCCAGCCAATGAGTCCCCAGATGATGCCCGCGGCCACCAACACCGGCTTGGATTTGCGCATGTGAATCTTCTCTTCGGCCATCACGAGCGCATAGGCCAGTACGAAGACCACCACGGCAATATAGCCGACGGCTGATGTGGTCAAATCCACATCACCGGTGACCGCAAAGGCCGCTGGAGTGAACAGTAATAGTAAGGTCGCTAACAAAAAAGGCCAGCAACGAGAGTATCGAGGCTGGCCTGGGTCATGATGTAGCGTCAACATGGCGTGTTTATCCTTATAATGGGTTAAAAGAAGGGGGAATAAGCGCCGCCAGTTTAACAAGCTATATTGCGCCGCAATACGGAATTAAACCGAATGAATACGGCGTATCGCTTAGTGATGACGTCTTTTTTTAGGAAATTAACCGTTCTGCTAATAGTAAATTATGCTCAGTAGTGTAAGAAATTTAGCGGATTAAACCAAAGACGAAGATAGTGCATCGACCGAGTAGACGAAAGCGCGCTGCCTGGGTCGATGCGTGGTTCAATGAGTGGTTCGATGATTGGTTAATCGTGGTGGGTCGTGAGTGCCTCTTCAAGCCACCCTTGCTTCAATTGGGGCACCGACGCCAACAGCTTTTGCGTGTACGCATCGAACGGTGGGCTCAACACGGTGTCACGCTTGCCGTAACGCACCACCTGGCCTTGATGCATGACTGCAATGCTATCGGCAATCGCCTTGACGGTCGCTAGGTCGTGAGTGATGAACAGATAGGCCACGTTCTCCTGAGCCTGCAGCCGTAGCAGCAGCTTGAGAATGCCATCGGCCACCAGCGGGTCGAGCGCGCTGGTGACCTCATCGCAAATGATCAGCTTGGGTTTGGCGGCCAGCGCACGGGCAATGCACACACGCTGCTTCTGCCCGCCCGAGAGCTCGGCCGGATAGCGGTCGATGAAGGCTTCCCCTAACTCGATGGCGTCGAGCAACTCGATGATGCGTTCACGGCGTGCTTTGCCTTTCAATCCAAAATAGAACGTGAGCGGGCGGCCAATGATGGTTTCCACCGTGTGGCGCGGGTTCATGGCTACGTCCGCCATTTGGTAGATCATCTGCAGCTCGCGCAGTGTCTCTTTGCTGCGCTCGGCGAGGGTGTGGGGCAGCGGCGTCTCTGCAAAGAGCAGCTGGCCCCGATTGGGGGGCAGCAGCCCGGTGATGACCCGCGCCAAGGTCGATTTACCCGACCCGGACTCGCCCACGATGGCCAGCGTCTGGCCGGCGCTCACCGACAGAGAGATCGTCTCCAACACATTGTGGCCGCTCTGATGATAGGCCGCGCTGACACCCTCGACCGCTAGTAGCGGCGTAGGTGAAGGCGGTTTTGGCGTATGCGCGATGGAACGTACCGCGACCAGCGCTTGTGTATAGGCTTCCTGGGGCGACTCGATGATCTGTGCCGTGCTGCCCATTTCGACTTTCTCGCCCCGGCGCAGCACGAGAATGTCGTCCGCGACTTGTGCGACCACGGCGAGATCGTGAGTAATGTAGAGCGCGCCAACCCCCGTGGTGTGGATGGCCCGCTTGATGGCCGCCAGCACGTCGATTTGCGTGGTGACGTCGAGTGCCGTCGTGGGTTCGTCAAAAATGATCAGGTCGGGTTTTGGGCAGAGCGCCATGGCGGTCATGGCGCGCTGTAGCTGCCCGCCCGATACCTGGTGGGGGTAGCGGCTGCCAAAGTGTTCCGGGTCGGGTAAGCCGAGTTGACCGAACAGCTCTACGGCGCGCGCTTCGGCCTCTTGGCGTGTCGCCAGGCCATGCAGCAGCGTGGTTTCGATGACCTGCTCCATCAGCGTTTGGGCGGGGTTGAACGCCGCCGCCGCTGACTGCGCCACATAGCACACCGTTTTGCCGCGCAGCTTGCGCAGCGCTTTGGGGGTGTCTTTCAGAATATCCCGGCCGTTGACCCACACTTCGCCGCTCAAGCGAATGCCGCCACGCCCGTAGCCCGCGGGTGACAGGCCAATGGTCGATTTACCCGCACCCGACTCGCCGATCAGGCCCAGCACCTTGCCGCGCTCCAGGGTGAAACTGACGTCGTCGACGATGGTGATCTCCTGCGGCGCCTCACCGGGTGGGTAGGCCGTGGCGTCGATGGTCAAATGGCGAATGTCTAACAGCGTATCAGCCACGGCGGCCTCCTTTTAGATCGGTGGTGTGGCGTAGCACCCAGTCCGCGACCAAATTCACGGAGATGGCCAGCAACGCGATGGCCGCCGCAGGAATCAGCGCGGCGGGTACGCCGAACACGATGCCCTGGCGGTTTTCGCGCACCATGCTGCCCCAATCGGCTTCCGGTGGCTGAACGCCCAGACCCAGAAACGATAGCGAGGAGAGAAACAGCACCGCAAAAATGAACCGCAGTCCCAGCTCGGCCACCAGCGGTGTGAGGGCGTTGGGCAGTATTTCGCGGAAGATGATCCAGCCTTTACCCTCACCGCGCAGGCGCGCGGCTTCTACGAAGTCCATCACGTTGATGTTCACGGCCACCGCCCGGGAAATACGGAACACGCGGGTCGAATCCAGCACGCCCATGATCACGATCAGCATGAGCACGGTGCTAGGCATCACCGACAAAATGACCAGGGCAAAAATGAGCGTCGGTATCGACATGACGATATCGACGCCGCGCGAAATGAGCTGGTCCACCCAGCCCCCGTAGACCGCCGCCAGGATGCCCAGCACCGAGCCAATGGAGAACGCCAGTGCCGTGGCGAGGGCCGCAATGGTCATGGTGGTGCGCGCGCCATGTATGAGGCGTGAGAGCAGGTCGCGGCCCAGATTATCGGTGCCTAGCCAGAACTCGGCCGATGGCCCCATCCACATATCGCCCACGCTTTCGGACATGGGGTAAGGCGCGAGCCAAGGGGCAAAAAGCGCCATCACTAAAAAGCCGAACGTGAGCAGCAGGCCGATCAGCGCGGTCACTGGCATCCGTTTCAGCAGCGTTAAACATATCGACATGGTGTTGCGTTCCTGTCTGGTGACGGTGTTCAGCGGTTTATTTGGGGTGGCGCAGTCGCGGGTTGGTGACGATGGCAATGATGTCCGCCAGCATGTTGAGCCCGATGTAAACCGCCGCGAAGAGGAGCCCGACCGCCTGCACCACCGGCACATCGCGTTTGGACACATGGTCGATCAAATACTGCCCCATGCCCGGGTAAACGAAGATGACCTCGACCACGACGACGCCCACGATCAAGAAGGCGAGGTTCAGCATGACCACGTTGACCACCGGGGCAATGGCGTTGGGAAAAGCGTGTCGCGCGATGATGCGAAACAGCCCCAGGCCTTTGAGCTCCGCCGTTTCGATGTAAGGTGACTGCATCACGCTTAAAATGGCCGCCCGCGTCATCCGCATCATATGGGCGAGAATCACCAGCGTTAACGTCGCAGCAGGTAGGGCGATGGCATGTAGGCGCTCGCCCAGGCTCATGCCGCTATATACGGTGGAGACGCTGGGGAACCAGTTGAACTTCACGGCAAATAGGTAGATCAGCAGGTAACCGATGAAAAACTCCGGCAGCGAAATGGCCGTCAGCGTGGTGCCTGAAATCACCCGATCTGGCCAGCGGTTTTGGTAGCGCACCGCCACGAGCCCTAACAAAATCGCCAGCGGCACGGCGACCACCGCCGTCCAAAAGGCCAGAAATAGCGTATTGCCCGCACGGCCCCAAAGCGACTCGCCAATATCCTGACGATTGGAGAGCGCCGTGCCCAAGTCGCCTTGCAGTATGCCGCCGAGCCAGTCGAGGTAACGTAGCCAAGCGGGCTGGTCGAGACCCAGCTCGCGGCGCAGGTTGTCCACGGCTTCGGGTGTGGCGCTCTGGCCGAGAATGGACTGTGCCACGTCGCCTGGCAGCAGCTGCGTGCCGACGAAGATCAGCACCGATACGGCCAGCAGCAGTAACAGGCCCAGCGCCAAGCGCTGGGCAATCAGTTTGATGACAAAGGTGTTCATAGCAAGGTCCGGTTTAGGAAGCCAACCAGCACTTCGAGAGTGCAAAGCCCGCCATCATCTCGCCCATGGGGTGCGCTGACCAGCCCCCGACGCTATTTAATGTCGCTTCGATGTAGTCGTTGAACATCGGCAATATCAAGCCACCCTCATCGCGCACCATCATCGCCATGTCGTGGTAAAGCTCGGCACGGCGGGTGGTGTCCAGCTCGCCGCGGGCTTCACGCGCCAGGGCATCGAAGTCATCGCGGAAGAAGCGCGTATCGTTCCAGTCGGCGCTGGAGATATACGCCGTCGAGTACATCTGGTCTTGGGTGGGGCGGCCGCTCCAGTAAGAGGCGCAGAAAGGCTGTTTATTCCACACCTCTGACCAGTAACCGTCGCCGGGCTCGCGGCGAATCTCCATATTGATGCCTGCCTGGGCGCAGCTTTGCTGGAACAGCTGTGCCGCATCGACGGCGCCAGGGAAGGCAACGTCCGAGGTGCGCAGGACGATGGGGCTACTGTGGCCCGATTTTTTGTAGTGATAGTTGGCGCGTTCGGGGTCGAATTCGCGCTGAGGAATGCTATCGGGGAAGAGCGGGTAGGCGGCATTGATCGGAAAGTCGTTCCCCACGCTGCCATAGCCGCGCAGAATGCGCTCGACCATGTCGTCACGGTTGATCGCATACTTGAGTGCCAGGCGGAGATCGTTGTTATCGAACGGTGCCGTATCGCAGTGCATCGGAAACACGTACTGCGCGCGTCCCGACGTATTGTTGATGACGATGTTGGGCAGGCGCTGCACCATCTCCACGACGCGGGGCTCGACGCGGTTGATCATGTGAACCTGGCCACTCTGCAGGGCAGAAATGCGCGCGGTGGGGTCGTTGATGACGGTGATCTCGATCTGATCGGCAAAGCCGTACTCGTCGGGGTTCCAGTAGCCCTCGAAGCGCTCGGCGATCTGGCGCACGCCGGGTTGGAACTCCACGACCTTGTAAGGGCCGGTGCCGATACCCGCTGCCGGGTCGTCGATGCCGCCACCGGGCTGGATCATTAGGTGGTAGTCAGACAGCAGAAACGGCAGGTCGGCGTTGGGTTCGAGCGTCACGATCGTGACTTCATAGGTGTCGGTGGCCTGGATCGATTCGATGCCCCGCATGATGCCGAGCGCACCCGATTGCGAGTCCTCGTTCGAGTGGCGCTGCAGCGTGGCGACGACGTCTGCAGAGGTCATCTCCTGGCCGTTGTGGAACGGCACGCCGCGACGCAGTTTGAAGACCCAGGTACGCGCATCCGACGAGGACTCGACGCTTTCCGCAAGGCGGGGCGTTAGCTCGCCCTCTGGTGAAACGTTGGTCAGGGCCTCGCCCCACGATTGGCCAAACGAGTGCTGCACTTGGCTGGTCCAGCTCGCCGGGTCGAGGCTATCGGTCGATTCGCCGCCCTGCATACCGGCCTTCAAAATGCCGCCGCGCTGAGGCGTACCGGTGTTGGCAAACGCCTGGCCTGACAGCAGCGAGGCGGCAAAGGGGGCGGCCATGCCAAGGGCCATGGCGCGGCGCATGAAGTCACGCCGCGACAGCTGGCCTTGGGTGGCCTGTCGAGCTAAAGCGGCCATCGATGGGTGCATGTGGGTGGGTGCGTTGTGTTCTTTTTTCATGCGTTGATTCCCTAGGTTGGTTTAACGAGGCGAGGTGCCAAAGGCCAGTGTGTCGTAATCGCGAATCACGTGAGCGGCGAGTGTCAGGTGCTCGCCGCTCAAATGGGGCGCCGCACAGATGCCGATACCGGCCCGAAGGCCTGCGGCTTTTCCCATCGCCATATCGCCATTGGAGTCGCCAATGATGAGCGTACGCTCGGGTGTGACGCCAAGCTGCTGACAGGCAGCGAGCGCCATGTCGGGGAAGGGCTTGCCACGTGGCACTTGGTCGTGCCCCAGCACCACGGAAAAGTGGTCCGCAAGCGAAAGAAGGGAGAGATGACGCAGGGCGTTGCGATGATCATCTGATGTCACCACCGCCAATTGAACGCCTGCATGGCGAGCGCGAGCGACGAAGCCGAGAAGTCCCGCCACGGGGGTGACGCAGCGCGACCAATCGAGCGATGCATCGAGCGACTGGAGCGCGTCGTGAGTGATTTCCGTTGCGTCGTTCCACGCCAAGCCGCCCTCGAACAGGCTGAGCGCCACGATGGTGACAATGTCGTCCAGCGAGCCAATGGTGAGCGGCCCGGTCGGGTCCCACAACCGGGAGTCGGGGTAGATCCCCACGCGACGATAAAGCTCGGCAAAAGCGAGGGGCGCGGGCGGTGACGAAAACGTAGCGAGGCGGCGGTTGACCGTGGTGATGAGCTGATCGAACCAGCCAATCCAGAGGTCACCAAAATTGAGTAGCGTGCCATCCTTATCGAATAAAATGGCATCGATGGGGTAGGTAACACCTTGTACGTTGAGTTGGGGCATGTGGTTTGATGACGTTGAAACGCCTTCTCTTTTAGTGGCGGGCGCACTGAGCCATCGCCAAGATTTTTTTTGAACGTTCAATCGAAAAAGTGATTTAGCCTGGGTAATCCCACCGTTGATGTCAAGTTGATGACAGCCGATGCACAGCGCACAAAAGACGCCCATTTGGGCGAGCGCCATCTAGCGCTAAGGGCGACTAACGCAAGGGAGAATATGCCGCTATGCTAACGTTGTTGTGTGTCACGCGAAGGGTGACGAGTCGATCCATCAGGCCAAGAAGGCCATGATTGCAAAGGACGTTGAATGCGTGCCCGTATATGCTCTTTTTTTCGCTTTGGTAGTGTACTGGCGCTCGCGCTGACGATGGCGAGCCTGGGGCTCGTGGCCCAGGCGCAAACACGGATGACTTACAAGTCGGCGCTCGCAGGGACGGCCTACCATCAAATGGGGAGCGAGCTTGCCCAGGCCATTCGACAGGGAAGCGACGAGACGCTCTTGCTGACCAATGAAGAGAGCCAGGGCTCGGTACAAAACATTCAAGAAGTGATGAATCGGCAGGAGCGCTATGTGTTTACCGCGCCCCCTGCGCTCGTCGCTCAAGCACAGGCGGGCGAAGGTGTCTTTGCCAGTCATGATAGCGAACGGTTCGGTGCCATTCGCGGGCTGTTTCCCGTGCCATCGTTGACCATGCATTTCGTGATGGCAGGCGATGACGGTACGACCTCGATCGATGCGCTGAGCGGCAAACACGTGCTGATCGGGCGGGGCACCTTCAGCGCAGGTGAAGCCGCACGCTACTTCCGGTTGTTCGGTTTGGAAGACAGCGTGCGCCTAGCGGATGCGTCGATCACCAATGGCCCTGAAGCGCTTCGGGAAGGCCGAATCGATGCGTTCGTCACGGCCAGCTCCTACCCCACGCCGAATGTCATCGAAACGGCCTCGCTCGTGCCCATTACCCTGGTGAGCTTTACCGCTGAACAAATCGCTCAGACGGGCGCCGTGCCTCAGGTGATTCCCGGCGGCACCTACCCCGGCATCGCTCAGCCCACGCACACGACGTCGATGCCGGTAGTTGCCTACACCACCGAGCAGATGGATGTAGAGACGGCCTACCGCCTCACGAAGCTCTTCTGGGAGCAGCAGCCTTGGCTTGCAGAGCAGTCCGCTTGGTGGGGAAGCGTCACACCGGATCTGCTCACCCACCTGACGACCCCGCTTCACCCAGGCGCGCGACGCTACTACGAAGAAGCGGGTATGGAGCTGCCTGCCCATGTGCGTTAAAAAATCGTAAAGCTCAGCGCAATATAGGCTGCATAGCCGCCCAGCAGCGCTGCGCCTTCCCAGCGTGACAGGCGCATGCCGGTATAAAGAAACAGCAGGAGAAGAGCGGCCGAGCCGAGCATGACCCATTGATCGAACTGGCTGACTCGCTCGGCAATGGGCAGTGGCTGCAAACAGGCAGAGATCCCCAATATCCCCAGGACGTTGAAGATATTGCTGCCCAGGATATTCCCGACGGCGACATCGGCATGACGGCGGAGGGCCGCAATCACCGAGACGGCCATCTCCGGCAGCGACGTGCCGACCGCAACGATGGTCAAGCCGATGACCGCCTCGGAAATGCCCATGGCCTGGGCGAGACCAATCGCACCATAGAGCAGTAGCTGCGAACCGCCAATCAACATGCCAAGGCCCACGACCAGCGCGACGCTGATCATGACGGTCGACGTAGGAATGGCCGTGACTTCCTCCGCTTCGGCGGCGTGCATCTCGCCTTCGGGCAGCGGCTGTTGTCGCTCGGTGCGGTAAGCCCATACCAAATAGGCGGCGAGGGCCAGCAACAGCAGTGCAGCCTCCCAGCGGGCCAGTTCACCGCTCCAGGCAAGTACGATGAATAGCACGCTGGCGCCGACGACCACGACGCCATCTCGCCTTAGCGCCAGAGGTTGAACCGTCATGGGGCAAATGGCGGCACATAGCCCTAAAATCAGTAAAATATTGCCGATATTGCTGCCGACGATATTGCCCACGGCGATATCGGGCTGCTCGCGTATCGCGGCATCGATCGAGACCACCAGTTCCGGGGCCGAAGTGCCGAACCCCACGACCACCAGCCCCGTCAGCAACGGCGATACCCCCATACGCTTGGCACCGGCGACGGCGCCGCGTATCAATGCTTCCCCTCCACCGAACAGCAGCACGATACCGGCCAGTAAGCTCAACCCATACAGCATGTGTCATCTTCCTTTTGATACGCTTGGTCGTTTGCCAAGCTTAGGCTTATGACATTAGCTCAGTTCGTTAGGCCTGCAAGCCCCCGTGGGCAACGCATCATAAAAGAATTAAACGCAGCAGGCACGGTAGGCGGTTGCCAATCAACTCGATAGCATAGTGCGTGACGGGGAGTGACACCGCAGTGAGCGCCGAGCAAACCATGCGAGGGTGGGAATTATGCGTGAGCAGCGTATGATGCGCGCGGTACAGTCGCCAGAGCGCGCCTCGCCCGAAGCTCAGTGAGCTGACTCTTTTACCTATGACGGAGCATGAAAAATGCCAGATATCGTGGTGATGTTTTTCTTACTGGGACTGCTGGCGGGGGCGGTGAAATCGGACCTGCAAGTGCCCAAGGCCACTTACGATACGCTAAGCCTGTTGTTGATGCTGACGATTGGCTTGAAAGGCGGGATGGCGCTATACGGCAATTTGCACTGGGGGCTAGTGCCCGAGCTGCTGGGCGTCGCGCTGCTCTCTGCGCTGATTCCTTTGATGCTGATGCCTCTGTTGCGCCGTTTCGTGCGCCTCTCCGCCGCCGATAGTGCCAGTATCGCCGCTCACTACGGCTCGGTCAGTGCGGGGACCTTTGCCGTGGCGCTTGCCTACGTCGAAGCGCGCCAGCTAGCGGTGGGCAGTGAAGTCACGCTCTACTTGGTGGCGATGGAGCTACCGGCCATCATGATCGCCATCGCGCTGTTTCGGCGTCATCAGGGCGCGGCGGTCAAAGAGAGCACGAGCAAGCTGTGGCATGAAACGCTGACCAACCGGGGGGTGATTCTCCTCGCCGGTGGCGTGGCCATTGGCGCGCTGTACGGGCCGGTTCAAGGGGCGGAAGTCACCGCGCTCTTTACCGGGGCGTTCAAAGGCGTGCTGGCGCTCTTCCTACTAGAAATGGGGTTGACCGCCGCGCAAACGCTGCGCCCCATGCCTTGGCATCATTGGCGGCTCGTCACCTTCGCTCTCGTGACACCGCTTTGCCTATCGCTGCTGGGGATACTGGTCGGCGCGCTGGTGGGCCTGCCCCTGGGCTCGGTGGTGATTCTCGCAGCGCTCGCGGCCAGTGCCTCCTACATTGCCGCGCCTGCGGCCATGCGCGCGGCCATACCGGAAGCCAACATCGGCCTAGCGATGCTGGCATCCCTGGGGGTGACGTTCCCGCTGAACGTCATGATCGGCATCCCACTGTACCACCAGCTGATCGACTGGCTGCTGGTGTAAGCCAGCGCATGCTAAGTGTTCGTCGTCACTTGACGATGAGCCACAAAAAAAGCACCCAAAGGTGCTTTTTTTGTGGGGTGTCTGGTGGAGGCGGCGGGAATTGAACCCGCGTCCGCCAGCACGCGCCCATTGGCTCTACATGCTTAGATTCCGTCATTTGCTTTAGCGCGACTGACTCCGACGGTCAGGATTCAGCCACGCGAGCCTTCTAAAGTTTAACGGTTGACGAGAAGACACCGCCAACCGCGGTCCTATCAGCTTTAGCTCATATCCCCGCAGTGATGAATAGGCACATCACCTTGGGGCCAGACAAGAAGCTAGCAGGGTTTAAGCTGCCAGCGCGCCTTGAGCGTAGTTTTCGTCGTTTGCGACTATTTTTCGTGATGTGGTATTTACGAGATACATCACGCTCTCGGCATGCACCGCAGGGTTTGTCACCGGCGTCGAAACCATGTCGCCCCCTAAGTCAGAGCCGTAGTCTAACGTGCTCACAACGAATTGACCAGTTATGCCTTGTTATGTTCCCGCATAATCCGACCTTTTTGGCGGTTCCAGTCGCGGTCTTTCTCGGTAGCTCGCTTGTCGTGGATTTTCTTACCGGTCACCAGCGCTAGCTCGCACTTCACCTTGTTACGCTTCCAGTAGAGCTTGAGCGGCACGCAGGTGTGGCCTTTGTCCTGTGTGACCGAGAAAATCTTGGCAATCTCTTTACGGTGCAGCAGTAGTTTGCGCGTGCGAGTGGGGTCGGCGATTTCATGAGTGCTGGCCGTGTTCAGCGGCATGATATGACTTCCCAGCAGGAAGGCTTCGCCGTTGCGAATCAAAATGTAAGTGTCGGTGAGCTGCGCTTTACCCGCGCGCAGGCTTTTGACTTCCCAGCCTGCCAGCGCCAAGCCCGCTTCGAAGGTTTCGTCGATATGGTACTCAAACCGTGCCTTCTTGTTCTGGGCGATGACACTGCTGCCGGGGCCCTTGCTGTTACCTTTTTTCGTGGCCATGGAACCTCATCGTTGATCTGTCAGTAGCACCCCTTCGTTATGTGGGGAGGCGTGATACCATTCAAGGTCTGAAAAAATGTTTCCCATGATACGCTCTGGGCACTGTGAAGTCAGCGGAGAGGTCAATGCCAACCGTCAATCGTACCGCCTTGGTGCGGCACACCCCCCAGCAAATGTTCGATTTGGTCAATGACTTCGAACGCTACCCCGAGTTCCTGCCGGGGTGCCGTCGAGCGCGTTTGCTCGAGCACGACGCCGATCACCTGATTGGCGAAATGACGCTAGGACGCGCAGGCGTGGAACAAACCATTACCACGCGTAATGACTTGTATGCGCCCGAGCGGATCGAGCTGTCGCTGGTGAAAGGGCCGTTCAAGCAGCTAAAAGGACGCTGGTTATTCACGCCCATGGGTGCGGACGCCTGCAAGGTGAGTCTGGAGATGGAGTTCGTATTTGCCAACAAGCTACTCAGTATGGCTTTTGGCAAGCTGTTCCAACAAATTGCCGGGCAGTTGGTCGACGCGTTCACCAAGCGTGCTGACGAGATGTATGGCCGTTAAACAGCTAAACGTTGAAGTTGCCTTCGCGTTGCCGCACAAGCAGCGTATCGTCGCGCTGACGGTGCCGGAAGGGACCACCGCACGGCAAGCAGTGTCATTGGCCGATTTGCCTAGCCTGTTCCAAGAAGTGCCCAGCGATACCTTTACACAGGCGCCGCTGGGTATTTTTGGTAAGGCGATTCGCCACCCAGAGAAAGAGGCGTTACGCGAGGGCGATCGTGTCGAGGTCTACCGCCCACTGCAGATCGATCCAAAAGCGGCCCGATTAGAGCGGGCCAAACGTCAGGCCAAAGGACAGTAGTCCTGCCTCACTCGCCGGTAATGATCGGCTGCGGTTCGGGGGCCGTCTCCGGTGTAGGCGTGCGTTGGATGGGCAGCGCATCCAACGGGTCAGCGCCTTCAACGGCGGGGCCCATACCCCGGTCGGTGCTGATCGGCAGGTCGCGCGAAAAATCACCGTCTCGTTCGATGTTCATCAAGCGGCCTGCATTATCGAACGTCAGCGTCACGCGGCGCTGTTCCACGCCTTCGTACGCTTTATCGATGCGATACACGTAGTCCCACTCGCGAGAATTGAAGGGCGCTTCCAGCAGCGGACGTCCCATGACATAGGTCACCTGCTCTTGGGTCATGCCTGGTTGAAGCTGGCTGACCATCTCTTGAGTAACCAGGTTGCCCTGAGGAATGTCGCGCTTGTAAACGCCAACGTAGCTGCAGCCACTAACGACGGTCAGGGCAACGGAAAGGGTAATGATACGAGTCAATTTTTGCATTTGAGCCTGTTCTTCACTATCGTGGTTTCGGTCGATGATACCCGACCTAACCTGTTACTGCGAAGAGCAACCATGGCCGATCAGAACCATGAACTACGCAAAGCCGGGCTAAAAGTGACCCTGCCGCGCGTCAAGATCCTGCAGATTCTCGAAAATGCTTCGGGCCAACACCACCTTAGCGCAGAAGAAGTGTATAAAACACTGATCGATGCGGGCGAGGATGTTGGCTTGGCGACCGTCTACCGCGTATTAACTCAATTCGAGTCGGCGGGCCTTGTGATTCGTCACAATTTCGACGGTGGTCACGCGGTTTTCGAGATGACCCAAGAGGACCACCATGACCATATGGTGTGTCTGGAAAGCGGTGAGATCATCGAATTCGTCGATGACATCATCGAGCGTCGCCAGCAAGAGATCGCCGAAGAGCACGGCTACGAACTCGTGGACCATGCGTTGGTGCTGTACGTTCGCCCTCGTGGGTCTGACGTAACACGCCAAGATAGCGGCCCAACGAATCGCAAATAGTGGCTCATCAGGCGCGGGTTTGCTAAGTCTCGCGCCGTGAAATAAATGCCCCCAGAGTGCACGTGATGTTTCACTGGCGCTCTGGGGGCGTTTTGTATTCGGTGAGTCGTTGAAGAGAAAACCGTCAGGTTCAGTGCGGCGGGCGCTGGCTGGCGTGGAGCATTTCCCGCGCATGGGCCAGGGTTTGGTCGGACAGCGTCACGCCGCCCAGCATACGCGCCAGCTCGCTGATCCGGCCGCGTTCGTCCAGCAGCGCCATGTGGGTGAGTGTGGTGTCTCGCTCGGCGCGCTTTTCGATGTGCAGGTGCTGGTGCGCCTGGGCGGCCACTTGAGGCAGGTGGGTCACGGTCATCACCTGGCCGTTTTCGCCTAGTTTACGTAGCAGTTGGCCGACGATTTCCGCCGTTGCCCCAGAAATACCCACGTCCACTTCATCGAAGACCAAGCTCGGAATCGTCGAATGCGACGCCGCCACCACCTGAATGGCCAGGCTGATGCGCGACAGCTCGCCGCCGGAAGCGACTTTGGTGAGCGGCCGGGCGGGTTGGCCCGGGTTGGCGCTGATCAGGAATTGCACATGGTCCAAGCCCTCGGGGGAAGGCGTTTCGCGCGGGGTGACATCCACGTCGAAACGTGCTTTGCCCATGGCCAAGAAGGCCAACTGCTGCTGCACCTCTTTGCCCAGACGCACGGCGGCCTTCTGACGTGCTTCGGTGAGCTGCTTGGCCTCGCTGCGGTAACGCTCGCGGTACTCGGCCACTTGACTGCTGAGGGCTTCTAGGTCGTCGTCGCTGGCTTCGAGCTGCGCCACCTCTTGTTTGAGTTGGGCATGCAGCGCGCAAATCTCTTCGGGAGCGACGTGGTGCTTACGGGCAATGCGGTGTACGTCGCCCATGCGCTCCTCGACCCACGCCAGTCGCTCTGGGTCCAGTTCGGTGGTGCTGGCCAATCGGTGCAGCTCGCTAGCGGCTTCTTCGACTTGAATTCGGGCATCGCTCAACATGGTGAGCGTATTGGCCAGCGTGCCTTTGTCGCTGCCGGGCAGCGCGCTCAAGTGGGCGTAGGCTTGGTTGAGAAGCGACAGCGCGCCCCCTTCATCGCTTTCGCAGCAGTCGGCGGCAAACTGGGTTTCACGTAGGGTCTCTTCGGCGTGGGCCAGGGTGTGCTGCTCCTCTTCCAAGGTTTGCAGCTCGCCTTCGGCAAGGCCTAGCTGGTCCAGCTCCTCGACTTGATAGCGCAGCAGTTGACGTTTGGCCTCGACTTCGCTGCCCTCTTCACTGAGTTTTTTCAGCCGACGGCGGGCACTGCGCCACTCGCGGAACGTCTCGGCGAGCTGCTGGCTGCGTTCGCGAAGCCCGGCGTAGTCATCCAGTAGCGCCAAGTGCGTCTCTTCCCGCATCAAGGCTTGGTGGGCATGCTGGCCATGAATCTGAATCAGCTGTTCACCCAGAGATTTCAAATCGGCAATGGTCGCTGGGTGGCCATTGATCCACGCCTTGGAGCGGCCGTTGGCAGTAACCACGCGACGCAAGAGACACTCATCGGCAGGCAGCTCGCGGGCGTCGAGCCACTCGGCTGCTGCGGGCAGGTGCTGGATATCGAAACGGGCGGAGAGGTCGGTTCGCTCGCAGCCGTGGCGCACGCTACCCGCATCGGCGCGCTCGCCCAGGCAGAGCCCCAGGGCACCCAGCAGAATGGATTTACCCGCCCCGGTTTCCCCCGTAATGGCGGTCATGCCACGGGTGAGGTCGAGTTCGAGACGATCAACGATCGCATAGTCTTGGATCGCTAGCTGCGTAAGCATAAGGCCTCCTGAGGCGGTGCGGCACAGAAGCTGGATACTTATCCAATAATTGTTGTTTTATACAGTAGTCGATAACTCACTTCAATGCCCCTCTTGAGATGGCTTTGATGGCCCCCATATAGGCTGCATACGTGGTCAACACCCGCTACTTACCTCAGGTTGCCGCCATCGGCACCGTTACTTATTTCAGGAGCAAGGCATGGCAAAAGAACCGCAAACCCCGTTGGAAGATGAGCTGGCACGCCAAGAGCAGGAAGCAGAGGTCACCGACCAATCTGCCGAAGAGCGGTTGGTGGAAGGCGAACTGGAAGGGCTGATCGATGACGATGCACCGCCGGAAGATAGCGCTGGCAGCCCCGAAGCCGACGTGCTGGCCGCTCAGGTAGAAGAGCTCGAGCAGAGCCTGGCGGAAGCCAAAGATCAAGCGCTGCGGGCTGCTGCCGAAGCTCAGAACGTTCGCCGCCGGGCGGAGCAAGAAGCCGAAAAGGCGCGCAAGTTTGCCCTGGAGAAGTTCGTCAAAGAGCTGCTGCCCGTGGTGGATAGCTTGGAAAAAGCGCTGGAAAGCATGCAGGACGATGCGTCCGAGGCGCATCGCGAAGGTGTCTCCATGACCCTCAAGATGCAGCTCGACGTGCTTAACAAGTTTGGCGTCGAAAGCATCGAGCCTCAGGGCGAGCCCTTCGATCCACAGGTGCATGAAGCCATGGCGATGGTGCCGAACCCAGAGCTCGACCCCAACACCGTGATGGATGTGATGCAGAAAGGCTATCTGTTGAACGGCCGCCTCGTGCGTCCTGCCATGGTCGTGGTCAGCCAAAAAGCGAATTAAGCCGCGTTGACGCATTGCCGCAAAAAAAGCCCTTGAAATGCGGCAAGCGGCCCCCAAATAAAGGGCAACCCGCGGGAAAGCCCGCAGACGCCAAGTAAGTAACAGCGGCGTAAAACATCAGTTTTGTTTCAACCGAATTCGAGGTTTTTGCTATGGGACGCATTATTGGTATCGACCTGGGCACCACTAACTCTTGTGTGGCCGTGCTCGATGGTGACAGCGCTAAAGTCATTGAAAACGCCGAAGGCGGTCGTACCACGCCTTCCATCATTGCCTACACCGACGACGGCGAAACCCTGGTAGGCCAAGCCGCCAAGCGCCAGGCCGTGACCAACCCGGAAAACACTCTTTACGCCATCAAGCGTCTGATCGGCCGTCGCTTCAAAGACGATGTCGTTCAAAAAGACATCAAGATGGTGCCCTACAAAATCGCCGAAGCCGACAACGGTGACGCGTGGGTAGAAGTAAAAGGCAAAAAAATGGCACCGCCGCAGGTGAGCGCGGAAGTGCTGAAGAAGATGAAGAAAACCGCCGAAGACTATCTCGGCGAAGCGGTCACCGAAGCGGTCATCACCGTACCGGCCTACTTCAACGACAGCCAGCGTCAGGCTACTAAAGATGCAGGCCGCATTGCCGGTCTGGACGTGAAGCGCATCATCAACGAGCCGACCGCTGCTGCTCTGGCCTACGGCATGGACAAAGCCCGTGGCGACAAAACCATCGCAGTCTACGACTTGGGTGGTGGTACCTTCGATATTTCCATCATCGAAGTCGCCGACGTGGATGGCGAAACGCAGTTCGAAGTATTGGCAACCAACGGTGACACCTTCCTGGGTGGTGAAGATTTCGACCTCGCGCTGATCAACTATCTGGTCGATCAGTTCAAGTCGGACAGCGGTATCGATTTGTCTGGTGACAATCTGGCCATGCAGCGTCTGAAAGAAGCCGCCGAGAAAGCCAAAATCGAGCTT
The DNA here is from genome assembly GCF_022348105.1 of Halomonas sp. MMH1-48. Classification (NCBI taxonomy): domain Bacteria; kingdom Pseudomonadati; phylum Pseudomonadota; class Gammaproteobacteria; order Oceanospirillales; family Halomonadaceae; genus Halomonas; species Halomonas sp. MMH1-48. The sequence continues at coordinate 56,403 of NZ_JAKRFL010000012.1, forward strand.
TCCAGCGCGCAGCAGACCGACGTGAATCTGCCGTACATCACCGCCGACAACACTGGCCCGAAACACCTCAACGTGAAGGTGACCCGTGCCAAGCTGGAGTCGCTGGTCGAAGACCTGGTTCAGCGTTCGCTCGAGCCGTGCAAGATGGCGCTGAAAGATGCAGGCTTGTCCGCGTCTGAAATCGACGAAGTGATCCTGGTCGGCGGTCAGACCCGTATGCCGATGGTTCAGAAGAAAGCGGCAGACTTCTTCGGTAAAGAAGCGCGTAAAGACGTGAACCCGGACGAAGCAGTGGCCGTGGGTGCTGCGATTCAGGGCGGTGTCCTGGGTGGCGACGTCAAAGACGTACTGCTGCTCGACGTGACCCCGCTGACCCTGGGTATCGAAACCCTGGGTGGCGTGATGACGCCGCTGATCGACAAGAACACCACCATCCCGACCAAGAAGACGCAAACCTTCTCGACCGCGGATGACAACCAGACCGCCGTGACCATTCACGTCGTTCAGGGTGAGCGTAAGCAAGTGTCGCAGAACAAGTCGTTGGGTCGCTTCGACCTCGCCGACATTCCGCCGGCACCGCGCGGTGTGCCGCAGATCGAAGTGGCGTTCGATCTCGATGCCAACGGTATTCTGAACGTGTCTGCCAAAGACAAGGCGACCGGCAAAGAGCAGTCCATCGTCATCAAGGCGTCTAGTGGTCTCTCCGATGATGAGATCGAGCAAATGGTACGCGACGCTGAAGCTCACGCGGACGAAGACAAGAAGTTCGAAGCGCTGGTACAGCTGCGTAACCAAGCGGACGGCATGATTCACGCCACCCGTAAGACCGTTCAAGAAGCGGGCGATAAGGCCACCGATGACGAGAAACAGGCCATCGAAAACGCTATCGCCGAACTGGAAGAAGCGGTGAAAACCGATGACCAGGACGACATCCAGAAGAAACTGGATGCGCTGACCGAAGTCTCCGGCCAGCTGGCGCAAAAGATGTACGCCGAACAGGCAGAAGCGGCCCAGGCGGGTGGTGAAGGTGCTGAAGAAGCCAACACCAAGCAGGACGATGACGTGGTTGACGCCGAGTACGAAGAAGTCAACGACGACAAGAAGAAGCAGTAACCCACCTCTTTCTGCCAAGGAAAGCGGTGACGCGGGAGGCAACTCCCGCGTTGCTGTTTCCGCGGCCGAGACGCCTATAGTGCGTAGCTAACCAGGAGGCGTAGGACCCATGTCCAAACGCGATTATTACGAAGTCCTGGGTGTCGAAAAAGGGGCCGATCAGAAAGAGATCAAAAAGGCCTATCGCCGTCTGGCGCAAAAATTCCACCCTGATCGAAACCCGGACGATACCTCCGCAGCGGAAAAATTCCGCGAAGTGTCGGAAGCTTACGAAGTTCTGAGCGATGGCGAGAAGCGCGCGGCCTACGACCAGTTCGGCCATGCCGGTGTGGATGGCCAGGGCGGCGGCTTTGGCGGCGGTGGCTTCGGTGGCGGCGGCGCTGGCGATTTCAGCGATATCTTCGGCGATGTGTTTGGCGATATCTTCGGTGGCGGCGGTGGTCGTCGTCGTGGGCCCAACGCACCTGCACGGGGTTCCGACCTGCGCTACAACCTAGAGCTGGATCTAGAGAGTGCGGTGGCAGGCACCACGGTGGATATTCGCGTCCCGCGTCATATTGAGTGTGACCGCTGCGACGGTGGCGGCGCCGAGCCGGGCTCCACCAAAGAGACCTGCCCGACCTGCCATGGTCACGGCCAAGTACGCATGCAGCAGGGCTTCTTTGCAGTTCAGCAAACCTGCCCGACCTGTCACGGCAGTGGCCAGCACATCAAAGTGCCGTGCCACAAATGTAACGGAGAAGGCCGCGTGCGTGAAACCCGCACCCTCTCGGTGAAGATTCCGCCGGGTGTGGATACCGGCGACCGTATTCGTCTCAACGGCGAAGGCGAGAGCGGCGTGAACGGTGGCCCGGCGGGCGATCTGTACGTTCAGGTTTCCATCAAGCCGCACCACATCTTCAAGCGTGACGGTAAGCACCTGCAGTGCGACGTGCCGATCAATTTCGTCGATGCAGCCCTCGGTGGCGAGTTGGAAGTGCCCACGCTAGATGGTCGCGTGAAGCTGAAGATTCCGCCGGAAACCCAAACCGGCAAACTCTTCCGCCTGCGCGGCAAAGGCGTGAAGCCCGTTCGCGGCGGCGCCCCCGGCGACCTGCTGTGCAAAGTGGTGCTGGAAACGCCCGTCAACCTCAACGACGAGCAGAAAGACCTGCTTCGCCAGCTGCAAGAGAGCTTCGATGGCAGCAACAGCCACAGCCACTCACCGAAGAAGACCGGTTTCTTCGACAGCGTGAAGAAGTTCTTTGAAGAGATGAAGCCGTAAGAGCCCAGAGCGCTCTGAAGTAACAGCCCCAGCACCCCGGTGCTGGGGCTTTTTTATATGTATATGCCATTGAAGACCCATCCGCCGCGCCAAGGTCTGTGGGTCTGGCAGACGATGCTACGTGGGGCTTGAGTGAGACAAGCCAAGGCGACTTACGTCACAATAACAGCATCCGCTTATTAACCTCTGGACGCTAACGAATGAAGGAAGTCACCTAATGCCTTTGGATGCTGTTGATCGCCCCTACGTAGGGATTTGGCTGCGCGTGCTGTCGGGTATGCTGTTTACGGGCATGCTGGTGTGTATCAAAGCCGTGAGCGATGAAGTGCCGGTGGGGCAGTCGGTGTTTTTCCGTTCGCTGTTTGCACTGCTGCCGATCGTGGTGTTTCTGGCCCTACGCCGGGAGTTCCCTCAGGGATTGGCGACCCGGCGACCGTTGGGGCATGCCTTGCGTTCAGGATTGGGCGCGGCGGCGATGTTTGCCTCGTTTGCCGCCGTGGCGGTGCTGCCGGTGGCCGAGACCACGCTGCTGGCGCAGTTGACGCCTATTTTTATGGCACTAGGCGGTGTCTTGCTGTTGGGCGAGCGCTTTACGTGGGTGCGTGCGCTGGCCATGGGGCTGGCGATTGGGGGGATGGCCGTGCTGGTGTTGCCGAACGTGGGCGGTGCTTCCCAATCGGGCCAGCTGGTGGGCTATCTATTGGCGGTGCTGAGCGCGGTGCTGACGGCGGGGGCGTTACTCACCGTGCGGCGCATTTCGCGCACGGAAACGCCGGGCGCCATCGCGTTCTACTTCATTTTGGTGTCGGCCCTGGCGGGGCTGGCGACGCTGCCGCTAGGCTGGTCAGCGTTACGCCCAGAGGTGTTGAGCCTGCTCGTGCTGGCGGGGCTGTTGGGCGGGGCGGCGCATATCGCGATGACGCTGGCATTTCGCTATGCCGAGGCGTCGCGGTTAGCGCCGTTCGAATACCTCGCCTTGCTCTGGCCGGTGTTGGCAGATTGGTGGTTATTCGATATTCCGGCCTCGTACCACTTCTTCTTGGCGCTGCCTTTGATGCTGGCCGGTGTCGTATTGGCGGCGCTGGAGGGTAAGCGCCTTAAATGGCCTCTTCGACAATAAGCTGAGGCCGCCCCTTCGAACAGGGCTCGATGCGAGCGTTCACGCGGTAAACGCCGCGCAGTAGCTCCGGGGTGATGACGTCCTCCGTGGCGCCGCAGGCGATCAGTCGACCCTGTTCCAGCACCATGGCGTGATCGGTAAAGCGCAGGGCGTGGCCAATGTCGTGTAGGGCGACCAGGATCAGCATTTGCCGCTCGTCGGCTAGGCGTCTCAGTACGCTCAACAGGCTAATTTGCCGGTTGAGATCGAGCGCGGACGTGGGCTCGTCCAGCATGAGGATGTCAGGCTCCTGCACCAGCGCCTGGGCGGCGCTCACTAGCTGGCGCTGGCCGCCGCTCAAATCGCCGATGTCACGCTCGGCCAGCGCGCTAATGTTCAGCTCGGCAAGCGCTTTGTCCACTTGGGCAAGGTCGTCGGCTTGTACCGTCAGGCTACGCCCTTGCATGCGGGCCAGCAGCACGGACTCATACACCGATAAGACGGCTTTGGCACCGGTGTCCTGGGGCATGTAGGCCACGGGCCGCTCGGCGGTGGTATTCGAAATGAGCACGTCGCCCCCGCCTTTCAGCAACCCTAGAATACGACGAAACAGCGTCGATTTGCCTGCCGCGTTGGGGCCAAGCAGCGCCACGACTTGCCCGCCTTGAAAGCAGGGCGTGGTGATGTCGTGAACGATGGTTTTGCGCCCATAGCGGGCGCACACGTTCTTGAGCTGTAGCGTTACCATGCGGCCTTCTTGTGATTGAGCACGAGGAAAAGGAAGAAGGGAATGCCCACGAGCGACGTGATGATGCCGATGGGAATGATGGTGCCGGGAATGATGATCTTGGACAGCACCGACCCCACCGAGAGAATCAGTGCACCGCACAGCGCCGAGCCGGGCAGGAAGAAGCGCTGATCTTCGCCCAGCAGCATACGGGCAATGTGCGGACCCACCAGGCCAATGAAGCCAATCGTACCGACGAAGGCAACGGCGATGGCGGCCAGCAGCGACACCAGCACCAATACCTCTAGGCGCAGCGCGCGAGGGTTGACGCCCATGCTCTCCGCTTTGGCATCCCCCAGGCGCATGGCGGTGAGCGCCCAACCGTGGCGTGCCAAAAGCGGCATTACCAGGGCGAGCACGCCGAGTGCGATCCAAAACTTTGGCCAAGTGGCTTTGGTAAGGCTGCCCATCGTCCAGAACACGACGGCCGCCACGGCCTCTTGGCTGGCAAAGAACTGAATCAGCGCCATCAGCGAGTTGAAGATGAACACCATCGCGATGCCGAGTAGCACGATGGTTTCCACGGTGACGCCGCGCTTGAGGCTCAGCGCGTGAATCAAAAACGCGGTGAACATGGCCATCAGAAACGCGTTGATGGGCACTACGTATTCGATGGCGGTGGGGATGATGGCCACACCAAAGGCCAAGCCAAGGGCAGCACCGAAGCTGGCGCCCGCGGATATCCCCAGCGTGAACGGGCTGGCGAGCGGGTTGCTGAGGATGGTCTGCATCTGCGCGCCCGCCACCGAGAGGCTAGCCCCCACGACGATGGCCATGAGCGCGACCGGCATACGAATATCCCACAAAATGACCCGCGCCTGCTGGCTGACGACATCCGGTGTCACCAGCGCAGCCACCACCTCTGCCAAGCTGAAGCGGGCGGGGCCGAGCGCTAAATCCACGCAGAGACTGAGCAGTAGCGCGAGGGTCAGGCCCACCAGAATTAGCTGCCGACGCCACACTTGTGCGCGATAGAACGTGCGTCCGGCGGTTGGGTGGGCAACGTTGGCATTACTCATCATGAAGCGTTATCCAGTAGCCGGGCTGATAGTCGATCGGCAGAAACCGGTCGTGAAGCTCTTCCAAGGTAGCTTCGGGGTCTAAATCTTCAAACAGCTCGGGATGGAACCACTTGGCCAGCTGCTGTACGGCAACGAAGTAGTAGGGGCTGTTATAGAACTGGTGCCAAATCGCGTGCACATTCCCCGTCTCGACGGCCTCGATGCCGGTCATGGCGGTGCGGGTCGTTAGCGCTTGCAGTTTTTCCCGGGCCTGCGCCTGGTCGGCTCCGGGACCGACACCGACCCAGTCTCCGCCAGGCACGTAGGCATCCCAACTGCCGCCCGTGACCACCACGTGCTGCGGGTTGGCGGCGATGATTTGCTCGGGGTTGAGGTTGCCAAAGCTGGCGGGGATGATGCCATCGGCAATATTGATGCCGCCTGCCAACGTCACGTATTCGCCAAAGTTGGCAGGGCCGAAGCTCATGCAGCACTCATCCGAATAGCCGCCTGCACGGTCGACGAAGACGCGTGGCCGTTCGGGGTCGGCTTGCTCGATGACATCCGTTACCCGGGCGAGCTGCGCTTCAGCAAAGGTGATGAACTCCTCGGCAGCGGCCTCGTCGTTCATCAGCTGGCCGATCAGGCGCATCGATGGAATGGTGTTCTCGATGGGGTCTTCGCGGAAGTCCACGTACACGATGGGAATATCCAGTTCCGCGAGCTTGTCATCGTAGGCGGCATCCTCGGTGGCTGCTTTTGCCTCGATGTTCATCAGGATCAGGTCGGGATTCAGTGATGCTGCTTGTTCGACATCGAAGGTACCATCTTTGAAGCCCCCAAAGGTGGGAATCGACGCCATTTCGGGGAAGCGCTCTAAGTAGCGTTGGTAGTTGTCAGGGTCTGCTTGTGAAAAGTCTTCTCGCCAGCCCACCACGTGGGCCAGTGGTGCATCGGGTTCGAGCATGCCGAGCAGGTAGATTTGTCTGCCTTCACCTAGGATGACGCGTTCGGCAGGGGCGTCTAGAGTGATCTGTCGGCCAGCAATATCGGTAACCGTAATGGGGGCCGCGATGGCCGACGCGCAAACGAAAGACGTCAGCGCACCTACAAAAGGAAGAGATAGGCGTAACAGCATAGTGGTATTGAGTACCTGAGTTCTTTAGCGTCTACGCTAACGATGAGTGTTTAATCAAACATAGATGTTGATGTTAATTGCTATTCTCATATCCGGCATTATCCCTTAAAGCAGAAAAGGTGTCGAGGTAAGTGCCAAGCATTAGCATGATGGCAACAGGCCGTTGCAAGGAATTCTCATTCGTTGCTTGGCTCTTTTCACAGCGAGGATTACGCTAGTGGGTACTTACTACTATGAAGATGGAGTGAACCCATGCCGTTATCCCGAGCTGAGATTGCCACCCCCTCTGGTGCGCGCTTGATCAACCGCTTATGCAAACACTGGGCGCATAAGTTGGAGGTCGAGCATACCGAGCAGGACGCCAAAATCGTGTTCGCCAGCGGTACCTGTCTGATGCACGCGGAGCCAGAGCGACTACTGGTCTCTATCGAAACCCTCGAAGAGGAGCACTTAGACCAGCTCGAAGGCGTGGTCGAAAGCCATTTGGTACGAATGGCGAAAGACGAACCGCTAGAGATCGTCTGGGAAAATTGAAGTGATCGCTGGGTGTCGGCGTTAGCGCCGCATCGGCCGGGGTGGTCTGCTATAATCGCGGCCACCTTTTTCGTTTCTAGTCCGCTGCAACAGCGTATCCGTAGGAGTTTCCATGACCCGAATTGCCATTGTAGGCGTCGCTGGCCGCATGGGCCGCACGTTAGTCAACGCCGTCGAGCAAGAAGCCGATGCCTCCCTGGCGGGCGGTATCGTGGAGCCGGGCAGCTCCCTGGCCGGTGCCGATATCGGCGAGCTGGCGGGCGTAGGCAAGCGGGGCGTGGTGGCGGTCGATTCGCTCAGCGCCATCGTCGATGACTTCGACGTGCTGATCGACTTCACCGCACCGAAAGTGACGTTGGCGAATCTGGCGTTCTGCGCCAAGCACGGTAAGCGCATCGTGATCGGCACCACCGGCATGAACGACGACGAACTGGCCGAGCTGGATAGCTACCGCGATAAAGTCGCCATGGTGTTCGCCCCCAATATGAGCGTGGGCGTGAACCTGACGCTAAAGTTGCTGGAAACGGCGGCGAAAGCCCTGGGCGATGAAGGGTACGATATCGAAGTGATCGAGTCTCACCACCGCCACAAGGTCGATGCGCCGTCCGGAACGGCCATCAAAATGGGGGAAGTGGTTGCCGACAGTCTCGGCCGCACCTTAAAAGAGCACGGCGTGTTCGAGCGGGTAGGGCAGTGCGGCCCGCGTACCGATAAAGAGATCGGCTTTGCGACCGTACGTGCAGGCGATATCGTCGGAGAGCATACCGTGATGTTCGCCACCGAAGGCGAGCGGATCGAAATCACCCACAAGGCCTCAAGCCGGATGACCTTTGCCAAAGGCGCCGTGCGCGCCGCACGTTGGGTCGCCAGCCAGCCTCACGGCCGCTACGACATGCAGGATGTCTTGGCGCTTCACTGATCGGCAAAACGAACGTAACGCCACGCTGAAAATAAAGGGCTAGCCTGCGGTCGGTAAATCCTGTAACATTCCAAAAATTTTGGCCGAGTGGCTGTCGAGGCGCTGAAAAAACGCCTGCAGCGAATGCCTGTGGCAGTCAGTGTTAGTGGAAAGAATGTCAGTGGAAAGTGCACCACGCTTGTTGCACTGGCCGTTAGGTGTGAGAAAAAAGTCAGCGAACTGCTGCGCCATGGCACGACCGTTACGGTGGCATGGATGAGAACAACAAGCGGGATGAAACCGATGTTTTTATTGTCGGCTTCGTCCCGCTTTTTTACGACCCGACGTTTGCACGCAAACGCCGACAACCGGATCGCCGAGCCTGCGCCCACAGGCTCCCACCAGCATGGGAGAACGTGTTTTGAATAACCCCGCATTGAGCAAACCCGCGATATTGGCCCTGGAAGATGGCAGTGTGTTTCATGGCACGGCCATTGGCGCGGAGGGAATCACAAGCGGTGAGGTGGTGTTCAATACAGCCATGACCGGCTACCAGGAAATCCTCACCGACCCCTCTTATACCCGCCAAATCGTTACCCTGACCTATCCCCACATCGGCAATACCGGCATCAACAGCGAAGATGTGGAATCCGCTTCCATTGCGGCAGCAGGCCTGGTGATTCGCGATCTTCCCCTGTTGGCCAGCAGCTTTCGTTCCGAACAAACCCTCTCTGATTACCTGAAAAGCCAAAACGTACTGGGCATTGCCGATATCGACACCCGCCGCCTGACGCGTATTTTGCGTGACAAAGGGGCTCAAAACGGCGCGATTCTGGCAGGTGCCGAGGCAAAGGGTGACGATGCCGTCGAGCGGGCGCTGGCCGCGGCGAAGGCATTTCCGGGCTTGAAGGGCATGGATTTGGCCAAGGAAGTCTCCTGCAAAGAGGCTTACGAGTGGTCGGAAGGCGAGTGGGCCTTGGGCGAAGGCTACGCGGATGCGAGCCAGGGCGAGCGCCCCTACCACGTGGTGGCGTTCGATTACGGCGTGAAGTTCAACATCCTGCGCATGCTGGCGGCGCGGGGCTGCCGCTTGACCGTGGTGCCGGCGCAAACGCCGGCGGCAGAGGTGCTGGCGATGAACCCGGACGGCGTGTTCCTGGCCAACGGCCCCGGCGACCCCGAGCCCTGTGATTACGCCATCAAAGCGATCCAGGAAGTGCTGGAAACCGACACGCCGGTGTTCGGCATTTGCTTGGGCCACCAGCTGCTGGCGCTGGCCTCCGGTGCCAAAACCGTCAAGATGGGTCACGGTCACCACGGGGCCAACCATCCGGTACAAGACCTGGATACCGGCACGGTGATGATCACCAGTCAGAACCACGGCTTCGCGGCCGATGAAGCAACGCTACCCAGCAACGTACGCGCCACGCACCGCTCGCTGTTCGACGGCACTCTGCAGGGCATCGAGCGTACCGATCGTCCGGCGTTTAGCTTCCAGGGCCACCCGGAAGCGAGCCCAGGTCCGCGCGACGTAGCGCCGCTGTTCGATCGCTTTATCGCCATGATGCAGGCGCGCCGCTAGGTTCGCCGCGCTGCCTCTCAGTGCCTAGTTACGCCGTTTTGATGCTCATCGTCACCACTTTTTGCGGGAACCGTTATGCCTAAGCGTACCGATATCAATAGCATTCTCATCATTGGCGCTGGTCCGATCGTCATCGGTCAGGCCTGCGAATTCGACTACTCCGGCGCCCAGGCCTGTAAAGCGCTGCGCGAGGAGGGTTACCGGGTCATTCTGGTCAACTCCAACCCGGCCACCATCATGACCGATCCCGCCATGGCCGATGCCACCTACATCGAGCCGATCACCTGGCAGGCGGTCGAGAAGATCATCGAAGCCGAGCGTCCAGACGTGATTCTGCCCACCATGGGTGGCCAGACGGCGCTGAACTGCGCGCTCGACCTGGACAAGCACGGCGTGCTGGCCAAGTACGGCGTCGAGATGATCGGTGCCAATGCCGATGCCATCAACAAGGCCGAAGACCGCGACCTGTTCGACAAGGCGATGAAGAACATCGGCCTGGAGTGCCCCAAGGCCAAAGTGGCTCACACCATGGACGAGGCGTGGGAGATTCAGGCGGAGCTGGGCTTTCCGACGATCATTCGTCCTTCTTACACCATGGGCGGCTCCGGCGGCGGCGTGGCGTACAACAAGGAAGAGTTCGAAGAGATCTGTACCCGCGGTTTCGAGCTGTCCAACAACCACGAGCTGCTCATCGACGAGTCGCTGCTGGGTTGGAAAGAGTACGAAATGGAGGTGGTGCGCGATAAGAACGATAACTGCATCATCGTCTGCGCGATCGAAAACTTCGACCCCATGGGCGTGCACACCGGCGACTCCATCACCGTAGCTCCGGCCCAGACGCTGACCGATAAAGAGTACCAGATCATGCGCGACGCCAGCCTCGCGGTGCTGCGCGAGATTGGCGTAGAAACCGGCGGCTCGAACGTGCAGTTCGGTATGGACCCGAAGACCGGCCGCATGGTGGTGATCGAGATGAATCCCCGTGTCTCTCGCTCGTCGGCGCTGGCCTCCAAAGCCACTGGTTTCCCGATTGCCAAGATCGCCGCGAAGCTGGCGGTGGGTTACACCCTGGACGAGCTGCAAAACGACATTACCGGCGGCCAAACTCCGGCGTCCTTCGAGCCGTCCATCGACTATGTCGTGACCAAAATCCCGCGCTTCACCTTCGAGAAGTTCCCCCAGGCGAACGACCGCCTGACCACCCAGATGAAGTCGGTGGGCGAGGTGATGGCGATTGGCCGTACGTTCCAAGAGTCGCTGCAAAAAGCGCTGCGCGGCATGGAAACCGGTAACGACGGCCTCGACCCGATCATTACCGAGTTTACCGATGACGCGATGGCCCAAATCAAGGGCGAGCTACAGGCAGCGGGTGCCGAGCGCATCTTCTTCGTCGCCGACGCCATGCGCGCGGGCATGAGCGTGGACGACGTGTTCGCGCTGACCAACATCGACCGTTGGTTCCTGGTCCAGCTCGAAGACCTGATTCTGACCGAAGCGGCGGTTTCCAAGCGTGCGCTGGCGGATCTCTCCGCCCGCGAGTTGTTCCAGCTCAAGCGCAAGGGCTTCTCGGATGCGCGTTTAGCGAAGCTATTGGGCGTGTCCGAAAAAGAGTTCCGCAAGACGCGTCAAGCCGCCAACATCCGCCCGGTCTACAAGCGCGTGGATACCTGCGCGGCCGAATTTGCCTCGGACACAGCCTACATGTACTCCACCTACGAGGAGGAGTGCGAAGCAGACGTCTCGGATCGCCAGAAAATCATGGTGCTGGGCGGTGGCCCGAACCGTATCGGCCAGGGTATCGAGTTCGACTACTGCTGCGTTCACGCCGCCTTCGCCATGCGCGACGACGGCTACGAAACCATCATGGTCAACTGCAACCCGGAAACCGTCTCCACCGACTACGACACCTCGGATCGTCTCTACTTCGAGCCGGTCACGCTGGAAGACGTGCTGGAAATTGCCGATAAAGAGAAGCCGGTGGGCGTCATCGTCCAGTTCGGTGGTCAAACGCCGCTGAAGCTTGCCCGCGAACTAGAAGCCGCTGGCGTGCCGATCATTGGCACCACGCCGGACGCCATCGATCGCGCGGAAGACCGCGAGCGCTTCCAGGTGATGATCGACAAGCTCGGTCTGAAACAGCCGCCCAACGCCACGGCCCGCAGCTTCGAAGATGCCTTCGCCAAAGCCGAAAAAATTGGCTATCCCTTGGTCGTGCGCCCCAGCTACGTCCTGGGCGGCCGGGCGATGGAGATCGTCTACGACGCCTCCGAGCTCGAAAACTACATGACCAACGCAGTGAAAGTCTCCAACGACTCGCCGGTACTGCTAGATCACTTCCTGAGTGCCGCGGTGGAAGTCGACATCGATGCGGTCTCCGACGGTCAGCAGGTCGTGATTGGCGGTATCATGCAGCACGTCGAGCAAGCGGGCGTTCACTCCGGCGACTCCGCCTGTGCGTTGCCGCCCTACTCGCTGCCAGCCGACGTGCAGGACGAGATGCGCGATCAGGTCAAGAAAATGGCCGTCGAGCTGGGCGTCAAAGGCCTGATGAACGTGCAGCTGGCCTGGCAGGATGGCGAGATCTACGTGATTGAGGTCAACCCACGCGCCTCACGTACCGTGCCGTTCGTGTCCAAGTGCATCGGTACCTCGCTGGCGCAGGTGGCAGCCCGCTGCATGGCCGGTAAGACTCTAGCCGAACAGGGCTTCGAGCGTGAGATCGTGCCGCACTTCTATAGCGTCAAAGAAGCGGTCTTCCCGTTCAACAAGTTCCAGGGCGTCGACCCGATTCTCTCGCCGGAAATGAAGTCCACCGGCGAAGTCATGGGCTCGGGCGATACCTTCGCAGAAGCGTTCTTCAAGGCGCAACTGGGCGCGGGAGAAGCAATTCCGGCGCTGGAGGGCGATCGTAAAGCCTTCCTGTCGGTACGCGAACCCGACAAGCAGGGGATTATCGAAGTGGCTCGTTCTCTGCTAACATTAGGCTTCACGCTTTGTGCAACGCGTGGTACGGCAGTGGCTATCGAAGCCGCCGGTTTGCCCGTGGAGCACGTCAATAAAGTCTACGAAGGCCGTCCCCATATCGTCGATCTGCTGAAGAACGACGAAATCGCCTACATCGTGAACACTACCGAAGGTCGTCAGGCAATCAACGACTCTTCGATCATTCGCCGTACTGCTCTCGCGCGCAAGGTGCCCTATGCGACCACCTTGGCGGGCGCTAATGCCGTTTGCATGGCGCTAGAGTACGGTAGGGAGATTACGGTGCGGCGCCTTCAGGATCTGCATGCAGGAGCAAGTCAATGAACAAGGTCCCGATGACGGTAGCGGGAGAAAAAAGCCTTCGCGAGGAGCTCAATCACTTGAAGGGCGAAGAGCGCCCTCGGGTGATTGCCGCCATCGCCGAAGCGCGTGAACATGGCGACCTCAAGGAGAACGCCGAGTATCACGCGGCGCGCGAGCAGCAGGGATTCATCGAAGGCCGTATCCAGGAAATCGAAAGCAAGCTTTCTGGTGCGCAGGTGATCGATGTCACCAAGCTGCCGAAGACCGGTAAGGTGATTTTCGGGGTAACCGTATCGCTGCTGAACCTGGATAGCGACGCCAGCGTGACGTACCGCATCGTGGGTGAAGACGAAGCGGACATCAAGGCTGGGCGCATTTCCGTGACATCGCCCATTGCCCGCGCGCTGATCGGCAAGGAAGAGGGCGACGTGGTGGTGGTGAAAACCCCCGGTGGCGACGTGGAGTACGAAATCGAGAGCGTCGAGCACCTTTGATCACGTTCCGCTAGCGCCATGAAAAAGGCCCGGTGCAGTTTCCTGCACCGGGCCTTTTCGTCTGGCGCTGTTTTATGATGGGCGCCAGATCCGCTCAGCCAAGCGTCCGCTCAGCCAAACGGTCCTGCGTCAGTGCCGCCCGTGGTGGTTCTCGAAGCGGGTCACGTTGGAGAGCTTGGGGTTGGCCTTGGGGTTGCGACGGTACAGCAGCGCCATCTTGCCGATGGTTTGCACCAGCTCGGCCTTGCTGTCAGCCAGCAGCTCGTTGATCATCGCGGCGCGATCATCCCGCTCGGGCAGGGCGAGCTTGACTTTGATCAGCTCGTGATCGTTGAGCGCGCGGCTGAGTTCTGCGAGCAAATTGTCGGAGACGCCGTTCTCAGAAACGGTGACCACCGGGTTCAAATGGTGGCCAATGCTGCGAAATGCTTTCTTTTGTGCCTGTGACAAGCTCATGGTATCTTGCGGTATCCCGGTTAGCGCTTAACGTTCCATCTTACGGTGAAATGCCGCTAAGTGAAAGCAATCGCGTGAACGCGCCCATCCCTTATCCAAGCGTCAGATTCCCACATGCAGCAAAAGCCTCCAAGCCGAAAACATTCAGTGAGCAAAACCAGCAATAACTGGAAGAAAGAGCACTTCGACGACCAGTATGTGAAGCAGAGCTGGCAGGATGGCTATCGCTCACGGGCGAGTTACAAGCTGCTAGAGTTGGACGAGAAGAATAAGCTGTTTCGCAATGGCATGACGGTCATCGACCTGGGGGCTGCCCCTGGCGGGTGGAGCCAGATCGCCGCCGAAAAAGTCGGGCCGGAAGGGGTGGTCATCGCTTCCGATATCCTGGAGATGGATGCGCTGGCAGGTGTCGATTTCATTCAGGGTGACTTTACCGAGGAGAGCGTGCTCGATGCGATTCTCGACCGGTTGGGAAATCGCCCGGTAGACCTTGTTATGTCCGACATGGCCCCCAATATGAGTGGTATGGCGGCCATCGATCAGCCGCAGGCCATGTATTTAGTCGAGCTGGCGTTGGAGCTGGCTCGAGAAACGCTCTCTCCAAAAGGCCGCTTTTTGGTGAAAGTCTTTCAAGGAGAGGGTTTTGATGCGTACCTTAAAGAACTGCACGGCAGTTTTGACCGTGTGGTGACCCGCAAACCGGACGCCTCACGAGCGCGCTCGCGGGAAGTCTACTTTTTAGCGGAGGGCTTTCGCGGTTGACCGGCGCGGACATGCCGCTGGCGCAATAGCCAAGATTTATCATCGCGATTGCCAGACAGGCAGGCGCAAGATGTGTCACATTATGCACACTGGACGAGCGTGACACAGATGGCCCAACGCCCAACGGGCTTTGGCAATGGTTGAACGTTAAGCTCTGGTGTAAGGTCAGAGTATTAGCGGTTAACTGACGGATTCTTGTAATGAGGGTAGCCCCTTGAACGATATGGCGAAGAACCTGATTCTGTGGTTGGTCATCGCGGCCGTTCTACTGACAGTGTTCAATAATTTCAGTACGGAAAGCGCACCTCAGACCACGAACTACTCTCAGTTCGTGCAGCAGGTGCAAAATCAACAGGTACGTAGCGTCACCATCGATGGCTACACCATCACCGGTGAGCGCACGGATGGTTCGCAGTTCCAGACCATTCGTCCAGCAGCGGAAGATCCCAAGCTGATGGACGATCTGCTCAGCAATAACGTCACCGTGGTCGGTAAGGAGCCAGAGCAGCAGAGCATCTGGACGCGTCTACTGATCGCCAGCTTTCCGATCCTGCTGATTCTGGCTATCTTCATGTTCTTCATGCGCCAAATGCAGGGCGGCGCTGGGGGCGGTAAAGGCGGCCCAATGAGTTTTGGCAAGTCCAAAGCGAAGCTGCTCTCTCAGGACCAGATAAAAACCACCTTTGCCGACGTGGCAGGCTGTGACGAAGCTAAGGAAGAGGTCGAAGAGCTGGTCGACTTCCTGCGCGACCCGACCAAGTTTCAGCGCCTGGGCGGCACCATTCCCCGCGGCGTACTGATGGTGGGCCCGCCCGGTACCGGTAAGACGCTACTGGCCAAGTCCATCGCCGGCGAAGCCAAGGTGCCGTTCTTCTCCATCTCGGGTTCCGACTTCGTCGAGATGTTCGTGGGGGTGGGTGCTTCGCGCGTTCGCGATATGTTCGAGCAGGCTAAGAAGCAGGCGCCCTGCATCATCTTCATCGATGAGATCGATGCAGTAGGCCGCTCTCGCGGCACGGGCATGGGTGGTGGTAACGACGAGCGTGAGCAAACGCTGAACCAGCTACTGGTAGAAATGGACGGTTTCGAGGCGAACGAAGGCATCATCGTCATCGCCGCGACTAACCGCCCTGACGTACTCGATCCCGCGCTGCTGCGCCCCGGTCGTTTCGACCGTCAGGTCACTGTTGGCTTGCCAGATATTCGAGGCCGTGAGCACATTCTGGGCGTTCACCTGCGTAAGGTTCCGCTAGCGGACGATGTCAAACCGCAGCTCATCGCGCGCGGTACACCGGGCTTCTCGGGTGCCGACCTCGCAAACCTAGTGAACGAAGCCGCCCTGTTTGCCGCACGTCGTAACAAGCGGTTGGTGGGGATGGACGAGCTTGAGCTTGCCAAAGACAAGATCATGATGGGCGCAGAGCGCAAATCCATGGTCATGACCGACAAAGAGAAGCTCAATACGGCCTACCACGAAGCGGGCCACGCAATTATCGGTTTGGTCATGCCCGAACACGACCCGGTCTACAAGGTGACCATCATCCCGCGTGGCCGCGCGCTCGGTGTGACGATGTTCCTACCCGAGGAGGATCGCTACAGCCTGTCACGTCAGCAAATCATTAGTCAGATCTGTTCGCTGTTTGGCGGCCGTATCGCCGAGGAGATGACGTTAGGCGTCAACGGTGTCACGACCGGTGCCTCCAACGATATCAAGCGTGCGACGGAATTGGCCCATAACATGGTCGCCAAGTGGGGGCTCTCGGATGAGATGGGCCCGATCATGTACGACGAGGACGAGTCTCACCAGTTTCTCGGCGGCCCGGGACAAGGTGGTGGCAAGTTGAAGTCGGGCGAAACCACCACGCGACTCGATAAAGAAGTGCGCAAGATCATCGATGAGTGCTACGAGCAGGCGCGTCAAATCCTGCATGACAACCGCGATAAGCTGGATGCCATGGCAGAAGCGCTGATGAAGTTCGAAACCATTGACGCCAACCAGCTCAAAGACATCATGGAAGGCCGTGATCCGCGTCCACCGGAGGGCTGGAGCGACGGTGACTCATCGGGTGGTGGTATGAGTGTGAGCGATGACAAGCCTGACACCAAGTCAGAGGATCAAGCGTCGAACGCATCGAGCGACGATGGCGAAGAGGACGACGACGAGCCGCGCCGCCGTCCCTCCGACCCGCTGGGCGGCCCTGCAGGCCCTTGAGCCAGCCAAGGCCATGAGTCGTAGAGGCGTCCCCTATGGGGGCGCCTTTTTTGTTATGCTGTTGGGCAATCGTATTTATATTTCTTTTGATTTAGGCGGCAGCATGACTTCCAACGTTGACCCTTCATCGCCTTTGCGCTCGACAAAGAGTGCTTTGCAGCTGCGCTGCGGGCGCCATACGCTCGATCTTTCGTTCCCGCGCGTCATGGGGATTTTGAACGTCACGCCAGATTCGTTCTCCGATGGCGGTCAGCATGTTGCCCTAGACGATGCACTTCGCCACGCCGAACGTATGCTGGCGGAAGGCGCCGCGATGATCGACGTGGGGGGGGAGTCCACGCGTCCCGGGGCCACGCCGGTCTCGGAACAGCAGGAGTTGGATCGTGTCGCACCCGTGGTCGAAGCCTTGGTGCGCGAGCTCGATGCGCTGGTCTCGGTGGATACCAGTAGCGCCATGGTCATTCGTGAAGCGAGCGCCTTGGGCGCAGGCATGATCAACGATGTGCGGGCGCTCGAGCGTGAGGGCGCTTTGGCCGCCGCCGCCAGCAGCGGCCTGCCTGTCTGTTTGATGCACCGCCAAGGTGAGCCGCAGAGCATGCAGCACGCGCCTAGCTATCGAGATCCCATCGAGCAAGAAGTGGCTACCTATCTCGCCGAGCGCATCGCCGCTTGTGAAGCAGTTGGGTTGCGCCGTCAGCGCTTGCTCATCGACCCTGGGTTTGGCTTTGGCAAAACCGTCGAGCATAACCTGCGGCTATTGAAGTACATGGACACGCTACATTCGCTGGAGCTGCCTATGCTAGTGGGTATGTCGCGGAAAAGTATGATCGGGAAAGTGCTGGGACGTCCAGTGGAAGAGCGGTTAGCCGGTGGGCTGGCGCTGTCGGCCATGGCGGTGGAGCGAGGCGCGAGCATCCTGAGGGTGCATGATGTCGGGCCCACGGTGGATGCCGTTAACATGGCGTGGGCGGTGTTGCAGGAGGGGTGTGAGCCACCCATGGATAAGGAGCTTTGAGTATGACAAGACGCTATTTTGGTACCGACGGCATTCGCGGTACCGTGGGGCAAGCGCCTATCACGGCCGACTTCATGCTCAAGCTGGGCTGGGCCGCCGGGCAGGTATTACGCCGTGAAAAAGGGCGCACTCGAGTATTGATCGGAAAAGATACGCGAATCTCGGGCTATATGTTCGAGTCGGCGTTGGAGGCCGGTCTATCGGCCGCAGGGGTCGACGTGTCGCTGCTTGGGCCGATGCCGACGCCGGGAATCGCCTATCTCACGCGAACCTTCCGCGCCGACGCCGGGATCGTGATCTCGGCGTCTCATAATCCGTTCGACGATAACGGCATCAAGTTCTTCTCTGCTGAAGGTAAGAAGTTACCCGACGCGGTGGAAGACCGTATAGAAGCGATGCTGGAGGCGCCGCTGACCACCGTCGATGCGGCGCAGTTGGGCAAGGCGACGCGCATCGATGACGCGGCGGGCCGCTATATCGAATTTTGCAAATCGACATTGCCCGACCGGCTGAGCTTGCACGGCCTGAAAGTGGTATTGGATTGCGCCCATGGAGCCACTTACCATATCGCCCCCAGCGTGTTCCGTGAGCTGGGCGCGGACGTAAGCGTGATCGGTGCCGCACCGGATGGCTTGAATATCAACCATCAGGTTGGCTCGACACACCCGGCCGCGCTGCGCGCAGCAGTCATTCAGCAAGGGGCCGACCTCGGGGTGGCCTTCGATGGTGATGGTGATCGCGTGCTGCTCGTCGATGCCGATGGTCGAGAAGTCGATGGCGACGATATTCTTTATCTAATAGCCCGCGACCGTCATGAGCGTGGTCTGCTGGAGGGTGGCGTGGTGGGCACGCTGATGAGTAATTTCGGGCTTGCCATGGCGTTGGACCGGCTCGGCATTCCTTTCCAACGCGCTAAGGTTGGTGATCGCTTCGTCATGGAGATGATGGCGGCCAACGGTTGGGAGTTGGGAGGTGAGGCGTCCGGACACATCGTTTGCGGGCACGTACAGAGCACGGGAGACGGCGTCGTATCGGCGTTGCAGGTGCTGGCGCTGATGGTGCGAGAGCAGAAACCCTTGCCCGCACTGCTGAAAGGGCTCGAAAAAGTGCCGCAGTCGCTGGTCAACGTGCGCTTGCCCGCCGGGACGAATGCCAAAGAAGTGATGGCAGCCCAGCCCCTTATGGACGCCGTGGCTGCCCTGGAAACAGAGCTGGGTGATCAGGGGCGAGTGCTGTTGAGGCCGTCGGGTACCGAGCCACTGATTCGTGTCATGGTCGAAGGGCGTGCCCATTTGGATGTCGACCGTTTGGCCAATAAGCTGGCAACCCAAGTCGAGGCGCTGCTCGGTTAGTAGCTTCAAAAAATGAGAGTCGCTTTTACCCGAAAAGCGCGCCGTGCCTGCGATTGCCCTTGCAACAGCGGTTGTCTTGACAAGGCGGCTCCTATACCATTTCGCTCCACCTTGAGTGAGGATTCTTCATGCGTACGCCATTGATTGCCGGCAATTGGAAAATGAACGGTTCCAAGGCGTTGATCGACGCGTTCGGCCAAGCTTTCGCGTCAGCTTCGCTGCCCACGTCCATTGACGTGGTCGTGATTCCGCCGTTTCCCTACCTAGACGCTGCACGCCAAGCGTTCAACGATACGCCGCTGCAGTTGGGTGCTCAAACGCTCAATCCTCATCACTCCGGGGCGCATACTGGAGAAGTGAGCGGTAGCATGCTCAAAGAGTTGGGCGTGACCTACGTGTTAGTGGGGCACTCTGAGCGTCGCCAGCTCTACCGCGAGAGCGATGAGCAGGTGTTCGATCGGTTGTTGGCAGCGGTGGATGCAGGGCTAACGCCGATTCTCTGCGTGGGGGAAACGCTGGAAGAGCGTGACGGGGGACGCACGATGGACGTCGTTCTGCGCCAAGTTGGCTATATCATGGCCCGCTTAGCCCCCGAGCAGCGCTCACAGGTCGTCATTGCTTATGAACCCGTTTGGGCGATCGGTACGGGCCGGACGGCCACGCCAGAGCAGGCCCAAGAGGTCATGGCAGGCATTCGCGCCTATCAGGCAGGGTTTGATGCGTCGCTTGCCGAGCAGTTGAAACTGCTTTACGGCGGTAGCATGAACGCAAGTAACGCGGCTGAGCTACTGGCTCAGCCGGACATCGACGGCGGTTTGGTGGGGGGTGCTTCACTCAAAACCGACGATTTCTACGCCATTTGTCAGTCAGCAGGATAACGCCATGCAAGTTGCAATTCTTATGGTTCACGTGGTGATTGCGGTCGCCTTGGTTGTACTCATCCTGCTCCAGCAGGGAAAAGGTGCCGAAGCAGGCGCAGCCTTTGGTGGCGGTGCGTCGCAAACGGTTTTCGGCTCGCGGGGCAGCGGTAACTTCCTGTCGCGTACCACCGGTGTTTTAGCCGCTGGCTTTTTTGTGACCTCGATGGCTCTAGCATACTTTGCCACTCAGGCAGGCCAAGCGCCGGAAGCCGGTATTCCTGATGCGCGGATGATCGAACAGCAGCAAAACATTCCAACGCTTGACGACTCCGCTGCAAGTATGGATAATACCGCGCCAGTGCTAGAGGAAAGCAGCGAGTAACTTCTTGATGTCGCTTTCTTTAGCCTCCCCTGATGCCGAAGTGGTGGAATTGGTAGACACGCTATCTTGAGGGGGTAGTGACCTTACGGTCGTGCGGGTTCAAGTCCCGCCTTCGGCACCATCTGATTCGCTGATTATTCAGCTTCCCAGACTATCAGGATTGGCACCTGAGACGTAAGATGCACGTGAAGCGAACTATTGAATGAGTTCTTGACGTAAGTCCTTCAAGTGTCTATTATCGTCGACCTAGATTGATGCGGGGTGGAGCAGTCTGGTAGCTCGTCGGGCTCATAACCCGAAGGTCATCGGTTCAAATCCGGTCCCCGCTACCATTTATTTAGTAGCATGGTTTAGGCTCAACGGCATGTATTAAGGTGCTTTTGAGCTGCGAAAAATTCGCGACATGTTGCTAGAATGGTACTACAGGTTTCTTTTGAAAAGCCCCTTCCTGTGAAGGGGCTTTTTGTTAGTAGCTTTTTGTAACTGGTTTTTTATAAACAGCTTTTATGAAGAGCTTTTTGCGAGCCAAGCGTGTCTCAAGAGCGGATGCTGTTCGAGTAGCCAGAGACACATTCCCAGGTAATGCCAATCAGCCACCTAGCTTTTCTTACGACTCCTGGCCAGGTGCCTGATGCAACGGCTATAGGAGCTTTGTCTGTGGCCACAAAACACGCTGCGCTTCACGCGCTGATCGAACCTGTCGTTGCCGCCATGGGCTTCGAGCTATGGGGTATCGACCATATTTCCCAGGGCAAGCATTCGCGGCTGGTGATTTACATCGAGCGCGAGAGCGGTGTCAGCGTGGAAGACTGCGCTGATATTAGCCGCCAAGTCAGTGCCGTGATGGATGTGGAAGACCCAATTCCCGGCGAATACCGCTTGGAAGTCTCGTCGCCCGGCATGGCACGTCCTCTTTACTCCCTGGATCACTTTATCCGCTATCAGGGCCACCATGTCGCTCTGAAGCTACGCGTCGCGTTCGATGGGCGGCGCAAATACCAAGGGCTCCTCGCAGGTGTCGAGGGCGATGAAGTGCTACTGCAACTGGAAGGCGAAGAGTACTGCTTTCCTATCGAAAGCATCGATTCTGCGCACGTTGTCCCGCAGTTCGACGAATAATACGGGTCGCGGCTTCCGGCAGGCGCCGGGATGATGCACAAAAGGACAGGTTTTCTGGCGAGGCAAACGCATGAGTAAAGAAATCTTAATGGTCGTGGACGCGATCTCCAATGAAAAAGGCGTCCCCCGCGATGTTATCTTCGAGGCGGTCGAAGCCGCACTGGCAAGCGCGTCTCGTAAGCGTTTCGAGCATGAAGAAGCGAACGTGCGCGTGCATATCGATCGCCGCACGGGCGACTACGATACGTTCCGCTACTGGACCGTGGTCGAAGACGACGAATTCGAAACGCCAGACTATGAAATCAAAGAGAGCATTGCCGAGCAGCGCGACCCGCCGCTGAAACTGGGCGATGTGGTCGAGCAAAAGATCGAAAACGCCGTGTTCGGGCGTATCGCCGCGCAAACTGCCAAGCAGGTCATCGTGCAGAAAGTGCGCGAAGCCGAGCGTGCCGAAGTCGTGCGTCAGTACGCTGACCGTGAAGGCGAACTCGTCGCGGGTATCGTTAAGAAGACTACCCGTGATGGTCTGATCATCGATCTGGGTGAGAACGCCGAAGCGTTTTTGCCGCGCAACGAGATGATCCACGGCGAGCGCTACCGGATGAACGAGCGCGTACGTGCGCTGCTGGTCAAGGTCGACCCGGAGGCTCGCGGCGCGCAACTGCAGCTTTCGCGCACCTGTCCTGAGTTCATCATCGAGCTGTTCAAGATCGAGGTGCCGGAAATCGCCGAGCAGCTGATCGAGATCAAGGGGGCCGCTCGCGACCCCGGCTCGCGGGCCAAGATTGCCGTCAAAACCAACGATCGCCGCATCGATCCGGTGGGTGCGTGTGTGGGTATGCGCGGTTCCCGCGTTCAGGCGGTGTCGTCTGAGCTGCAAAACGAGCGTGTGGATATCGTTCTGTGGGACGACAACCCGGCTCAACTGGTGATCAACGCCATGGCGCCGGCCGACGTGGCCTCGATCTTGGTGGACGAGGATGCGCACGCTATGGACGTCGCCGTGGCCCAGGACAACCTGGCACAGGCCATTGGCCGTAGCGGCCAGAACGTGCGTTTGGCGTCTGAATTGACCGGCTGGCGGATCAACGTCATGACCGAAGACGAAGCCGAGTCGAAGCGCGAGCAGGAGATCGACAGCCTGGTGGATTCCTTCGTTCATCATCTGGGGGTCGATGATGAGGTCGCTCGCCTGCTGGTGGAGGAAGGGTTCACCACCCTGGAAGAAGTTGCCTACGTGCCGCTCGAAGAGATGCTCGACATCGAAGAGTTCGACGAAGAGTTGGTCGAAGAGCTGCGGGCACGTGCGAAAGACGAGCTGCTGACGATGGCCATTGCCTCGGAAGAAGCGCTAGACGGTGCTCAACCAGCGGACGATCTGCTGGAAATGGACGGCATGGAGCGTCATTTGGCCTTCATTCTGGCCAGTCGCGGCATTGTCACAATGGAAGATCTCGCCGAGCAGTCTGTCGACGATCTGGTCGATATCGAGGAGTTGGACGAAGCGCGCGCAGCGGCACTGATCATGACTGCCCGTGCGCCCTGGTTTGAAGTCGATGACGCATCGGACTCAAACACACAGTAAACAGGTCACGGGCTGAGGAGGGTCACTATGTCAGATATGACAGTTAAAGATTTTGCAGTAAAGGTGGGCCGCGATGTGCCCCGCCTCTTGGAACAGATGAAAGAAGCCGGTTTGAAACACCGCTCGGAAAGTGACGCCGTCTCTGAAGACGACAAACAGACGCTGCTGAGCTTTTTGAAGAAAAGCCACGGCGGTGGTGACAGCGAGCCGAGCAAGAATCGCATCACGCTGACCCGTAAAACCCGTAGCCGTATCAAGACCGGCGAGCGTGGTAAAACGATCGAAGTGCAGGTGCGTAAGAAGAAAACGTACGTCAAGCGTGAGGAAGAAGAGAAGCCGAAGGCGCCCGAACCCAAGCACTCGGGGCCGCGTCAGTTAGTCGGTGACATGGCCGAAGCGGAAGCCGAGCGCAAAGCGCGTGATGCTCGCGCTGCAGAAGAGAAAGCCGCTGCGGCGAAAGCCCAGGCAGCCGAAGATGCCGCTCGTAAAGAGGCGGAAGAGCAAGCCAAGGCCAAAGCCACTGATGTGCCGGACATCGAGGTGCCTGAGCTAGACATCGAAGACACGTCGACAGGTGACGATCTACCGCCTGCGCCGCCTAAGGAGGGTCGTACCGACCGTCGTACTGCACCGCCGAAAAAGGCTGCAGCGAAGAAGAAAGGTCGTGACGACGACGATGATCGCGGTGATCGCGAAGAGCGCAAGCGTGGCGGCGGCAAAAAAGTGAAGCGTGCCGAGCGCCGTGGCGGACGTCGCGGTGGGGCGAGCCAAAATGGCAACGGCAAGCACGGCTTCCAGAAGCCGACGCAGCCGATCGTCCGTGAAGTCTCGATCCCTGAGTCGATCAGCGTTGCTGAGCTGGCCGACAAGATGTCGATCAAGGCCAACGAAGTGATCAAGGCCATGTTCACCATGGGCGCAGCTGTGACCATCAACCAGACCATCGATCAAGATACGGCGGCGATCGTGGTGGAAGAGATGGGCCACAAGGTCAAACTGGTGAAGGATGACGCACTGGAAACGGAAATGCTGGAAGGCATCTCTTACGAAGGTGAAGAGATCACCCGCTCACCGGTCGTCACCGTCATGGGTCACGTCGACCACGGTAAGACCTCACTGCTGGACTACATCCGTCGTGCGAAAGTCGCCACTGGCGAAGCTGGCGGTATTACCCAGCACATCGGTGCCTACCATGTGGAAGATGACCACGGCGGCGTGACCTTCCTGGATACCCCCGGTCACGCGGCGTTTACCGCCATGCGTGCTCGCGGTGCGAAAGCCACCGACGTGGTCATCCTGGTGGTGGCGGCCGACGATGGCGTCATGCCGCAGACCATCGAGGCCGTCGAGCACTCGAAAGCCGCTGGCGTACCGATGGTCGTAGCCGTGAACAAGATCGATAAGCCCCAGGCCGATCCTGATCGTGTCAAGAACGAGCTTTCTCAGCACGGCGTGATCTCGGAAGAGTGGGGGGGCGATACGCAGTTCGTTCACGTCTCGGCGAAAAGTGGTGAAGGCATCGAAGACCTGCTGGAAGCGATTCAGCTCGTGTCCGAGGTTCTCGAACTCAAAGCCGTACCGTCTGCGCCAGGTAAAGGGGTCGTCGTCGAGTCACGCTTGGACAAAGGCCGCGGTCCCGTGGCGACCGTGCTGGTACAAAACGGTACGCTCAAGAAGGGCGACATCGTCCTGGCGGGCCTGCACTACGGTCGCGTTCGCGCGCTGACCAACGAGCTAGGCAAGCAGGTCGATACCGCTGGCCCCGCCATGCCGGTAGAGATCCAAGGTCTCGACGGCACACCAGATGCTGGTGACGACTTCATGGTCGTGGCCGACGAGAAGAAAGCCCGCGAAGTGGCCAACTTCCGTCAGGGTAAATACCGCGAAGTACGCCTGGCGCGTCAGCAGAAGGCCAAGCTGGAGAACATGTTCAGCCAGATGGGCCAAGACGAAGTGGCCAAGGTCAACATCGTCCTCAAAGCCGACGTACAGGGCTCGCTGGAAGCGATCAAAGGCGCCTTGGAAGAGCTCTCCACCGAAGAAGTACAGGTGGCCGTGGTCTCCTCCGGTGTGGGTGGTATCACCGGTACCGACGCCAACTTGGCGCTGGCCTCGGAAGCCATCGTGGTCGGCTTCAACGTCCGTGCTGATGCCGCAGCCCGTGAGATCATCGAGCGTGAAGGTTTGGATCTGCGCTACTACAGCGTCATCTACCACCTGATCGACGAAGTCAAACAGGCCATGAGCGGTATGCTTGCCCCCGAGTGGAAAGAAGAGATCGTGGGTGTGGCCGAAGTACGCGACGTGTTCCGCGCGCCGAAGATCGGTGCGGTGGCTGGCTGTATGGTCGTCGAAGGCACCGTGTCGCGCAGCAAGCGCATCCGCGTTCTGCGTGACAACGTGGTCATCTACGAAGGCGAGCTCGAATCGCTGCGCCGCTTCAAAGACGACGTGCAAGAAGTGCGTAACGGCATGGAGTGTGGCATCGGCGTGAAGAACTACAACGATGTCCAGGTCGGCGACAAGATCGAAGTCTTTGACCAAGTGAAGGTCGAGCGCAGCCTGTAAGGCCGCGCGAGGAGCAATCATGCGCGAATTCAAGCGTACCGACCGAGTAGCCGACCAGCTCCAAAAGGAGCTGGCGGTACTGATCCAACGCGAAGTGAAAGATCCGCGCTTGGGCATGGTCACGGTGAGCGGGGCCACCGTTAGTCGTGACCTTGGCTACGCCGATATCTACGTGACGCTGCTGGGGGAGCAAGATCCCGAGCGTATCAAGGAGAACCTGCAGGTGCTCAAGCGCGCCTCGGGGTTTCTGAGAAGCCAAATCGCCAAGCGTATTCAACTCCGGCACGTGCCGGAGCTGCGTTTTCACTTCGATGAAAGCGTGGTGCGCGGCCAGCACCTCTCGTCGCTAATCGACGAAGCGGTCTCTTCTGACCGCGCACGTCAAGCCGATGACGACACTCCGGATGCGGGCGAGGAGACGCGCTAATGGCCCGTCGCCGTCGCGGATTACCGGTCAATGGCGTGGTGCTGCTGGATAAGCCGAAAGGCCTCTCCAGCAACCACGCGTTGCAGCGCGTGCGTCGTCTGTTCGAGGCGCAAAAAGCCGGACATACCGGCACGCTGGACCCCATGGCAACAGGGCTTCTGCCTATCTGCCTGGGGGAGGCCACCAAGTTTTCCGCGCACCTACTGGAAGCCGACAAGATGTATCGCACCCGGGTAGAGTTGGGGGTGATCACCGACACCGGCGATGCCGAGGGTAACGTCATCGAGCGGCGTGAGGTGCCAAGCCTCACCGGCGAGGAGGTGGAGGCCGTGCTGGTCCGCTTTCGTGGCGAGATCGAACAGGTACCGCCTATGTATTCGGCGTTGAAGCACCAGGGCAAAAAGCTCTACGAGCTGGCGCGTGAGGGCAAACAGGTTGAACGTGCAGCGCGGCGGGTTAGCGTGTATGATGCGCGCCTGCTGGCGTTCGAGGGCACGGCGTTCGAGCTGGAAGTCAGCTGTAGCAAAGGCACGTATATCCGTACCTTGGCCGAAGACATCGGTCACGCCCTGGGCTGTGGTGCCCACATCAGTCAACTACGGCGGCTCAAAACCGGGCCGTTCGATGGCGACGCTATGTGGACACTGGAGGCGTTGGAAGCACTGGCTAGCCAAGCCGACCGCGAAGCCGAACTCATGCCCGTGGATGTGCTGGTCGATCATCTGCCATCGCTGAGCGTCGATGACACCTCGTTTGGCCGACTGGCCCACGGACAGTCAGCCGAGCTCACCGTCGATGAATTGGCACCCGATGCGTTGGCACGACTTTATCACGCCGAGACGTTTATCGGCCTTGGCGTTGTAAAAGGGCCGCAGGAAGTGGCCCCCAAGCGGCTGTTAAGCACGGTCGCTCGTTCGTAATATCGCGGTAAAACGTTGCAAGGATGTGGCGATTTGCGCGAAAATGGTCGCCTGAGACTGCAAATATGCGTGGTCTCACCCATTCACTTTTAGGCATATTGCTTACTGGAGAGACAGATGGCATTAACCGCTGAGAAAAAGGCCGAGATCGTCAACGAATACGGCCGCGGCGATAACGATACCGGTTCCCCTGAAGTTCAGGTTGCACTGCTGAGCGCCAACATCAACGGCCTGCAGGACCACTTCAAGACCAACAAGCAGGATCACCACTCTCGTCGTGGTCTGATCCGCATGGTAAACCAGCGTCGTAAGCTGCTGGACTACCTGAAGCGTAAAGATTTCGAACGCTATCAGTCTCTGATTCAGCGTCTGGGTCTGCGCCGCTAAGTTTTTAACGGCCATGATTCGAAACGGGCAGCTCCTTGTGAGCTGCCCGTTTTTTTGTTTCTGGTAGCCGTACGGCGCCTCAACGCCTAGAATGGTGGCGAGTCAAACGACCCAAGCGAAAAGACAAGTAGCTATTAATGTTAAAGGAAGTAGCCGTGAATCCGGTCAAAAAAACGTTCCAATACGGTCGCAGCACCGTCACCCTCGAAACTGGGCGTATCGCTCGCCAAGCCACTGGTGCCGTGATGGTCACCATGGACGACACCGTCGTCCTGTGTACGGTGGTGGCGAAGAAAGACGTCAACCCAGGCCAGCCCTTCTTTCCGCTCTCGGTACACTACCAAGAGAAAACCTACGCCGTGGGTAAAATCCCCGGTGGCTTCTTCAAGCGTGAAGGCCGCCCGACGGAGAAAGAGACCCTCACGTCGCGTTTGATCGACCGCCCGATTCGCCCGCTGTTTCCGAAAGGCTTCATGAACGAAGTGCAGGTGATCTGTACCGTTCTATCCACCGACCGTAATCACGATCCGGACATCGCGGCCATGCTCGGCACCTCGGCGGCGCTGAGCATCTCAGGCGTTCCGTTCAATGGCCCGATTGGTGCCGCCCGTGTTGGCTTCAACGAAGAGCAAGGCTACTTCCTGAATCCCACCGTCGAAGAGCTGACCACCTCCGAGCTGGACATGGTGGTGGCCGGTACCGAAAACGCCGTGCTGATGGTGGAGTCCGAAGCGCAAGAACTGCTCGAAGACGAAATGCTGGGTGCCGTACTGTTTGGCCACCAGGAGATGCAGGTCGCGATCGACGCCATTAAAGAATTGACTGCCGAGGCCGGTAAGCCGCGCTGGGAGTGGCAGGCGCCGGCAGAAAACGTTGCCTTGAAAACGGCCATGGCCGACGCCTTTGAAGCCAAAGTGGGTGAGGCGTACCGCATCACCGATAAAATGCAGCGCCAAGATGCACTCGCAGCGCTGAAAGACGCGGCCGTCGAACAGTTAGCGGCCGCGGAAGGCGAAGAGGAAGCGGAAGGCAAGTTCAGCAAGGATGACGTGAAAGGCGCGTTCGCAGCGCTTGAGAAGCGTGTGGTGCGCTCCCGCGTGGTCAAGGGCGAGCCGCGCATCGATGGCCGCGACAACGTTACCGTGCGTCCGCTGAACATCGACGTCGGCGTGCTGCCGAAAACTCACGGCTCGGCCATCTTCACCCGTGGTGAGACCCAGGCCATTGCGGTCGCAACACTCGGCACGCTGCGTGATTCGCAGCTCATCGAGTCGCTGGAAGGCGAGCGTAAAGACCGCTTCATGCTGCACTACAACTTCCCTCCCTACTCGGTGGGTGAAGCTGGCTTCATGGGTGGCCCAAAGCGCCGTGAAATCGGCCACGGCCGTTTGGCGCGTCGCGGTGTCCAAGCGATGCTGCCGTCTGAAGAAGAGTTCCCCTACACCATCCGTGTGGTGTCGGAAATCACCGAATCCAATGGCTCAAGCTCCATGGCGTCCGTGTGCGGCTCCTCGCTGGCGTTGATGGATGCGGGCGTTCCGCTGAAAGCCCCGGTGGCGGGTATTGCCATGGGCCTCGTCAAAGACGAAGACGGCTACGCGGTGCTGACCGATATCCTGGGTGACGAAGACCACCTGGGTGACATGGACTTCAAAGTGGCCGGTTCTGAAGAGGGCGTCACTGCCCTGCAGATGGACATCAAGATCGAGGGCATCAACGAAGAGATCATGGAGACTGCGCTGCAACAGGCCCACGATGCGCGCATCGGTATCCTGGCGCAGATGAACGCCGTGATCAGCCAAAGCCGTAACGAGGTGTCGGAAAACGCCCCCTCCATGGCGACGATCAAAATCGATCCGGACAAGATTCGCGACGTCATCGGCAAGGGCGGCGCCACCATTCGCAAGATTTGCGAAGACACCGGTGCATCGATCGATCTTGATGACGATGGCACCGTTCGCATCTACGCCGAAGACAAAGCCGCTGCCAAGAAAGCGATCGATACCGTACTGGCGATCACCGCCGAAGCGGAAATCGGCAAGCTGTACAAAGGCAAGGTCGTACGTATCGCCGACTTTGGTGCGTTCGTGAACATCATGCCGGGAACCGATGGCCTGGTGCACATCTCGCAAATCGTCCAGGAGCGCGTCAATAACGTGCGCGACTTCCTGAACGAAGGCGACGATGTCATCGTGAAGGTGTTGGATATCGACAACCGCAACCGCGTGAAGCTCTCGATCAAAGAGATCACCGAAGAAGAGAAAGCAGCGTTTGAAGCTGCCGAGGCGGACGTCGCTAGCTAACGAGCGCTCAGCGTAGGATTTACCGCCCCCGCAGCCCTTGGCTGTGGGGGCGGTGTCGTTTTGATAGGTCAGGAATATGAGGACATAGCATGGAGCAGCAGGAATCGCCGCGTTGGTGGGCGGTGGTGGCCGTGATGATCGGCATTTTTTTGTTGGTGACCGCAGAGCAACTACCTATCGGTTTGCTCTCTCAGGTGGCAGAATCGATGGGCGTGACCCCAGGTATGGCAGGGTTGATGGTGACGGTGCCCGGCGTCGTGGCGGCGTTTTCAGCGCCGCTGCTGCCGGTGGCGGTAGGGCGTCTCGATCGCCGTATCATGCTGACGCTGATGATGGCAGTGATGGTGCTGGGCAGCGTGCTCTCCGCCATGGCCAGCAACTTTTCCCTACTGTTGGCGGCGCGAGTGTTGGTGGGTATCAGTATCGGCGGTTTTTGGGCCATTGCGGGCAGTATTGCGCCACGTCTGGTGCCTAGCGATCAGGTATCGCGGGCCATGACCATCATTTTTGGCGGCGTGGCGGCGGCCTCGGTGCTTGGCGTACCGTTGGGCACGCTGCTGGGTGATATCAGTAACTGGCGCGTGGCCTTTGGTGCCTTGGGGGGCTTGAGTTTGCTCACGGCGTTGGCGCTTTGGCGCTGGCTACCGCCACTGCCGCCCCGAGAGCCGGTGCGGCTTCGGGTGCTGGCCCAACAGCTAAAGAACCGTGGCGTGCGGGTAGCCGTGTTGACCACGGGGTTTGTTGTGGTGGGTCACTTTGCGGCCTACACCTTCATTAGTCCCATTTTGCAAGAGATCAGCGGGGTCGCGCAGCGCCATGTCGGAAGCCTGCTGCTGCTGTACGGTGCGTCGGGGATTTTGGGCAATATCGTTGCAGGGATGTTTGCTGGCCGTCACCCGTACCGTGCGGTGCTCGCGATTCCTAGCGTACTGCTGGTGGTCGTGGCGATCTTCCCGGTGGTAGGCGTAGAGCCGACCAGTGGCGTGCTGCTGTTAATGCTGTGGGGTGCTGTATTTGGCAGCGTATCAGTGAGTATTCAGACATGGATTCTACGCACGGCGCCCAATACGGAAGCCGCCACGGCGTTAATGGCGTTCGTCTTCAACATGTCGATTGGCCTGGGGGCCATGGTCGGGGGGCAAGTGGTCGATGGCACCAGCCTACCGGTGGCGATGTGGGTCGCCTCGGGGCTGTTCCTCATGGGCGTACTGTTGGTATGGCGCACGCCGTCGCGCATCGTTGGTGAAAAGCGCCGCTAATACATGATGGGTAAAAGCCCCCGCCACGGCGGGGGCACGCTTTAGCGGGGCACAGCGGGCGTTATGGGCGCTCGATGGCCAGTGCAACCCCTTGGCCACCGCCAATGCATAGCGTCGCCAAGCCTTTTTTGGCATCGCGGGCGATCATTTCGTGGAGCAGTGTCACCAGCACGCGGCAGCCCGACGCACCAATGGGGTGACCTAGCGCGATGGCGCCGCCGTTGACGTTCACCTTCGACGTGTCCCAGCCCAGCTCTTTATTGACCGACAGCGCTTGAGCAGCGAAGGCTTCGTTGGCTTCGACGAGGTCCAGGTCACCCAGGCTCCAGCCCGCTTTTTCCAGGCAGCGACGGGTGGCGGGGGCCGGTCCGATCCCCATGATGGCCGGGTCGACGCCTGCGTTGGAGTAGGCGGCAATGCGGGCTAGGGGCTCCAGGCCAAGCTCTTTGGCTTTTTCCGCCGAGCAGAGCATAACCACGGCCGCGCCGTCGTTCAGCGACGAGGCGTTACCCGCCGTCACGGTGCCCTCTTTCTTGAACGCAGGACGCATCCCGGCCAGCTTGTCTGCCGTGACTTCACGAGGGTTTTCGTCGGTATCGAAGACCACCGGGTCGCCTTTACGCTGCGGCACCTCGACCGGGACAATCTGGCTTTTGAATTTGCCCTCTTTGATGGCGGCGGCAGCTTTTTGCTGGGAAGCGGCGGCAAATTCGTCCATGGCTTCTCGCGTGATGCCATATTTCTCTGCCAGGTTCTCGGCCGTGATGCCCATGTGGTAGTTATTGAACGCATCCCACAAGCCATCATGCACCATGGAGTCGATAGCCTTCCAGTCGCCCATGCGCTGTCCGTTGCGCGAGTTCGGCAGAATATGGGGAGAGGCGGACATGTTCTCCTGACCACCGGCCAGCACGATCTCGGCATCGCCGCAGCGGATGGCTTGAGTCGCCAGGTGTAGCGCTTTGAGGCCAGAGCCACATACTTTGTTGATCGTCATGGCCGGTACGGTGTCTGGCAGGCCTGCCTTGATGGCTGCTTGGCGCGCCGGGTTTTGGCCAACGCCTGCGGTCAGCACCTGACCCAGCAGCACTTCGTCGATCTGCTCGGGCGCGACGCCGGTGGAAGCGATAATGTCTTTGATGACCAGCGCACCCAAATCGCTGGCGGGAATCCCTGCGAGTGACCCCCCGAAACTACCTACAGCGGTGCGGCGAGCCGCCACAATGACCACGTCTTGCATACAATGACTCCTTGAGTGAGTGTCGCATTGTGCCTATGGCAGATAGGCGTGCCGCCTATCCATTGTTGTTAGTGGTGTGACTTTGTGTCGTGTCAGGCTTGGCTATCAGCATAGGGGAAGGTTGTGCATTGCGGCAATACGCTTTTAGCGCCAATAAAAAACGGGCCGATCAACGGCCCGTTCTTGGCGCGTTAGTTGGCTTACGCTAGCTGTACCGGAATGGCGTTACTGGTATGGCTGACGTGGTTGCCTTCCTGTAGATACACCAGCGCGGGCTGGTGGTTGTCGAGCTCGGCCTCTGAGTAATGGGCGTAGCTGCAGATGATGATGCGATGTCCCGGCGCGGCCAGGTGGGCCGCGGCGCCGTTGATCGAAATCAAGCGCGAGCCCTCTTCGCCACGAATGGCGTAGGTAGTGAAGCGCTCGCCGTTCTCGACATTGTAAATCTGGATCTGTTCGTTTTCGCGGATACCGGCCATGTCCAGCAGGTCGCCGTCGATGGCGCACGAGCCTTCGTAATTGAGAACGGCGTGGGTAACGCGGGCCATGTGCAGCTTGGCTTTGAGCATGATGGTGTGCATGGGAACTCCTGAGTAACGAGCAAGCCTTGCAGGCTAGCGACGAGCAGCGCTGGGTAGCTGCACGCTGAGATTGTCGATGAGACGCGCAGGGCCAAGCTTGGCAGCGGCCAGTAGCACGGCGTGGCGCGTGGTATCGGTGACAGGGCCGAGGGTGGCATCCCGTAGTTCGAGGTAATCTGGCGTAAAGCCGGCATCATACAGCGCCGCTTTGCCCCGTTGTAGTACCTTTTCGATGGATTCACCTTGCGCCAGTGCGTTGCGCAGTTCGCACAGCGTTTTGTAGAGCGTTGGCGCCGTGGCGCGCTCCTGGGCGCTGAGATAGCCGTTGCGCGACGAGAGCGCCAATCCATCATCGGCGCGTACGATCGGCACGCCGATGATCTCGATGGGCATGTGCAGATCAGCCACCAGCTTACGAATTACCGCAAGCTGCTGATAATCCTTTTCACCAAAGCAGGCAATGTCCGGCTGCACTAGGTTGAACAACATGCTGACCACGGTGGAGACGCCGTCAAAGTGGCCGGGGCGTGAGCCGCCGCAGAGCCCTTCGCCGACCACGGGCACGTGAACGCGGGTCTGGGCCTCCAAGCCGTTGGGATAAAGGGCGCTCACCGTAGGCGCAAACAGCAGGTCACACCCTGCTTCGGTGAGGTGGTGCTGGTCGGCGTCGAACGTCCGTGGATAAGCGTCCAGATCTTCGCCGGGGCCGAACTGCATCGGGTTGACGAACAGGCTAGCGACGACCACGTCGGCGTGCTGGCGGGCGGTGGCGACCAGCGCTAGATGGCCCGCGTGAAGATTGCCCATGGTCGGCACCAGCGCAATACGCTGGCCCTTTTGGCGAGCGTCACGCAGCGTGGCGCGAAGCTCGGATATATCTCGCAAAGTGCGCATAGAGAAGTCGCTGTCGCTCACTGAAAAACGGTTACTTAAAAACAGTGCTCTGGGGCGGGGAAGGCGCGGCGCTTGACGGCGTCATGGTACTGCTCGAAGGCGCCCTGGATGGAGCTGGCCTCCGCCATGAAGTTTTTCACGAAGCGCGGCGTACGGCCGTGCGTGACCCCCAGCACGTCGTGCATGACGAGAATCTGTCCGTCGGTGTCTGGGCCTGCGCCGATCCCAATGACCGGTACGTCTAGCGCTTCGGTCACCGCGTTGCCCAAACTAGCGGGCACGCACTCCAGCAAAATCACCGAGGCACCGGCGTCCACTAGCACTTTGGCATCGTGAATGATTTGCTCGGCTTGCGCCGCTTCGCGGCCTTGTACCTTATATCCGCCCAGTTGATAGACGGTTTGCGGCGTCAGGCCCAGGTGGGCACACACCGGCACGCCGCGGCGAGTCAGTTCGCGAATGCCATCGGCCATCCATGCTTCGCCCTCTACCTTGACCAATTCCGCACCTGCTCGCATCAGCGCTGCGCCATCTTCCAAGAGGCGCTCCGTGGTGGCATTGCTCATGAACGGTAGGTCGACCATCAGCAGGCTGTGGCCTTTGCCGCGTGCAGCACAGCGGGTGTGGTAACAAATGTCATCGATGGTCACGGGCAAGGTGCTGCTGTGCCCCTGTAACACCATCCCAAGGGAGTCGCCTACCAGCAGGACATCGATACCCGCCGCGCTAGCAGCATGGGCAAAGGAGGCATCGTAAGCAGTCAGGCAGCTGAACGTTTCACCGGCGCGTTTATACGCCTGCAGGGTGCTCAGGGTGACGGTTTTCATGGCGTGCTCTCATTCAAACGTGATGGGGCCGATGCGGCGAGTGCGCTCGAGGCGCCTGCGCTCTGCTCGGCCATTATTATCGCAGCGTCCCTGCCTGCGCGATGTGGCGTAACCGGCAATTGTTACCTGATTGGGGGCGTGGTGTCGAGATTTGTGTCAGATGGTAGCAGTGGCGGTGACATCGGTAGCACTTAAGTGCCGAATATCGCTCGTATTGAGGCGCGATAGCCACGTTTCGAGCGGTTGCTGGTGCAGCGTGATGGGCTGCTGAAGCGCCGTGGAGACCTCTGCCAGCGGTACGAGTACGAAAGCGCGGGCGTGCATCTGCTCATGAGGTACGGTCAAGCGGGGGTGCTGCAGGGTATGTTTTCCGTAAAGCAGCACATCTAGGTCTAGCGTGCGTGGCCCCCAGTGGCGTAGCCGCCGACGCCGATGGCGCTGCTCCAGCGCCTGTAGCTGGTCGAGGAGCGCCAGCGGCGACAGGTGGGTCTCTAGGCAGGCGACGGCATTGATGAAGTCCGGCTGATCTTGTGGGCCGATGGGCGCCGTGGCGTAGAGCGATGACTTGGCCACTCGTCGCGATAGTGGCAAGGTGTCCAATTCCTGGAGCGCCCGCTCCACCTGCTCGATGGGGGTCTCTAAATTGCTGCCGAGGCCGATATAGCAACGCACGGCGCTATTCACTGTTGGCCCTCCGCGATTTGCGGCGTTTTTTACGACGGCGGTCGCCTTGGCTGGCCGGATCGCTGCCGACCTTCTGAAGGAGTCGGCGCTGCTCGTGATCGTCGCCTTTCTGGAACGACTCCCACCAGTCACCCAAGCCGCGGGGAATTTCGCCCGCCTGCTCGCGTAGCATCAGTAGATCGAAGGCAGCGCGAAAGCGCGGATGCTCTCGGGTTTGGAACGCGCGCTTGCCCCGCCGCATTGGCAGACGTGCCTGAAGCTCCCAAATTTCGCGCATGGGAATCCCAAAGCGCTTGGGAATGGAGGTGTGCTGGAGCTGGCGCGATACGACCTGCTGAGCTGCGGTTTGCAGGGCGGGCACGGCAGGCATGCCCTCGCGCTCGAGCTCGGCCTGGCGGTGAACGACCGGCGCCCACAGAAACGCTGCCAGCAAAAACGCGGGCGTGACGGGCCGGTCTTCGGCGATACGCTTGTCGGTATTGGCGAGTGCCTGCTCAATGAGCTCCTCTGCCCAAGCGGCGTCGGCCATGGCCTCTTCGGCTTCCGGGAAGAGCATGCCAAACAGGTTGTAATGGCTCAACAGGCGGAAAGTGATCAGCCCGTGGCCCGACATGAAGAGTTTGAGCACCTCATCGAACAGGCGAGCCGGCGGAATTTGCAGCAGCAGAGGCGCAAGATCGTACATGGGCGCTTCGGTGGCGGGCTCGATAGTGAAGTCGAGCTTGGCCGCAAAGCGCACCGCGCGCAGCATCCGTACCGGATCTTCACGGTAGCGGGTGGCGGGGTCGCCGATCAGGCGCAGCGTGCGCGATTCGATATCTCGCGCTCCGTTGGCAAAGTCGTGGATCGTGAAGTCGGCAATATTGTAGTAGAGCGCATTGACGGTGAAGTCGCGGCGCAGTGCGTCCTCTTCGATATTGCCCCATACGTTGTCCCGCAGCAGCAAGCCATCGTCCGATTGGTGGGCGATATGGTCGCCGTGCTCGTCCTGAGGTTTGCCGCGGAACGTCGTTACCTCGATGACTTCGCGGCCAAAGCGTACATGCACGATGCGAAAGCGGCGGCCAATCAGGCGTGAGTTGCGAAATAGATCGCGCACCTGCTCGGGTGTAGCGTTGGTGGCCACATCGAAGTCTTTCGGCATTTTGCCCAGCAGCGCGTCGCGAATGCAGCCACCCACGAGATAGGCATCGAACCCGGCGCCGTTGAGACGATAAAGCACCTTGAGCGCGGCTTCACTGATTTGCTGGCGAGAAACGGGATGCTCGGAGCGCGGAATAATACGAGGGCTGGGCGCATCTGAGGCGCTCTCAGGGGAATCGAGCAGGGATTTCAAGTGCTCTCCCGGACTGTGTAATAAACGGGTAAATCCTTTAAACATGCGGCGATGTCGACTCGCAGTGTATCGAAAACGGTTTCGAAAAACGTGACCGTATGGAGGACGGTAAAGGGTTGAGTGTATCCGACCCCCTGGGGCTTGCAAAGAGCGGTTTGCAATGAGCCGTCGAACCTGACGTCAATGCCACCCGTAAACGCGGAAAGGGGAGGCTACGTGAGCCTCCCCTATAAAGCAGACAATCAGCATCCATGCTGCTGTTTTTATTCATGATGGCACATCGCCCTGAATACGCACCGCAGTCGGCAGGCGTAAAGAACCACTCTGATTCCGACCGCCTCGTATTCAAAACAATAATCCAACCGCGAACTTTTCTCTCCCGGCGAGTTGTTATTGGCTCCGGGGGTGTACACCTATGCTGCTATTGTTGTTGTTCGGGTGCAGACCTTGTGTACGTCGCGTCCTTATTTGGGCACTTGCTGTGTATTGTTATTGTTTGCTGCGCGTTTGCTTGGCTCCGCTAGGTAACCCTGTGCTGCGCGTGCAAGTCATGAGACTCAAGCCTGTTGTTCTTGTTCGTGCCGTTATCTCTACCTGGCCTTGTTGTTTTTGTTTTGGCTCAGGTCGGGGCGGTGTCATGTTGTTTTTATTAGTGACTGACCGCGCTGCCCAGTTTGTTCTTCTTGCCTAGTAATAGTGCACTCGCCGTGCCACCCATTTAATACGTTATGAATTTCAGTAGTTTGGCGATTTTCGAGTGGGTCAGGGAACTATTGGGAAGGGAAAGTGTTACCCGTTTTGGCGGCAATTTTGCGCAGCGTTGTGTGGGAAGGTAACAGTGCTCGGGTAACGAATTCCGGATATTTCTTAATCAAATCAATCTATTGGACGTTGGTATTACGCCAAACGTCTAACGGCGTGCGGTTTTTTTCCGAGGAATCCCCAGTCTTTGGCGTCGTTCCCATAAGTTCTTGCGGCTAATGCCGAGTTTTTGCGCCAGTTCGGTTTCGCTCATTTGATCCTGATGTTCCAACACGAAGTGCTGAAAATAGTCTTCCAACGACAGGTCCTCCTCATCGACGGGGGCAACTGCCTCGCTAGGCGAGGGGCTGGTGGCAGGTGGCTGGGAGCGGTGGGTAACTGGACCAAGTCCCAAATCATCAGGGTGAATCAGGTGGCCTTCGGCAAGAATCACGCCGCGCTCCAGCGCATTTTCCAGCTCGCGCACGTTACCGGGCCAGGGATAGTCGCGTAGGTCTTGGCGGGCCGCTCTTGAGAGCCGTAGCCCTGGGCGTTCGTGGCGCTTGCAAGCCTTCTCTAGCAGGATATCGGCGATTTTGAGTACGTCGTCTTCGCGCTCGCGCAGCGGTGGCAGGGCAATCTGCATCACGTTCAATCGATAGTACAAATCAAGCCGGAACTCGCCGCTTTTGGAAAGCGCGCGCAGATCACGGTGAGTAGCGGCAATCAAGCGAACGTCCACATGGCGGGTTTCCACGGAGCCAATTTTGCGGATCTCGCCCTCTTGCAGTACGCGTAGCAGCCTCGCTTGGGCATCCAGGGGCAGCTCGCCAATTTCATCGAGAAAGAGCGTACCGCCGTCGGCAGCTTCGACCAAGCCGGTGCGTGCAGCGCTGGCACCAGTAAAGGCGCCTTTTTCGTGACCAAACAACTCGGATTCGATCAGCGTTTCGGGGATCGCCGCGCAGTTGACGCAAATCAGCGGCGCTTTGGCACGCTTGCTCTGTTGGTGAATGGCGCGCGCGACTAGCTCTTTGCCGGTGCCAGACTCGCCTTGAATCAGCACGGTGACGTCTGCAGGGGCGGTTTTACGAATACGCGTATACACCTCTTGCATGGCAGTGCAGTCACCGATCATGGTTTGGCGGCCTCCGCCCTCATCGGTGACATCTGGCGGCGTACCCTGCTGCATCGACTGCTTGTGCAAAATTCGCTCGACGGTTTCCAGAAGCTCAGTGTGGTCGAAGGGCTTGGCGACATAGTCGACCGCGCCCTGCTTGAGGGCATCGACCGCCGAACGCATGCTGGCGTAGCTCGTCATGATCAAAACGGGAGCGGGGGCGGCGAGTTCGATGAGCGTTGTACCCGGCTCTCCAGGCAGGCGCAGGTCGCTGATGATGAGATCAAAGTCGCTGAGCGGCTGAGCGCTGGCCTCTTCGGCGCTGGCCGCTTCGCTGACGTGATAGTCATGGCGCTCCAGTAGGCGCTTTAGCGCGCTGCGAATAATCGCTTCATCTTCAACAATCAGTATCCTGGGCATGGGGCAAGTGATCATCCTGTTGGTAAAGCGGTAGCCAAAGCGTGATGGCCGTGCCGCGAGGCTTTCCGGGAGGGGGCGACGCCACCTCTATTTTGCCGTGGTGCTCATTGATGATTTGATACGCCAACGATAGCCCAAGTCCAGTACCTTCACCCGCCGGTTTAGTGGTGGTGAACGGTTCGAACAGGCGGTGTTTGACGCTGGGATCAATTCCATGGCCATCATCGACGACTCGCCACCAGGCGTGGCTGGCCTGGGTGCCTGCCTCTATGTGCACCGTTCCCTCGGGAGAGCAAGCATCTTTGGCATTGCTCAGTAAATTTACCATGACTTGCGTAAGGCGCTGAGCATCGCCGCGCACCACAATGTCATTTGGGCAGCGGTTGGTAAAGGTGACATCCTCCCCTGAGCGGGCTAAATGGATCAAGTGCAGGGCGTCGTCGCTGACCGCGGTGAGCGACACCCGGGCGGCGGGAAGCGGTCGCTCCGGTCGTCCGCCATGGGCAAAACCGACGAGGGAATTGACGATTTTAGTCACCCGCTGAGTGAGCTGCTGGATCTGGTCGGCGGTTTCCAAAAGCGCCGGGTCGTCGGTGTCGTAGCGCAGATTTTGCGCCAGCGATGAAATGCCGGTGATCGGGTTGCCAATCTCGTGGGCGACCCCGGCGGCAAGCTGGCCAATGGAAGCGAGTCGCGCGGCGTGCACCAGCTCCTCCTCCAGCCACTTCATCTCGGTGTGATCCTCCACCAGAATGACGCTGCCGCCGCGACTGTCGTGGCCGCTAAGCACCGCTTTGTGCAGCGTCAAAAAGTAGTCTTTACCGTGCAGCGTGACCGCCTGTTTGTACAGCGGCGTTTGGCTGGCAGTCAGCACGCTGCCCAGCAGCGTGGGCCAGGGCGGCGGCAGGCTGTCTCGCCGAGAGCCGATGACGCTATCGCCGCTGATACCCGAGAGCTGCGAGAGCGCTTGGTTCCACATCAGAAGCTCGTCGTCGTCGCCCAGCACGCACAGCCCCACCGGCAGGTAGGCCAGGGTCTGGCGGTGGTGGCGGCGAAGGCCATCCAGTTCGCGGGCAAGCCCGGTCAGTCGCGAACGGTAGGCTTCCAAGCGGCTTTCGACGAAATGGATGTCGTCGGTCACAGGGGCGTCATCGTGACGGTAGGGCAGATAGCGGTCGACGATGTCCCGCGCCACCGAGGGGCCCATCAGGCCCGACAGGTTGGCCTGAATGCGGTCGCGTAAACGGCGCAGGGCATAGGGGCGTCGCTCTTGCGGGGTCAGGTTGAGCGCTTTCAAGGCGCGGTCCACTTCTCGGCTCGCGGCTTCGTCGCCCAGCGCTTGGGCCAGGTGGGCGGGGAAATCTCCCGCGGTGGCGGCTTCCAGCGGCAGGCGTTTGGAGCGGATGACCGCATCCACCGAGCAGGCTTCCGCCGCCGAGCGCTCGCCCTCCGAAATGCGCGTAAATAGCGACACCACGATCAGCAGCACGATATTCACCGCTAGCGAGATGAGGGTGGCGTTGTACCATACGGGGGCATCGGCGGGCATCAGAAGGCTGAACGGCAGCGCGGGGAGGGGGATATCGAACAGCAGTGGCAGCCATAGCCCCCATAGCCAGACGCCGATGCCTCCGATGAGACCGGCAATCATGCCTTTGCGATTGGCTCCTGGCCAATAGAGCAGCGCCAGCAGGCCCGGCAAACACTGGGCCATGCCCACGAATGCGGCCAACCCTAGGTTCGTGAGCGAGTGATAGCGCCCGACGCTTTCGGCAAACAGCCAGCCACCGACAATGACGGCCCCGACCAGTGCCCTGCGTAGCCACAGCAGCCAGCCGTAGAGGTCACTACGCGCCTCTGGCGGACGGGCGACCAGTACGATGTGATTCAACACCATGCCAGAGAGCGCGAGCGCAATCATCATCATCGTGCCGCTGGCGGCCGCCAGGCCCCCTATGAACGCCAGCGCGCCGACCCACCAATGCTCGGTCATTAGGTACGCCGCATAGGCGGCAAGCGGCACGCTCTCGTTGGCCGACTGCGCGGCCCATAAAATGAGCGGCACCGGTAGCGCCATCAGTAGCAAAAAGAGCGGCAAGGTCCAGCTCGCCTGCAGTAAGGTGTGGCGAGAGAGGCTTTCGGCAAAGGTGATTTGGAAGAGGTGCGGCATCATGAAGGCCGCCGCGAAAAACAGCAGCAGAAGCGTGCGCCACTGGGGGGCTTCGAGCTGAGGCGTAGCCGCTTGGAGCGCCGCACCGGGGCCTTCCAGCCAGCGCTGTAAATCCTGTGGTCCATCAAACACCCACCAGAGTGCAATGGCACCGAGCCCGAGCATGGCCAGCAGTTTGACCACCGATTCGAAGGCGATCACGCTGAGCAGCGTGTCGTGGCGGTGCCGATGGTGATGGCGCGCGCCAAACAGCACGGCGCAGCCGGCAATGACCCCACAAAACAGCAGCGCGACGGCGGCGCTATAGCGGCTGCCGGTGAGCAGCTGCACGGCATCGCTCAAGGTTTGCACCTGTATGCCCAGCAGCGGCAGTACGGCAAGCAGACTCAATAGCGTCACCAGCGTGCCTGCCCAGCGGGAGCGGTAGCGAAAGGCGAACAGATCTGCCAGCGAGGAGAGTTGGTAGGTGCGGGTGATGCGCTGAATCGGTACCAGCAGCACGGGGGCGAGCAAAAAGGCCCCCGCTGGCCCCAGGTAGTAAGCGAGGTAGCCGAATCCAGCATTCGCGGCTAATTCGATGCTGCCGTAGATGGCCCAGGCACTGGCGTATACGCCAAGCGCCAAGGTGTACACCATCGGGTGGCGAGTAATGCGCACCGGTACCCAGCCCCGCTCGACGGCCAAACCGCAGCCAAACAGCAGCCCGAGATAGCCAAGCCCCAGTAATACGACGCTTATTAACTCAGCGTTCATCCAGTTTCCTTTTCTGCTCGAGCCAGAGCGTCAGAGCTATCAACACTCCCCAGATGGCAAACGGGCGGTACCAGGCAACGCTCGGGTCAGCCCAGCCATCCATGAACAGCGGGGAAAGCAGATACCCGCCAAAGACGAGAAATAGCATGATGCGGTAGACGTACATCTTACGGCTCCGGTGGGGCAGAGCGGTGGGGCTGCGGTGCCAAATGTGCCACTGACCAGTGATTGATGGCCCATCGTAACTGGACCTCGGGGGGCTCCTCGACGAGCGCTGGCGGTGGCGCCTGATCGAGCAGCTGCAGCGCTTGAAACAGCTGGCGACGAATCCCGCGGCTCTCCTCGGCCAAGGCAGGGGCGAGGTTTTGCTTGGAGAGCTTTTGGCCGCCCGCCGTGACCACCAGCGGCAGATGCAGATAGCGCGGCGTAGGCACCTGTAGCGCTGCTTGTAACTGCTGCTGCCAAGGCGTGTTATCCAGCAAGTCGACTCCCCGTACGATGTCGGTGATGCCCTGATGGTCGTCGTCCACGACCACCGCGAGCTGATAGGCCCATAATTGATCTTTGCGCTTCAACACGACATCGCCCAGGTCGGCGGGGTCGAAGTGCTGCTCGCCGAACAGTCGGTCGTTCCAACCGACGGGGCGTTGGGCGAGGTCGCTTCGCAACCGCCAGGCGACTGGCTGGCTGGCATCGCACACGCCGTCTCGGCACCAGCCGGGGTAGATGTCGAAGGCCTGCCACTGCTTGCGTGAGCAGCTGCAGGGGTACGCCAGCCCCCGATCGATGAGCTGCTCAAGCGCGTGTTGATAGGCGTCATGACGCTGGCGTTGCCACATGACGTCCTCATCCCATGTCAGGCCAAAAGCCTCCAGCTGGCGCAAAATGGTGCTGTCCGCGCCCTCGGGGCAGCGCGGCGGGTCGATGTCTTCGATACGTACCAGCCACTGGCCCCCCGCAGCGCGGGCATCCAAATAGCTGCCGAGCGCGGCCACCAGCGAGCCAAGATGCAGGGGCCCGGAGGGGGTAGGGGCGAAGCGTCCTCGGTAGTGAGCGGTGGCGGTCATGGCAATCCGTGCGTGAAAACGGTAAAGCAGTAAGTAGAGAACAAGATGACAAACAAAAACGGGCACCTCAAGGGTGCCCGCTGTCGACCATCTTAGCAGGATGGCAGGGTGCTCAACCGCCCAGCTGTTTCTCTTTTAGCTCGGCCAAGGTTTTGCAGTCGACGCACAGTGTGGCCGTGGGCCGTGCTTCCAGGCGGCGAATACCGATTTCCACGCCGCAGGCTTCGCAAAAACCGTAGTCGTCATCATCGATCTTTTCGATGGTTTCGTTGATTTTCTTCAGCAGCTTGCGCTCGCGGTCCCGGGTACGCAGTTCCAGGCTAAAGCCCTCTTCCTGCGTGGCGCGGTCAGCGGGGTCGGCATAGTTGTTAGCATCTTCCTGCAGGTGGCGTACGGTACGATCCACCTCTTCCATGAGGTCCTGTTTCCAGTCCAGAAGCAGCTGGCGGAAGTGCGCGAGCTGCTTCTCGTTCATATACTCTTCACCCGGTGCCGGCTCATACGGTGTGAAGGACTTGGACGCTTCCGGTTTCTTTTCCGCTACTGGCATGGGAGTGCCCCTTACGTATGTGACTGCTGATCGACCATGAGCGTGTGCCACGATCTCACGCCAAAGGGATGCTTGTTTAGCTGAAAATTGCGCGCGATGCAAGCATAATAGTGCGCTTTCGACCATGGTCCCACATCTTGTACGACCTGCGTCATGGTTTAACTACTGCTAGGTGAAGGAGCCGTTATGGCCTGGAATTCGCGTGTCGATCACGTTGCGCCTTTTCGCGTAATGCACTTATTGGAAATGGCTCAGGCGCGTGAAGCGGCAGGCCATGACGTGATTCACCTGGAAGTGGGCGAACCGGATTTCGCAACGCCCGCCCCGATCGTCGCCGCCGGGCAGCAGGCGCTGGCCAGCGGCAGAACACGCTACACCCCCGCCGCCGGTTTAGCGTCGCTGCGCGAGGCCATTGCCGGGCACTACGCCGAGCACTTCAACGCCACGGTTGACCCCGCCCGTATTCTGGTCACCCCCGGTGCGTCTGGCGCACTGCTGCTGGCCAGCCAGCTGCTTGTCGAAAATGGTGATCGAGTGCTAATGGCTGACCCAAACTATCCGTGTAACCGCCACTTCATGGCGCTGGCAGGGGCCGAGGTCGACGCCGTGTCGGTAGGGCGTGATAGCGGCTGGCAGCTCACCGCACCGCTGATCGAGCAGCACTGGCAGGCCAAG
Organism: Halomonas sp. MMH1-48; assembly: GCF_022348105.1. Classification (NCBI taxonomy): domain Bacteria; kingdom Pseudomonadati; phylum Pseudomonadota; class Gammaproteobacteria; order Oceanospirillales; family Halomonadaceae; genus Halomonas; species Halomonas sp. MMH1-48. The sequence goes on from NZ_JAKRFL010000012.1 coordinate 100,263, forward strand.
ACGCGTATAGCCATGCTGGCAAGCCCCTCCAACCCGACCGGGCATACGCTGGATGCCCCGGCGCTCGCCAAGGTGATCGACACCGTGGCTGCCAAGGGTGGCGACGTCATCGTCGACGAGATCTACCAGGGGCTGAATTACGATGACGCGCCGCTGTCGGCCACGTCATTGTCAGATGACGCTTTTGTGGTGAACAGCTTCTCCAAGTACTTCGGCATGACCGGCTGGCGCTTGGGTTGGCTGGTGGCGCCAGAGCAGGCCGTCGAGCCGCTGACCCGGCTGGCGCAAAACGTCTTTCTCGCCGCACCGACGCCCTCCCAGCACGCGGCGCTGGCGGCGTTTACTCCCGAGTGCCGGGATATTCTGGAAACCCGTCGCGCTACTCTCAAACAGCGTCGCCAAGTACTACTGGATGGCTTGGCCGAGCTAGGGTTAGCGCCGGATTTGCCGCCTCAGGGGGCGTTCTATCTCTGGCTGGATATCTCCCGCTACAGCCGTGACAGCCAAGCCTTCTGCGAGCGCCTGCTCGTGGAGGAGAATGTCGCCATCACCCCGGGGATCGATTTTGCCGTACAGGGCGGCGAGCATCATGTGCGCATCGCCTTCACTAACGACGTGGCACGGCTGCAGGAGGCCGTAGTGCGCATTGCGCGCTTCGTGAGCCGCTTATGATGACCTATCCCTCACTGGTGTCCGGCACGCTGCTGCGGCGCTACAAGCGCTTTCTAGCCGATGTACGCCTGGACAGCGGGGAGGACGTGGTGGCCCACTGCCCGAATACGGGCTCGATGAAGGCGGTCAACGTACCCGGCTGCCGGGTATGGCTCTCGCCTAGCGACAACCCCAAACGCAAGCTGGCCTGGACCTGGGAGTGGATTGCACTGCCTCAGCCTGAGGGGGGGACGGCGCTGGCATCGGTGCATACGGGGCGCGCAAACCGCTGGGTTGAAAGTGCCATCACGGCGGGGGATATCCCGCCGCTGGCGGACTATCGAACGTTAAAGCGTGAAGTGAAGGTCGGCGAAGCGCGGCTCGATTTTCGTTTGGATGACCCTGAGAAGGGCGCCGCCTACGTGGAGGTCAAACAGGTCACGCTGAAAGAGGCGGATGGGCACGGCTACTTTCCCGACTCCGTGAGCGCACGGGGCACCAAACATTTAGCCACGCTGGCGGCGCTTGCCCAGCAGGGCGAGCGGGCGGTGCTGCTATTCTGCGTGGCGCACGAGGGGATTGCGGACGTGGCACCGGCGGCGCATATCGACGCCACCTACGCGGCGGCGCTCAGTGATGCGGTGCAAGCGGGGGTCGAAGTACTGGCGTATGGCGTGACGATGACGTGGCAGCAAAGCGTACCGATAGCGGCCCGCCTGACGCGGGCACTACCGGTACGGGTTTAGCGCTCGATATAGAAACGCTGAATGAAGCTCACCGGCTCGGAATTTTCATTGCGGTCGTAGCGCACGTCGAGATGGAAGCGCATTGGCTCGTCGTGGCGCAGTGTAAACGTGGCAAGGTGGTAGGTGGCATCGCCATCGTGCACGGTGCGAAAACTGAGCGGTTCGCGGGTGTCGGTCAAGTCGCTCACATAGCCGCCCACGCTGGCATTCACCGGTCGCGTGGTGCCATCCGGCTGGCGCTCGCGCACGCTGACGTTGACCAGGCCGTGCCCGATACTGCGCTGGATGCTGTTCGCCTGCGCCACTTCTGGCGTTAGAAAGCGCGTTTCGATGGCGTTGTAATGGATCTCGTAGTCGCCCACTTGCACCATTTGCTCTGCCGCTGCCTGGGTGGCGCTGAGCAGCGTGCCAAGTAGCACCATCAACAGTGGAAAGCGTCGCAGTGTCGCGATAGCCATAGCGTGTCTCCTCTCATGGGTGAGGTAAAGGCCGTCTTAGGCGCGTCGGCGTACCCGGAAAATGGCGATTTCACCAAACAGGTTAGGCCACCACTTCGAGGTCCAGTGCCCCTTGTGGTCGCCCACTCCTACGGCACGGTCGACGATCACCAACCCTTTCTCTTTACATAGGTGCTCGAAGTCGTTGAACGTCGAGAGGTGAATGTTAGGGGTGTCGTACCACGCGTGGGGCAGCGATTTCGATACCGGCATATAGCCGCGCAGCCCCAGGTGAATGCGGTGACGCCAGTAGGCGAAGTTGGGGAAGGTGATGATCCCCTCCTCGGCGACCCGCAGCATTTCATCGAGCATCTTATCCGGGCGGCGCAGCGCCTGCAGCGCCTGGGTCATGATCACCTGATCGTAGCTATTGTCGCAGAAGCTACCCAGGCCGTCGTCCAGGTTGTGCTCGATGACGTTGACGCCGCGCGCCACGCACTGGGTAATGCCGTCCGGGTCGATCTCCAACCCGTAACCCGTCACGCCTTTCTCTTTAGCCAACCGCTCTAGCAGGACGCCGTCGCCGCAGGCGAGGTCAAGGACGTGTGCGTCTTGGGGAACCCAGTCGTAAATCAGTTCGAGATCTGTGCGCATTAGCGTGTTTCCTCCGCGTCGGCGGCATCGAGGTGCTGCTCTCGAGCGACGCGGCCCATGAAGGCACTGAACAGCGCTTGATAGCGCGGCTCGGGCAGTAAGAAGGCATCGTGCCCGTGGGGCGACTCGATATTGGCGTAGCTGACTGATTTACCCGCGCGGGTAAGGGCGTCCACTAGCTCTCGAGAGCGCGACGGCGGGAAGCGCCAATCGGTGGTAAAGCTGACGATCAAAAAAGGACACTGCGCCGGAGCCAGGGCGCAGGCGAGATCGCCGTCGCAGCTGGCCGCCGGGTCGAAGTAGTCCAGCGCTTTGGTCATCAGCAGGTAGGTGTTGGCATCGAAGGCGGTCGAGAAAGTGTCGCCCTGGTAGCGCAAGTACGACTCCACCTGAAACTCGACGTCGAAGCCAAAGTTCAAGTCGTCGCTGCGCAGGTCACGGCCAAACTTGCTGCCCATGGCGTCTTCGGAAAGATAGGTGATATGACCTACCATGCGGGCCAGTTTCAGTCCTCGCTTGGGCACGGTGTCGTGCTCGGCGTACCAGCCGTCGAAGAACTCGGGATCCGAGCGAATCGCCTGCCGGGCGACCTCGTTGAAGGCGATGTTTTGCGCCGACAGGCGGGGTGTGGCGGCGATGACGACGGCATTGGCAACGCGTTCGGGGTAAGTGATCGTCCACTGCAGCACCTGCATACCGCCCAAACTGCCCCCCACGGCCGCGGCCCAGCGCTCGATGCCCAAGTGGTCGGCGAGTCGTGCTTGGCTAGTGACCCAGTCACTCACCGTCACTACGGGGAAGTCGGGTCCCCACTGACGGCCGGTATCCGGGTTATGGCTTACCGGGCCGGTACTGCCGTGGCAGCCGCCCAGGTTGTTCAGCGACACCACGAAAAAGCGGTTGGTGTCGATGGATTTGCCTGGACCGATATGGGCATCCCACCAGCCGGGTTTGCGGTCTTCGGCGGTGTGGTAGCCTGCCGCGTGGTGGTGCCCCGATAGCGCGTGGCAAATCAGCACCGCATTCGAGCGTTCGGCGTTCAGCGTGCCGTAGGTCTCATAGATCAGTTCGTACTCCGATAGCGTCTTGCCGCAGGCAAGCGGCAGCGGCGTATCGAATTTCACCACCTGGGGCGTTACGAGGCCAACGGAGTCCGCTGGCCGGTCGTCATAAGCAAGAGTGTCTGAATCAGGCATCGAAAGCACTAGTCCTGCAAAAATAGGTCACTGCCAAAAGTGAGCTCGGGGCGTTAGTCGAGTCGATAGGGCCGTTATAGCCCTACGAGGGCACCCGAGATGCCTGCTGCGCGAATCAGCGAACCCACGACGATGCCGTCCACCAGGTTGATGGCGATGAAGACCACGATCGGCGAGAGATCGATCATGCCCAGCGGCGGGATCACCTTCCTCACCGGTGCCATGATCGGCTCGACCAGTTGCATCACCAGCAGCGCGCCGGGGTGGCTCGCGTTCGGGGCGACCCAGCTCAGGATGATCATCACGATCATGGCAAAGAAATAGATCTTCAAAATGGCGTTGGCCAGCGCGGCCACTCCAGCAATCAGTAGCCCTGCAATGGGCGGCATGCCCACGCCAATCACCATGAAGATGGCGACCATGCTGACGACTTTCAGCACGAAACCGGCCGCCAGAGTGGCAAGGTCAAAGCGACCGGCGACTGGCCCTAAAAAGCCTTGGAATAGCCCGACGACAGGCTGAGTGATTTTGACCACCGACTGGCTGAGCGGGTTGTAGTAATCCGCCCGCGATGCTTGCAGCAAAAAACGCAGCATCAACAGAAACAGATAAATATTGATCAGCGAGTTCACCAGCATTAACCCGGCGCTGCCTAATTGACTTCCCATTGCGGCTTCTCCTCGAAAATAGCGTTTGGCATCGTTCACGGCCTATTGGCGGCGTGCGACTCAGGCGTTACCGCTTAGCTCTTTGGACATGGCGTCGGCGCGCTCGGCGCAGGCGTTCATAGCGTCGGCGATGATCGTGCGCAGGTTCGCCTCTTCCATATGATGAATGGCACGCTCGGTGGTGCCGCCCGGTGACATGACGTTCTGTTTCAGCGTGGCCGGGTCTTTGTCACTGCGCTGGGCCATGGTGGAGGCGCCCAAGGCGGTTTGAATGGCCAAGCGGCGAGCGGTATCGGCAGGCAGACCGAGCTTCACGGCGGCCTCTTCCATGGCTTCGAACATCAAAAAGAAATAGGCCGGTGCGCTGCCGGACACGGCGGTCACGGCGTCCAGCAGGCGCTCTTCGTCGACCCATTCGACGATCCCAACGGCTTCCATCAGCTGCGTGGCCAGCGTGCGCTGGGCGTCACTGACCGCCGCGTTGGCGTAGAGGCCGCTGGCGCCGATGCCGACCAGCGACGGGGTGTTGGGCATGCAGCGCACCAGGGCGTTACCGCCACCCAGCCACTGATCGATGGTGCCGGCATCCAGCCCCGCCGCAATGGACATCACCAGCGGCGCCTGTTGCTGGACGCTGTCACGCAGCGCTTCGCAAACGCTGCGCATGATCTGCGGTTTGACCGCCAGAACGACCACGTCCGCCCCGCTGACGGCGGCGCTATTGTCGGTGTGGGTATGAATACCCAGGCGCGCTTTCAGCGGAGCCAGTTCGCTGTCGTTGGGGGCCGTGGCGGTGATATCGCTGGGTGAGACACCGCTTTCGATCAGGCCGCCGATAATGGCGCTGGCCATGTTGCCCGCGCCAATGAAGGTGATCTTGCTCGCCATGGGGGTATCCTTTTTCGCAAATGGCTGCGTCGTGCAGCGTGTGTAGTAAGCCGTGTGTGGTTCGAGCCGCCGTTAGCCCCGGGCGCCAAAAATGGCGGTGCCTAAACGTACCAGCGTGGCGCCCTCTAAAACAGCCGCTTCCAAATCGTCACTCATGCCCATCGATAGCGTATCCAGCGGCGCATCGGGCAGTGCCGCTTTGAGCTCATCCAATAGCTGGCGCAGCGCTGCCAGCGGCTGGCGCTGTGCCTCTAGCGTCGCCGCTGGGGCGGGAATCGCCATCAGCCCGCGCAGGGCTAAGCCGGGTAGCGCGGCAATGTCTCGAGCCAAAGCCAAGGCATCTTCCGGCAGCACGCCGGACTTCGTGGCCTCGCGGCTAATGTTGACCTGCAGGCAGACGTTCAGCGGCGGTAGCGCTGCTGGGCGCTGTTCGCTCAAACGTTTGGCAATTTTCAAACGATCCACGCTGTGTACCCAGGCAAACTGCTCGGCCACGGCACGGGTCTTGTTCGATTGCAGCGGGCCAATGAAGTGCCACACGATGCCGTCAAGATCCTCGAGCGCCACCTGTTTATCCAGTGCCTCCTGCAGGTAGTTTTCACCAAACTCGCGCTGGCCGTGCTGCCACGCTTCGTGCAGCATGTCGGCGGGCTTGGTCTTGCTCACCGCTAACAGAGTAGCGCTGGTGGGCGAGCGCCCTGCCTCTTCAAGCGCTCGTCGCAGGCGTTCACGCGCAGAGGCCAGTGACTCGGGAAGCGCGTTGTCTGTCATACTCAAGCACCTTACCGCAGCTGGGAAAGAGAGATGGATATTACCGAACTGCTGGCATTCTCGGCAAAGCAGAATGCGTCCGACCTGCACCTTTCGGCGGGATTGCCGCCCATGATACGTGTTGATGGCGATATTCGTCGGCTTAATGTGCCCGCCATGGAGAACGACGACGTGCGGCGGCTGATCTACGACATCATGAACGATCGGCAGCGTCGCGACTACGAAGAGCACCTAGAAGCGGACTTTTCCTTCGAAGTGCCGGGCGTGGCGCGCTTTAGGGTCAATGCCTTCAACCAGGCACGCGGGGCGGGGGCCGTCTTTCGTACCATTCCCAACAAGGTGCTTTCCATGGACGCCTTGGGCATGGGAGAGGTGTTTCAACGCCTGTCGATGCTGCCCAGGGGCTTGGTGCTAGTGACCGGGCCGACGGGGTCGGGCAAAAGCACGACCCTGGCGGCAATGATCGACTACATCAACGATCACCGCTTCGAGCATATCCTGACCATCGAAGACCCGGTGGAGTTTGTGCACACCAGCAAGCGCTGCCTGATCAACCAGCGAGAGGTTCATCGCGATACCCATAGCTTTTCGGGGGCGTTACGTAGCGCGCTGCGCGAAGATCCGGACGTGATTTTGGTCGGCGAGCTTCGTGATCTCGAAACGATCCGCCTGGCGCTGACCGCGGCTGAAACGGGACACTTGGTATTTGGGACGCTGCACACCACCTCTGCGGCGAAAACCATTGACAGGATCATCGATGTGTTTCCCGGCGATGAGAAATCCATGGTGCGCTCGATGCTCTCCGAATCGCTCCAGGCGGTCGTTTCGCAAACGTTGCTGAAACGCCAGGGTGGCGGACGCGTGGCAGCCCACGAGATCCTGATCGCCACGTCGGCGGTTCGTAATCTGATCCGTGAAGATAAAGTGGCACAGATCTACTCGGCCATTCAGACTGGCGGCGCCCTGGGGATGCAGACACTCAATGCGTCGCTCGCCAAGTTGGTCAAGGAGGGCGTGGTGAGTATGGACGACGCCCAGGCACGCGCAAAAGGCACGCTGACGTTAAAAGACGAGTAACCGCAGCGGGAGGGTAGTGCGATGGGTGAGCTACCCAGCGGTGCACCGATAAATGTGTAGGCGCCGCTAGGGAGCGTAAATGCCGCCGAGCACCCTCGGGCCGCTAGCGCCAGTCACGGAAGGCAAATTGCCGGGTAACCCGTGAAGCCGCTGATGGGCGAGCCAGGCAAAGGCTCCTGCTTCGATCCAATCTTCCGGCCAGCCCAGCGTGGCGGGGGAGAGCAGCGTCACCTTGGGTAGATGCGCTGCTAACCTTTCCATCAAATAGGCATTATGAGCACCGCCGCCACCCACCAGCAGCGTGGCGCTGGACTGGCTTAGCGGCAGTTGGGCCACCCCTTGCGCAACGCTCACCGCCGTCAGTTCGGCCAGCGTTGCCTGGACGTCGCTTGGAGCTTCGTTGCCGGTGAGGTGGTCGTTCAACCACGCTAAGTGAAATAGCTCGCGTCCAGTACTGCGTGGCGGCGGCTGGTGAAAAAAGGGTTCTTTAAGCAGGCTGGCGAGCAGCGATTGGTCGACCTGACCGCTGGCCGCCCACGTGCCGTTCTCATCGAATCGTCCAGTGTGATGCTTGGCAAACCAGGCATCGAGCAGCACGTTAGCCGGTCCAGTATCGAAGCCCACCACGGCGCGCTCTTGATCCTGGGGGAGCCAGGTGAGATTGGCAAAGCCGCCCAGGTTGAGCACGAGCTTTTCGCCTGGCCGCTGCCCAAATAGCGCTTGGTGGAAAGCGGGTGCTAAAGGCGCTGCTTGTCCACCAGCGGCGAGATCCCGTCGGCGAAAGTCGGCGACGACCGTGCATCCCGTCAATTCGGCTAGCAGGCTTGGGTTATCCAGCTGCAGCGTATAGGCCGGGCCGCCCTGATGGCCTTGGGGCGCGTGCTCTATCGTCTGACCGTGGCTGCCAATCGCCGTAATCTGAGCCGCGGCGAGCCCTTGGTTCGTTAATAGTGCCGTGACGGCCTGGGCCTGGAGGCGGCAAAAAGCATCCTCGGCGGCGGCCAGCTCGGCAAAGCTCGCGGAGGGTGTGTGGCATAGGTGCAAGAGCTGCGTATGCAGCCTATCGGGCATGGCAACGGCGGCCGTGGCTATGAGTATGGGCGGCGTGCCGGGAGTGAGTGACACCAAGGCGGCATCGATGCCGTCCAAGCTGGTGCCTGACATGAGCCCGATATAGTAGGCCGTCGATGTGGCGGTAGAGGTTTTCATCATGCGTGTCGTCCAAAACGGGAGGAAGGCTCAACCAAGGCGGTGGAGCGTGATAACATCGCCCACTATCGATCATTTAAACGCCTTTAACGGCACATAGTACATGGAGAGAGGCAATGAGTGAGGTGGATCAGGCGTTAGCGCTGCTGTCGCGGGGGACGCATGAAATCCTGGTAGAAGACGAGCTGCGCAAAAAGCTCGCGTCCGGTCGTAAACTGCGTATCAAGGCAGGGTTCGATCCGACGGCACCTGATCTGCACCTGGGGCACAGCGTACTGCTGACCAAAATGCGCCAGTTCCAAGAGCTTGGCCACACCGTCATCTTTTTGATTGGTGACTTCACTGGCCGCATTGGCGATCCGACCGGTAAAAACGTCACTCGTAAGCCATTGACGGAAGCGGATGTCAAAGCGAACGCGGAAACCTACAAAGAGCAGGTGTTCAAGATCCTCGATCCGGAAAAGACCGAGGTGCGCTTCAACGCCGAATGGTTTGGCGAGCTAAGTGCCGCCAAGATGATCGAGCTGGCCGCGCAAAGCACCGTCGCCCGGATGCTGGAGCGCGACGACTTTGAAAAGCGCTATAAAGCCAACCAATCCATCGCCATTCATGAATTCCTCTATCCGCTCGTACAGGGGTACGACTCGGTCGCACTGGAGGCCGACGTGGAGTTGGGCGGTACCGACCAGAAATTCAATCTGCTCATGGGGCGCGAGATTCAGAAGCACTTCGGGCAAGAGCCCCAGGTGGTCATTACCATGCCGCTGCTGGAAGGTTTGGACGGCGTGCAGAAAATGTCAAAGTCGCTTGGCAACTACGTCGGCGTGGATGAAGCACCGGGCTCCATGTTCAATAAACTGGTCTCCATGCCCGACAGCTTGATGTGGCGTTACTTCGAACTGCTCTCGCTCAAATCGAACGAAGAGCTCGACGCGCTAAAGCAAAGTGTCGAGCAGGGCGCCAACCCGCGCGATGTGAAAATGGAACTGGCCCGCGAGCTGATCGCCCGCTATCACGGCGACGAGGCAGCGGCCAATGCGCACAAGTCGGCGGGTAACCAGCTGGCCGATGGTGAGCTGCCGGAAGATCTGCCGGAAGTGAAGGTAGACTTCGAAGACAGCGAGCAAGCGCCCATCGCCGCTGTTCTGAATCGCTCCGGCCTGACAAAGAACAGTGCCCAGGCCAAGGACATGCTGAAAAATGGCAGCGTCAAGGTCGATGGCGAGGTCGTTGCTCAGGACACCATGCTGGCCACCGGTAAGGTGTACGTCATCCAGGCAGGCAAGAAGCGTTACGCCCGTGTGACGCTTGCTTGAACTTTTTGAAAACTTTTTCACATTAGCCCTTGCCAACCCGGCATAGAATCCGTAAAGTACGCATCCGCTGCCGGGGACGCCCAGCGTTACCAGCGGTGATGAGGTTGAAAAACCTCTTGTTTGTCAGGAAGTTAGAGCTCTGTGGTAGGTTGGTCAGATCGCTCGCTTCGCCCGCT
>NZ_JAKRFL010000013.1:0-92199 GCF_022348105.1 Halomonas sp. MMH1-48
CTGTACAATCATCATATCCCGCAGAAAGCGCTGCACCACCAATCGCCGATCACGGTGATGAAGGAGTGGCAGCTCAAGCGACCTGAATTATTTACTAAACGAGTGGTTAATCATCCGGGACCCTACAGTTAGTTACCGCAGGCTTGATTAAAACAATTGTTTGAAATAATCTCATCCAAACATGGTACGTTAATGACACCACTCACACTTAGGAACGATCCTATGTCATCCACCACACTTGATAAGTTGCAATCTCGCTTTAACCCCGAGGCGGCCAAAGGGATGCACGAAGTCTTTCAGTTTCACTTCGCCGATGCGGGCAGTCACTACTTGGATATCCAGGATGGTACGCTCGGCGTGCATGAGGGCGAGCACGACGATCCGTCGGTCAGCCTGAGCATGAGTACGGACACGCTGAAGGGCATCATGAACGGTGAGATCAATGGCATGACGGCGTTCATGACCGGTAAATTGAAGGCCACCGGTAACGTCATGCTCGCCACCAAGCTGACCAGCCTGTTCCCCAGCCAATAAACACGTCCTACTCGCGCCACCTTGCTAAATGCGTTTCAATCAAGTCGCGAGAAATGGAGTAAGGCGGCGGCAGCGACGGAAGCTGCCGCGGCGAGAACCATGCAGCATCGCTAATCTCTACACCATCGATCCGAATGCGCTTTGTCGTGGCCTCGGCAAAAAAACCCAGCATGAGCGAGTGCGGAAAGGGCCACGCCTGACTATGGTGATATCGTAACCGATCCACGTGCACCCCTACCTCTTCGAAAATTTCTCGATGCACGGCCTCCTCCGCAGACTCTCCCGGTTCGATAAAACCGGCCAACGTGGAGTAGCGCCCGGGAGGAAAGCGCGGACTGCGCGCTAGCAGCATCGCCTCACCGCTGGTGACCAGCGTAATGATACAGGGCGAAATGCGCGGATAGTTACGGTGCCCACAGGCGTGACAGTGCATAGCAAACTCGGCTTCGAGCTTGGTGGCTCTTTCTCCGCAACGTCCGCAATAACGGTGATTCTCCAGCCAAGCACCCACTTGTAGTGCCGTCGACAGCAAGCTAAACCAAGATTCGGGCAACTGTCCCAGCCACTGTCGCCCCTCTATCCAGTCGTCGCCGGGTTGGGTTTCCACCAGCAGTGCCACCGGTTCATCGTACCAATAGCACAGTGGCTGCATCTGCTCAGTCCATGGTTGGAGAGGCTGCAGCGGCGATAGCTCACTCTTGATAGGCGCAGGCGCAATGTAACTGCGAGAGACACGTATCACACGCCCCTCTTTGACATGATGGGGGATTTGGCGCTTAAGCATCGGCAGCGGATCCGTCTAGCCAGCGCAACTGATGCGCCTCACATTTGGCCTGATGAGCTGCCCGCTCCTCTTGGGTGGGGCGAATGACACGCAGTTGCCCAGGCGACAGTGATAAGCGACGCACCGAAAGACCTTCGTTCGCTTCATTCTGCTGACGCTTGTCACTGCCGCTATCGGCATCCAAGGTCAGCGCCGTTTGGCCGCCGGTCATAGCCAGATACACATCGGCCAGTATTTCGGCGTCTAGCAAAGCGCCGTGAAGTACGCGGTGTCCATTGTCGATATCATAACGTTTGCACAATGCGTCAAGATTATTACGTTGCCCCGGGTGCATTTCACGCGCCATGACCAACGTATCGAGGATTCGGCAATGGTCTCGCACCGGTCCGAGCGCGGGTGCCCGACGGCGTTTGTTGAGCATGCCAAGCTCGTGATCGATGAACCCAACATCGAAGGGGGCATTGTGAATGACCAACTCGGCCCCTTCGATGAACGCCCAAAACGCATCGGCGATCTCAGCAAATACAGGCTCGTTCGCTACTTTAGCATCATCGATGCCGTGGACCGCGACCACCTCAGCGTCGATATGGCGCTCGGGATTGATGTACTGATGGTAAGTCCGTCCGGTAAAACGACGATTGACCATCTCGACGGCACCAATCTCCACTAAACGGTGCCCATCTTTGGGATCGATACCCGTCGTTTCCGTATCTAGGATGACTTGACGCATGCCGCTCTCCTTTGATGTTCATCGATGGCTTCGTTGGCCAGCTCATCGGCACGCTCGTTGCCTGGATGGCCGCTGTGCCCTTTCACCCAGTGCCACTCTACGCGATGGCGATGCGTCTCTTCATGAAGCGTTTTCCACAGTTCGGCATTTTTGACAGGCTGCTTGGCCGCCGTTTTCCAGCCGCGTTTGACCCAGTTATGAATCCACTGGGTAATGCCCTGGCGGACGTATTGCGAGTCTGTCCATAACGCAACGCTGCAAGGCTTGTTCAAAGCACGCAGTGCCATGATCGCTGCCGTCAACTCCATGCGGTTGTTGGTGGTCTCGGCCTCATAGCCTTTCAAGGTCTTTTGGTGGGGGCCGCTTTCCAGCACCACCCCCCAGCCACCCGGGCCCGGATTTCCTCGACAGGCCCCATCGGTATACACCGTTACCTGGGGCAGCCCCTCGGCTGCTTGCTTACTCACGTTCACTTTCCTTTTGTAGACGACGTTGGCTCTGCGGGTAACGCCAGGGGGCGTCCGTGCGGGTGACACCCAGTGATGAGGGCGCCGCCGGTGCACGCAGGCCAAATTTGACTCGCTGAATCGGGGCATGGCGCTGGCGTCGCTGGGCTTGAATCATATAGCTTTCGCCCAAGGGTACGTTATGCCGCCTGCCCAGCGCCTCCCAACGTTCACCACAGGCGGTGCTCATTGGGCCACGAAAACAGCAGTAGTCTACGCGCTCCACCTCAAAATCGACAAACGCCAGCCAATCCTTGAGACGGTTCGCCGAGCGCCATTGACCGCTCCAAGGAAAGTTCGCCTGCTGCTTGCGCCAGCGCTGTGTAAGCCCGTTCAAGCCAAGGGGGTTGAAGCCAAACAGGACCAGCACCCCATTATCGGCCGTGACACGGGCGGCTTCTTGCAGCGTGTAATGAGCCTCTGGAAGATGTTCCAGCCAATGATGAAGGACCACAGTATCCAAGCAGCGGTCGGGCAGCGCCAATTGATCAGGCGGACAGACCAAGGTGGCACTGCTTTCCGCCAAGGATAGGCTGGGCGCCCAGCGGATCGGATGGGCGATGGCCGACATATCCATCATCGCTGGCCCCATGCCCATTTCTAAACTATGACCGCCTTTACGACCTTCGACCACGGGGCCTAAACAGGCGCGTTGTGTTTCCCAAAGCGCGCGCCCGGCGTCGGTTTGCCAGTAAGCCTGCGCGTTGGTCATGCGCTGGGCCAGGCTGATGGCCTTTGGCGAATTTGACATAAACGGCGCTTCCCTCCACAGTAACGGCTTTTTAACGTCTTTATGCGTCCGTTTTGGCGCAAGACCGTGCATCATAGAACGTTACGCATTTTTAGCATTCAAAGGATCTCGCCCATGATAAGCGTGACACCGATACCCGCCCTAAGCGACAACTATATTTGGCTAATAAGACAGGATACCAGTCAAAGCGTTTGCGTGGTGGACCCCGGTGAAGCAGCGCCTGTCATTGACATCCTCGAACGTGAGGCGCTCACCCTAGACACCATACTGATCACTCACCATCACCAGGATCACGTTGGCGGTTTGGATGCGCTCATCAAACGCTACTCTCCTCGCGTCATTGGCCCCGACAACCCTGACATCCAAGGAATCGACGTTCGCGTGAGGGACGGTGATCAGGTGCGCATCATGGGTCGCCTGTTCGATGTCATGGCGACACCGGGACACACTCTTGACCACATTAGTTATTTCGCTCCCGGCATTCCCGCCTTGCTTTTCTGCGGCGATACGCTGTTTTGCGCAGGCTGCGGGCGCCTGTTCGAAGGCACACCCGAGCAAATGTTCAGCTCATTGAATCGTTTAGCGGAACTCCCCGAGGATACACTGGTCTTTGCAGCGCATGAATATACGCAAGCGAACCTGACGTTTGCACGTGCTGCCGACCCTGACAATGACGCTGTGACATACGCACTGCAGGAGTGTGAGAAGGCACGGGCATTGGACCGGCCGACGTTACCCAGCACGATAGGACGCGAGCTGACGATCAACCCCTACCTGCGCGTGGGCACCGACAGCGTGCGCCAAGCGGCGGGATGCCAGGGGTCTAACGATGACAATCTCGCTACGTTCGCCACTCTTCGGGAGTGGAAGAACCGTTTTTAAGAACGCTATCGACTAGAAACGAACTCGACTATGACCTATCGAACGATTCGCCAGCGCTTATTGTTAAGCGCTGGGAGTACCGTAGTAATGGGCCTTTTTTTGGCCGCTGCAGCCAGCTCACAAGCATCTGCCACCGATCCGAATCTGACCTATACCACCGTCAATGATGCCGTGGCGAATAATGGGAACGAACGCACCGCACGCTTCCAGCCCACTGCGCTGCATCACCACTTCTGGGAGTCGCTGGTACTGGAGCCCCAGGATGCGTGGAGCTCGCTACGCTCGAGCTTCCAGTGGCAGGATAAGAACCTTCCCGCCGATGCTCAATCCAGAGTCGATGAATGGATCGAGTACTATCGCTCTAGCCCGGAAAACATCGCGGCCATTACCGAACGTGCCACACCGTGGCTCGCTTGGATCGCTCAACAAGTGAGTGACCGCGGCTTACCCGGTGAAATCGCTCTGATTCCCTTTGTCGAGAGCTCCTTTGACCCTAGCGCACGAAGCCATCTCGGTGCAGCCGGCTTATGGCAGTTCATGCCCGGTACGGGTGACGCATTGGGGCTAGTACGTAATGGCAACTATGACGGCCGATTGGATGTGGTCACTTCGACGGAAGCAGCGCTGGATTATCTGGAAATGCAGGCCGATGAGTGGTACGAGGGAGATCTGATGCTCTCGCTAGCCGCTTATAATGCGGGCGCAGGCACTGTTAACCGTGCCCAGCGCCAAGCACAGAGTCAAGGGCTAGCTGGCAAATATTGGGACCTATCACTGCCCCATGAAACCATGCAGTACGTACCCAAGTTAAAAGCCATTGCCACCATCATCAACGAACCTGACAAGTATGGCGTCAAACTGCCGGACATCCATCCAGATCCTGCCTTTGCCAAAGTGCAGCTGGAGCAGCCCGTCAGCTTGGCACAAGCATCCCAACTATTGGATGTCAGCCAATCAGCGCTAGCCGAGCTAAACCCTGGTCTGCTCAATGGCAGCCTCGACCCACGTAGCGCGCAGACGCTCCTGGTGCCAGAAGAGGTAGATACGCAGGTATTAGCTCAGCTTTCGCAAGCCAACGACACGACGCTGGCCTCGACCGCTACCCCAGAGGTGCATCGCGTCGAGCGAGGGGATAATCTGTCAACGATTGCTGCCCGATATAACGTTGATCAGCAAGACTTAATCCGCTGGAATGCTATCGAGCGCCCCGAAGCCCTTCAGCCTGGGCAGCTACTGTCACTCTCGGATCAGTAGCAGAGCCGATAGCACAGTCATACACGGGCATTATAACGTTGAGGCAAGGTTACAACAGGAAGTTTACCGATGGCACGCAGCGTCATGCTCAAAAAGACGGGATTATTGATCAGCACACTGCTGCTGAGCTGTTCGTTATGGGCCTCGGAAGAGATGCTTGGCAGCGCGCCCAGTACCGTCCCGGTCGAGACGGTACATGGGCTATCGCTTTACGATAGCCCGGCGCTACCCGAAGATTTCGCCTACTTCCCCCACGTCAACCCTCAAGCGCCCAAAGGTGGCTCCATCACTCACACTGCGGTCGGCGGCAGCTTCGACTCGACCAATCCCTTCATCATTCGCGGTACGCCAGCCACCGGCATCTCGCAAATCTATGACACATTGATGGCGAGTAACCCCAACGAGCCTTTTAGCCTTTACGGCCTGTTAGCAGAAGGCGTGCGTTTGGATCCGGAGCGTCGCTGGATCGAGTTTGACCTGCGCGAACAAGCCCGCTTTCAGGATGGAGAGCCCCTAACCGCCTACGACGTCGTTTTCTCGTTCGACCTTCTTCGCGAACAGGGCAACCCTTTTTATGCCAGCTATTACGCAGGCGTCGAGCAAGTCATCGCGTTGAACGAGCATCAGGTTCGCTTTGAATTCAATGACACCGACTCTCGAGAGCTGCCCCTGATCGTGGCGCAGCTTCCCATCCTACCCCGACATTATTGGGAGCCTCGTGATTTTAGCGCTCCGACGCTTGCCGCTCACCCTGGCTCAGGACCATACCGTATTAGTAAGGTAGACCCTGGGCGTCGCATCGTTTATCAGCGCGACGAAAACTATTGGGGTAAAGACCTGCCCGTCAATATCGGGCGCTATAACATCGATCGGGTCATCTACGAGTACTACCGGGATCGGGACATTGCCTGGGAAGCGTTCAAAGCGGGCCTCACTGATTTTCGTATCGATGCGCGTGCCGCCACCTGGGCCATCGGCTACGATTTTCCTGCTTACCGTGACGGGCTAATCGAGAGGATTACCGTACCCGACGTTAACCCATCGATGATGCAGGCGTTCGTTTTCAACCTGCGTAAAGAAAAGTTTCAGGACCCACGTGTACGAGAAGCCTTGAGCCTGACGTTCGACTTCCCCTGGCTCAATACCAATATTTTTTACAACACTTACGCCCGAACCGAGAGCTTCTTTCAAAACTCCGAAATGGAGGCGGTCGGCATGCCTTCCGATGAGGAACTGGCGCTACTACAGCCATACCGTGATGAGCTTTTGGCGTCACATCGATCAGACAGGCTGTTTACGGCGCCCTTACCCATCGATCACCCGGTTGAACTACGCGAGCGGCTGCGGTTGGCGTTAAGCCTGCTTCGTGAGGCAGGCTACCGCGTTGAGGAGGGGGTACTGGTAGATGATCAGGAGCGCCCCCTCTCCCTCGAAGTGCTCCTATATGATTCAGGGCTGGAGCGCGTGGTACAACCGATGTTACGCAACATGGCACGCCTAGGCATCCAGACGTCCATGCGCATTGTCGATATCAACCAGTACCTTAACCGGGTGCGGGATTACGACTACGACATGGTCATTAGCCACTTTCCTCAATCCAATAACCCTGGTAACGAACAGCGCGATTACTGGACCAGCGCTGCCGCCGAAGCGCCACAGAGCCGCAACCGTATGGCGCTGGCCCATCCAGCCGTCGACGCATTGGTGGAAGAGATCATTCGAGCCGATGACCGGGAGTCACTGGATACGGCCACCCGCGCCCTTGACCGTGTGCTACGTTGGGGCTTTTATGTGATTCCGCATTACCACTCTGGCGAGACACGCATCGCCGTGTGGGATAAGTTTGGCTACCCAGAACCTTTTCCTGATTACGCCATGGATCTCGATGCTTGGTGGGTAGATACCGAACGTGAAGCGGCGCTTCAGCGACGCAATCGCCGCCGATAGGCAAGCCTGCCCCGGGGTGAGTTTGAACGAATGCTGCCAACCATCGCTGATAACCAGCGCCGATAACGCTTGCCGACAACCCTCCTTGTTGTCGTCCATTCATGGAGTGCACTGTGGCTCGCTATACCTTACGCCGACTGCTACTAATGA
Organism: Halomonas sp. MMH1-48; assembly: GCF_022348105.1. Taxonomy (NCBI): domain Bacteria; kingdom Pseudomonadati; phylum Pseudomonadota; class Gammaproteobacteria; order Oceanospirillales; family Halomonadaceae; genus Halomonas; species Halomonas sp. MMH1-48. The sequence continues at coordinate 7,539 of NZ_JAKRFL010000013.1, forward strand.
TTCCGACGCTGTTCGGTATCATGCTGCTCAACTTCATGATCGTACAAGCCGCGCCAGGCGGGCCGATCGATCAAATGCTGGCTCGCTTCGAAGGTGCCAATGCCATGGCCAGTACACGCTTGGACATGGGCGGTGCGGATGTTCAGATCAATGATGATTCCCGTGGCGCACGGGGCATCGACCCGCGCTTCATCGAGCAGCTCGAACAGCAGTTTGGTTTCGACAAACCTGCCCATGAACGCTTCATCAGCATGATGACGGACTACCTAACCTTTGATTTTGGCACCAGTTTCTTTCGTGATCGTCCGGTGATCGATTTAATGATAGAGCGGCTCCCCGTGTCGGTGTCACTCGGCCTATGGACCACCTTGCTGGTCTACCTGATTTCCATTCCTCTGGGCATTCGCAAAGCGCTACGCCATGGCTCGCGTTTCGACGTTTGGACATCGGGGCTGGTGATCGTTGGCTACGCCATTCCCGGCTTCCTATTCGCCATTCTACTCATCGTTCTGTTTGCTGGGGGAACCTATCTAGATTGGTTTCCGCTACGCGGGCTAACCTCGCCAGACTTTGACGATCTGTCGGCATGGGGCAAGATAAAAGACTACTTCTGGCATATCACGCTGCCCGTTATCGCGGCCTCAATCGGCAGTTTTGCCACCCTGACCATGCTGACCAAAAACAGCTTTTTGGATGAAATACATAAGCAGTACGTGCTTACCGCACGCGCCAAAGGTGCCGATGAGCAACGCGTGCTCTACGGGCACGTGTTTCGTAACGCCATGCTGATCATCATCGCTGGGCTGCCATCAGCCATGATTGGTATTTTCTTTACCGGTGCGCTGCTCATCGAAGTGATTTTCTCACTGGATGGCCTTGGCCTGCTTGGTTTCGAGGCCGTCATGCAGCGCGACTATCCGGTCATTTTTGGCACGCTCTTTCTCTATACCGTGATTGGCCTGCTGCTCAAACTGGTATCGGATCTTACCTACGTGTGGGTCGACCCGCGCATCGATTTCGCGTCGAGGGAGTCTTGATATGTACGCAATCACCTCTCGCCTCTCGCCCATCACGCTTCGGCGACTCGCCGCGTTTCGCGATAATCGCCGCGCGCGGGTTTCGCTGTGGCTGTTCGCCGTTCTGTTTATCATCAGCTTATTCGCCGAGCTCATCGCCAACGACAAACCCATCGTCATGCAGTACGACGGTCAGTGGTACGTGCCGCTATTAGTCGATTATCCAGAAACCGAGTTTGGTGGCTTTTTACCGACCCGCACGGATTATCTAGACCCCTTCATTCAGGAACAGATTAGCAACCACGGCTGGGCGCTCTGGCCCCTCATTCCGTTCTCATACCAAACGCTCGATATGCAGATGACGCGCCCGTCCCCTGCACCGCCAGACCGCCGCCACTGGCTAGGCACCGATGACCAAGGCCGCGATGTCTTGGCCCGCGTCATTTACGGCTTCAGGCTCTCTGTGGCGTTCGCGCTGGTATTGACGGCGGGCTCGCTGGTGATCGGTGTTATCGCAGGCGGCGTGCAGGGCTTTTTTGGTGGCAAAGTCGACTTGATCGGTCAACGAATCACCGAAATCTGGTCGGGACTGCCGGTGCTGTTTTTACTGATCATACTGGCAAGCTTCGTACAGCCAGGCTTTTGGTGGCTGCTAAGTATCATGCTGCTCTTTTCCTGGCTGGGGCTGGTCGACATCGTGCGCGCCGAATTTCTGCGCGCCCGCAACCTGGAGTACGTCCGCGCCGCAAAAGCCATGGGGTTGCCCTCTCGCCTGATCATGTGGCGCCACGTGCTGCCCAATGCAATGGTCGCTACCCTAACGTTCATTCCGTTCATTTTTACCGGCGCCATTGGGACCCTAACGGCACTGGATTTTCTAGGTTTTGGATTGCCACCCGGGGCCCCGTCGCTCGGGGAACTCGCCGCACAGGGCAAGAACAATCTGCATGCGCCGTGGCTTGGCATCACCGCCTTCATGACCCTAGCCATCATGCTGTCTCTGTTGGTGTTTATCGGGGAAGGCTTGCGCGATGCGTTCGACCCGCGCCACGTTAAGCAGCGTCCCTCTACTGTCCAGGAAACGACTCATGTCTGAGCCAACCCCACAACCGCTGCTGACACTCGATGGACTCACGGTGGCCTTTGATGGCAAGGTCGTTGTAGATGACCTTTCACTGTCGGTAAACCCGGGTGAAACGCTCGCGATCGTTGGCGAGTCTGGGTCAGGAAAGTCGGTCTCTGCGCTGGGTGCCATTGACCTATTGCCCAGCAATGCAGAAGTGCGCGGTCGACGTTGGCTAGAAGGCACCGATCTAACACAGCTAAGCAAACGTGACTGGAACGGCATTCGCGGCAACCGCGTGGGGTTCATTTTTCAGGAGCCGATGACGTCACTCAACCCTCTGCATCGCATCGGCAAGCAAATTGGCGAAACCCTCCGACTACACCAAGGCCTAAATGGCCAAGCGGCCCGGCAGAGAGCCAAAGCGCTTCTCGAGCAGGTCAAGCTGCCTCGGCCAGAAGAACTTCTGGACGCTTGGCCCCACCAGCTCTCCGGTGGCCAGCGCCAGCGGGTGATGATCGCCATGGCGATTGCTAACGACCCTGCACTATTGATTGCAGACGAACCGACGACCGCGCTGGATGTGACCGTGCAACAGGACATCCTCGCGCTACTCAAAGAGCTACGTGACCGTCACGACATGGGCGTATTGCTGATTAGCCACGATCTGAATCTGGTCCGTCGTCATGCCGATCGCGTTTGCGTCATGTACCAAGGCAAGTTGCAGGAAAGCGGTCGAGTAGAGGACGTGTTTCGCCGACCGCAAAGCGATTACACTAAAACGTTGATTGCCGCTGAGCCTGAGGGCCGCCCAGCCGAACCTTCGAACACTCACTCTTTGCTGACCACTCGACAACTCCGGGTCAGTTTCGCGCGCCCTAAAACACGCCTATTCCAGCGTCAACCGCCCGCATTCGAAGCGCTAAAAGCCACTGACCTCACCCTTACACCAGGTGAAACACTAGGCATCGTCGGCGAGTCGGGATCTGGAAAGACGACCCTTGCCTCCGCCATCATGCGCTTGGTAGCGAGCCAAGGCGACGTCAAGCTGGGCGACACGACGCTGAGCCAGTTCACTGGGGAAGCGTTACGCCGTCAGCGCTACCGTTTTCAAATGGTGTTTCAGGACCCATATGGCGCCCTATCTCCCCGTATGCCCGTGTTCGATATCATCAGTGAAGGGTTACGCTTTCACTTCCCAACGCTGAGTGAGATGGAAGTGACCGAGCGAGTTCACCGCACTCTCAGTGAGGTCGGCTTGCCAAAGAGCTGCGCCGACCGCTACCCTCATGAGTTTTCCGGTGGCCAACGTCAACGCATTGCCGTCGCTCGAGCGATCATTTTAGAGCCGGAGCTTCTTGTGCTGGACGAACCCACTTCTGCGCTCGACCGTACCGTGCAAAAGCAGCTCGTGGTGCTACTACGCGACCTTCAAGCACGCCGCCAGCTCAGCTATTTGTTCATCAGCCATGATCTCGCCGTGGTGCGCGCCATGGCTCACCGAATCATGGTGCTAAAAGATGGCGAAGTGATCGAACAAGGGAACTGCCTAGAGGTCCTGGCCGCCCCTCGCCACCCCTATACCAAGGCCCTTATCGAAGCGGCACACCTCTACTAATACGTCCCTTTTGTCGTTGGTTAACCGTTTAGTCTGTCATTTTTAAAAGGTGACGTTGGCTTTGAGAAGCGTCAACAATTAAGATAACGGTATAAAAAAGCACGCACTAAAACGCTGCCTTCAGCAGTATGCTGCGGGCAGCGTTCAACAGCGAAATACTGGCTAGAAACTAGCGATCTCTTCAGGTGTAAGCTCACGCCACTCGCATGGGGCAAGGTCATCCGGCAGCACTACGTCACCTACCGAGTGGCGGTGCAACGCAGTAACATGATTGCCTAAAGCGGCGAACATGCGTTTTACCTGGTGGTAACGCCCTTCCGTAATGGTTAGCTCCGCTTTCTTGGGAGTCACGAATCGAAGGATGGCCGGGTGCGTCGGTGTTTCTTCATCCTCAAGAAGAATCCCCTGAGCGACTTGCTCTACTGCCCATTCGGCGGTCTCGTCTTCCATAGGGTCGGCAAGCTCGGCCACGTAGACTTTAGCACAGCGATGGCGTGGCGAAGTCACCCGATGAGACCATTGGCCATCATCAGTCAGCAGTAACAGTCCGGTGGTGTCCACGTCTAAACGCCCGACTGGCTGTAATCGTTCGACCTTGGGCACGTCGATAATGTCAATCACCCGCGGATAGAGCCCCCGGCGCGCCGTGCACTCCACGCCTGCGGGTTTATGCATCATCAGGTAACGAAGGCCCACCAAGGTAAGCCGTTCGCCGTTGAGCAGTACCTCATCGTTGCCGGTATCGATCTGGGTGGCCGCCTGTTTGATAGGCTCGCCATTGAGGGTCACTTCTCCGTTTTTAAGCGCACGTTTTGCCAAACTGCGAGTCAGCGGTGTGGTTTCACTTAAAAAACGATCAAGCCGCATTATTGCCCGACTCCTGGCAGTAACGTAAAGCGATCGGCATCTTGCCAAGCAGGAAATTTGTCACGAAAAGCATCGAGTTCCGTTTTATCTAACACCCCCGTTTCAATGAACGGAGTATGGGCGGGCTGGTCGATCAGCGGTTCGCCTTTAAAATCGACCAGCATGGAGTCGCCGCTATAGGCCAGCCCCTTGGCATCTTCACCCACACGATTTACCCCTACCACATAGGCGAGGTTCTCTACCGCGCGTGCTTGTAACAGCGTACGCCAGGGATGTCGACGGGGAGCGGGCCAGTTGGCGACGCACAGGATGGCATCATACTCGAAATGTTCATCCTCTGCTGGCTGTTGGCGCATCCAAACGGGAAAGCGTAGGTCGTAGCATACGCTCAATTGAAGCTTGAACCCCTTGAGTTCGACGATATGGCGCGTTGCCCCCATCCCGTAGCGCTCGTGCTCGCCAGCCATGCGGAACAGGTGACGCTTATCGTAGTAGTGCAATTCACCGTCAGGCGTCGCCCAAACCATGCGATTGTAGAATTGGCCATCATCTACAATGGCCACACTCCCCGTCAGAACACAGTTTCTCGCCTGCGCCTGGCTCTGTAGCCACGCCACGCTCTGACTCTCGGCCATGGGCTGCGCCATCTCACGAGAGTTCATGGTAAAGCCTGTGGCGAACATCTCGGGTAACACGATCAGATCCGTATCTCTACCATCCAAATCACCGAGCAGCGCCTCTAAATGTTCATGATTGGCTTGCGGGTCTTCCCAACGTAAATCGCACTGCACCAAGCTAGTTTTCAATTGGCTCATGCCACGTCTCCTTTGCGTCGGTGTGTTCGTTGATAGTGTGCTAGATTAGCATTTTTACTTAATGAGGCTGCTATGCTTCCATCCGCTACGCGAGACCCTGAGGCGGTAAAGGGCGTTATGTTCGGCTTGACGGCCTACACTATGTGGGGGTGCTTCCCGCTCTTTTTTGCTCTATTCGATGGGGTCCCGGCTCTCGAGATTTTGATACATCGAATTTTATGGTCGTGCCTATTTCTGGTGGGATTGATCAGCATACTGCGGCGCTGGCCGCCGGTAATGGCTGCGCTGATCGAGCCCAGACGTCTAGGGCGTGTACTGGCCTGTGCGCTGCTCATTGCCTTTAACTGGGGCATTTACATTTATGCCGTCGAAACCCAACAAGTGCTTCAGGCCAGTTTAGGCTACTTTCTCACCCCTTTGGTGAACGTGGCACTGGGTATGCTAGTGCTGCGTGAAGTGATGGCCAAATTACAGCTAGTGGCCTTGGGCCTTGCCAGCCTGGCGATTACCATTCAGTTCGTCATGCTAGGCGAGTTACCGTGGATTAGCTTACTGCTAGCATTGAGCTTTGGTAGCTATGGATTGTTTCGTAAGCAGGTGCCGCTGGATGGATTATCGGGACTTTTCGTAGAAACACTGCTGCTGTTTCCTTTAGCGTTGCTCGCGCTCACGTGGATGAGCTGGCAGGGAGCGTCGCACTTTTTGCATGATGCCCCTATGTCTGCGCTTCTCGTCGTAAGTGGCGTTTTGACTGCCCTCCCTCTTATGGCGTTTGCTGGTGCGGCCCGCCGCCTACGATTAGCAACGCTGGGATTTCTGATGTACATCAACCCCAGCATCCAGTTTTTGATTGCGCTGACGGTATTCGGCGAGCCGCTAGGCCTGATTCAACTCGCCACGTTCATGATGATCTGGACGGGCTTGGCGCTCTACTCTTGGTCATCTTGGCAGTCACGCCCGCGCCAGGCGATGGCTTGAGTTCGCCAGCACTGCCTGTTGATCGCTCAAACCTTCGGCGGTTTCTTTTTCGGGCTGATACCCTACCCGGAAACCGCCCCAATGTTTGCCGTTGATATAAATAGGCACGGAGAGGTCATGCATGATCTCTCCCGTATCGCGTTTGTAGGTCTGCAGTAACAGTGGCTTTTCGTGCGTACCACAGCGACTCCCGGTTGGGTCGTCAAAAATACGCTTGCTGCGGCAGTATTTGAGATCGTGCTCATAGTCGCCAGTCGGCTCACGACTCACCGCCGCGTTATGGGTGGGTACGTAACCATTTCGATCACAGGCAATGGCATAGCTTAGGCTATATTCACCGAGTAGCGGCTCTTGGAGCGTAGGCAGTTGCTGATCAGTGAAGTGGTCATATCCCGTGTGGTAGAGCGGTGGCCGTGTACCGTCTATGGGTGCATAGTCGGGCTGGAATAGCATGGCTTCGGACAGCTCTCCTCGGGCAATAGCCGCCTCGAACAGCTTTCCGATATGATCGGCAGTGCGCCGAGCGGCTAGAAAGACCGTTTGATGCCGCCCTAGCAGCCGCTGTTGCGCTAGCTCGCCGTCGACCCCTTCGGCAGCGTCCATCAGCGCTCGCGCTTGTAAGGCGAGTTCATGCATGTTGCGATTGCCTTCGTCGACATCCTTCTCCAATTGACGCAGGCTGTCGGCGACGGTTTGGCTGTGCGCTCTGGTGCTGCTCATTGCCTCTGCAACGCTTGTGATCTCTTGCTGAACTTGATCGAACTCTTCGGTCATCGTCGCTAAACTGCTACCCACCCGCTGCATACCTTGAGAACGCTCGCGTACCCGGGTCATCAAATCTCCCATCGTGACCACCACGCTATGGCCACTTTGGTGCATATCTTTAACCAACTCGTCGACGCTCTGCGTAGCGGTAGACGTTTTCATCGCCAGATTACGCACCTCTCCTGCGACGACGGCAAACCCCCGCCCATGCTCACCAGCGCGGGCCGCCTCAATAGACGCATTCAGTGAGAGAAGATGCGTTTGCTCTGCGATATCTTCGATCATGGAGGTCACATTTCGAACGCGTTCGATTTTATCGTTGAGCGCCGTTAACATCTCAAGCGCTTGGCTAGAGCGATCGGCCACCTCAGTCATGTCGTGAATGATCGCCGTCAGCTCATCGTGATTGTGATGGCTCGCCTGCCGTGCGCTCTCAGCCAATGCGGCCACATGAGACGCACTGGCGCTCACCTGCACGATAGCGGTGTTGATCGCGCTCATGCTTGAGGATGCCTCGCTTGCCATACCCTCCTGTTTGCCCAAGCGCTGAGCCATTAGGTCGGCATAGTGAGACACTTCTGCCGAGGCGATGGCGGTACTGCTAGCCCGTTTCATCAATCGGTACGACATGGCCCGCAAGGAACCGTAATCACGCAGCGGCTTCAGTAGTTCGCGCTGACTCGAAGGTTGGTGACCCGCGTTATAAATCGCATAAAGGGCGCTGGCCACCGCCGTCACGCCGGCTAGCGTTGCGCATACCAGTGCCGCATAGGCCCATGGCCCGGAAAGCGACACTAGCAACGTCGCCACAATGATCAGTAGCAATGGTACAAGCCAACGAAATAGTCGCATATGAGTCACTCTTTTTTAATTGACGTTGTTGAGTTTTGAACGATGCGATAGGGAGAGGCTGCTCTCTCAGTGAGCTTAACGGGTTATGCTAATGAAATAAGTAGCACTTTGGGGGAAGGCCAACATAACGATGAGATAGCGTGGCCAATGCCGTCATTCAGCGCGTAACGCGCTAAACTATCAGCCCTTTTAACGTTACTTTGTCGGTACCTATTCAGCAGATGCTCAGGAGCTTATGTTCAAACGCTATTTGCCCATCTTCAACTGGCTACCTCATTACCATCAGCGTTTGCTCGGGGCAGACCTTCTGGCAGGCTTGATCGTGACCGTCATGGTCATTCCTCAGTCGTTGGCGTATGCACTGCTGGCAGGTCTGCCAGCGGTCGTGGGGCTATATGCGAGCATTCTGCCCCAGTTGCTTTATACCCTCTTGGGCACTAGCCGCACGCTGGCGGTGGGGCCTGTGGCGATCATAGCGCTCATGACAGGCGCTGCCCTCTCATCTGTGGCGGCACCAGGGTCAGCGGAGTATGTTCAAGCAGCCCTGGTACTATCACTGCTATCAGGCGCTATGCTGATGGCCATGGGTGCGCTGAAAATGGGCTTTTTTAGCAACTTTTTGAGCCACCCGGTCATATCTGGCTTCTTGACCGCTTCAGGCATATTGATTGCCGTTAGCCAGCTAGGCAGCCTACTGGGCATCTCCAGCAGCGGCTTTACCTTGGTAGAACGCCTGATGACGCTGCTTCCCAACCTCTCCACCTATAACCCCTTTACCATGGCCATTGGCGGAGGGACGCTGCTGTTTCTGGTACTGATGCGCCGTTACGGCAAACGAAGTCTGATGACATTGGGCGTGCCCGTCACGCTCGCCGATTTGATCACCAAAGCTGGCCCGGTATTCGCCGTGATCGTCACCACGCTGGTCACGTGGTATTGGCAGCTCGCTTACCGCGAAGACGTGGCGGTCGTCGGCACCATACCCAGTGGCCTGCCCGCCTTGAGTTTTCCCTGGGGCGATGTGTCACTCTGGCGGACCCTCATCATCCCCGCCATGTTGATCAGTTTAGTGGGCTTCGTGGAATCGGTCTCGATGGGTCAAATGCTGGCCGCTAAGCGGCGCCAGCGTATTTCTCCCAATCAAGAGTTGATTGGATTGGGAGCCGCCAACTTAGCGGCTGGATTCACCAGCGGCATGCCCGTCACGGGCGGGCTATCGCGCACTGTCATCAACTACGATGCAGGGGCACAAACGCCGGCTGCCGGAGCCTTTGCCGCGCTCGGTATTGCACTAGTGACCATGGCTTTTACTGGCTGGCTCTACTATCTGCCCATCGCCACTCTGGCAGCCACTATCACGGTCTCTATTTTGACGCTGGTGGATTTGCCCATGCTGCGCCAAACCTGGCGCTACTCCCGCAGCGATTTTGCCGCCATGGCGGTCACTATTCTGTTGACGCTGGTGGAAGGGATCGAAGCGGGGATCATTGGCGGGGTGACGCTCTCTATTGCACTTTTTTTATACCGCACCAGCCGCCCTCATAGCGCGCTTGTGGGCCGAGTGCCCGATACCGAGCATTTTCGTAACGTGGAGCGGCACGATGTGGAAACCGTCAGCAACGCAGCCCTACTGCGCATCGATGAAAGCCTCTACTTTGCCAATGCTCGCTATTTGGAAGATACCGTCTACAACTTGGTGGCTAGCCGCCCAGAGCTCGAGCATGTCGTGCTGATCTGTTCAGCGGTCAACTTGATCGATGCCTCTGCCTTAGAGAGCCTGGATGCCATCAATGCGCGCTTGAAGGACTCCGACGTCAAACTACACCTGTCCGAGGTAAAAGGACCCGTGATGGACCAGTTGAAAAAAAGCGACTTTCTGGAAGCGTTAACCGGGCGAGTGTTCTTAAGCACCTACGCCGCATGGCGGGAATTTTCTTAGCTTTTAGCCTCATAACTTTCTGAAAAGCCAGGCAACCGCCTGGCTTTTTACATTGCACTAAAGACTATTTGTAGTCGCCTATGAGAACAGCGTTGACAGCCTCTCCGGCCTTACCTACTATCACTCGACCACTAAGCAAAACCAAATACCGCATAGCAAAACAAAATGTAATCGAACGTAACACATCTAACAGTCACAACCACAATAAAGGAGCATTTCAATGCATCCGTTTGCTCACCGCCTGTTAATCGCCGCCCTTCCGCTCTCACTGTTAGGGGTGGCGGTCAGCCACGCTAGCGAAGTAGACCTCCCCAGCACCATGGCCTGGACCGCTTACGGCACCAACTCCAGCGGCTACGCTCAAGCTGTCGCCATCGGCAACATGCTGCAGAATAAGTACGACTCATCGGTACGCATTCTGCCCGGCGATAACGATGTCTCCCGTATGACGCCCCTCAAGCAGGGTCGTGTTGATCTGTGTGCCTGCGGCATTGCCAGCTACTATGGCGCGGAAGGGGTCATGATGTTTGCCGACCGCGACTGGGGCCCGCAGCCGCTGCGCGTGATCACGACCTCTACTGCATCGTTTGGACTATCGTTGGCGGTCGCAGGAGATCTCGGTGTCGAGACCCCAGCCGACCTAGCGGGCAAGCGCATTGCCTACATTCGTGGTGACGACGCGCTCAACAAAGGCACTGAGGCGTATCTCGCCTTTGGAGGCTTGACCTGGGATGACGTCGAACGCGTAGACTATCCGGGCTACGCTCGTTCCTTTGATGGCATTATTGCGGGTGATGTAGACGCCTCTTTTACCACCACCGTGACACCGCCCGCTCAGCAGCTTGCCAGTAGCCCACGCGGCGTCAGCTGGCCAGTACTGGATCCTAACGATGAGGCAGGCTGGGAGCGCATGGCTGCCGTCGCGCCCTACTTCCGCCCCCATGAAGTCACCGCTGGGGCTGGTGGTATCAGCGCCGATAATCCGGTGCCTAGCGCCAGCTACCCGTATCCGATTGTGGTCGCCAACCAGGATCTCGATGACAGCGTCGCTTACGGCTTGATCAAAGCGATGCAAGAGAACTACGACGACTATAAAGATAACGCGCCGGGGGCGGTGGGCTACGCACTCGAGTACCAGGATTTACAGTGGGTGATTCCTTTCCACGACGCCGTAGTGGAGTACTACAAAGAGATCGACGTGTGGACCGATGAGATGCAGGCCCACCAAGACCAGCTCGTCGAGCGGCAAAACGTATTGATGCAGGCCTGGGAGCAGTTCATGCAGGATGCCCCCAGCGATGCCGATACGTTTACCACCGATTGGATGGCCGCTCGCGCTTCAGCCCTCGCCGAGGCTGGATTCGAGCCGATCTTCGAGTAACTCGCCATGGGGCGGCGCTCGCCGCCCCTGCCGATGGATGGAACGCCCTATGAGCACTGAAACACCACCTGCCAACACGGCGCAGGTCAAAGAAAAGATCAGCCAAATTCGCGAGCTGCCCCTGGCCCTTCGTTGGGTACCGGCCACCGTCACCGTGCTCCTCATGATGATGACGCTGGACTACCTGTTTAACTGGGGCTGGCTCACGTTCGTCACCGGGCTAGAAACGCAGTTTTACTACGCAGTGGTGGCACTGCTTCTGCCGCTGGTGTTTCTGCTATGGCCCATGCGCAGCAGCCAGCAGGAGCAACCCATTCCCTGGTATGACTACCTGTTGAGCGCCGCAACGCTGATCGTAGGCGGCTACTTTGTTTACAACGCCGTCCCTATTCTCGAGCGCGGCTGGGCGTTTGCCGCTCCTGATATCGCCATTTATTTCAGCTATGCCTACTGGTTACTGATCATCGAAGCCGCTCGACGGGCGGGCGGCCTGCCCATTGCGATCATTGCTGGACTGTTTTCTCTTTACCCGTTGGTCGCCGATATCGTCCCTGGACCTATCCAAGCGTTCCCTTCCAGCCTCTCTGAAACGGCGATGTACCACACCATGAGCACCGAAAGCATCATGGGGGTACCGCTACAGGCCTTCGCAGGCTTGGTGATCGGCTTTCTGGTCTTTGGCGTGGTGCTGCAAAAAAGCGGCGGCGGCAAGTTTTTCATTAATCTGGCATTTGCACTGCTTGGCCATGTGCGCGGTGGCCCGGCCAAGGTATCGATTTTCTCCAGCGGTTTGATGGGCTCCATGAGCGGCAGTGTGATCAGTAACGTGTTGACCACCGGGGTGCTCTCAATTCCCGCCATGCGCCGGATTGGCATGAGCCGCTCGTTTGCCGGCGGCGTGGAAGCCTGCGCCTCGACGGGTGGCGTGTTGATGCCGCCTGTCATGGGGGCCACCGCGTTCGTGATGGCAATGTTTCTGGACATTCCTTACGCCGCCGTCGCCCTGGCGGCGGTGATCCCGTCCATTCTCTATTTTCTAGGTCTGTTCATTCAAATCGATGCCTATGCCGCGCGCAACGACATCAAAGGCCTACCCGCCATTGAGCTACCCTCGATCAAACAAACGCTAAAAGAGGGCTGGTACTTTATTTTCGTTTTCGGCCTGCTGGTATGGATGCTGCTGGTCATGCAGCGCGAGGCCGTGGCCCCCTTCTACGCCACCGCCCTGCTGTTGGTGCTCAATCAGCTCTCCAAGCACAACCGCTGGGGCTGGAAGGATGTCACGGAGACATTGTCATCCGCGGCCAAACTGTTTGCCGAACTGATCGCCATTCTAGCGGGCGTTGGCATGTTGGTCGGTGCGCTCTCCATGACCGGCTTGTCGGGCACCATTGCCAACGACTTCATCAATATCGCCGGTGGTAGCGTGCCACTGCTGTTGATCATGGGCGCGGTCACCAGCTTCGTGCTGGGCATTGGCATGACCGTCACCGCGGCTTACATCTTCCTGGCGGTGGCGCTGGCTCCTGCACTGATTCAGGGCGGCGGCCTGGATCCCATGGCGGTTCACATGTTCATTCTCTACTGGGGCATGCTCAGCTTTATTACCCCTCCCGTCGCGCTGGGTGCCTTTGCAGCAGCCACCGTGGCAGGCGCCCGCCCGATGGAAACCGGGCTGCAGGCCATGCGTCTAGGCAGCGTGATTTACTTTATTCCTTTCCTATTCGTACTCAACCCTGCGCTGATCATGCAGGGCGAACCACTAATGATCGTTGCCGTGTTCATCCAAGCGGTGATCGGCATCGTTCTGTTTGCCTCTGCCATGCAAGGTTACCTAATGGGCGTGGGTCGGCTGGGCTACGGCGCCCTACAAGAAATGGTCATCCGCGCGCTCGTAGTCATAGCGGGCCTGCTACTGGCACTACCCGGTGGTTGCATGGTGCCCCTCAGCCAGTGGGAATTAATCGGCTTGGCCGCAGCGGCGCTGCTACCGGGCATTGCGCTTGCGCGTCTAAGCCAACGCCATCACCAGCGTTCGCTCACTGCTAACGCTTAATGTCACTCCGAGGAGTCTTATGAGCACAAAAACAACCCTCACTCTTGTACTCGGTAGTTTAACGGCGGGGTTGCTGGCGGCAGGGAGCGTTAGCGCCATGCCTAGCACCTTGAACTGGACAGCTTACGGCACCGGCACCAGCGGCCATGCGCAGATCATGGCGATCAGCCAGCTGCTTCAGGAGGAGCATGGCACTCAGTCCCGGGTCATTCCCGGTGAAAACGACACCATGCGCATGACCCCACTGAAAACCGGTCGTGTGGATCTGTGCGCCTGCGGCATTGCCAGCTACTACGGCTCCGAAGGCGTGATGATGTTCGCGGGGCCGGACTGGGGCCCGCAGCCGATCCGCGTGATTTCAACCTCCATGGCCAGCTTTGGGTTAGGCATGGCGGTAGCAGGCGACGTAGCGATGTCATCCATCGCCGATCTTGAAGGTAAACGATTAGCTTATCTTCGTGGCGACGACGCGCTGAACAAAGCCGCCGAGGCCTATCTGGCGTTTGCCGGACTGACCTGGGATGACGTTGAACGTGTCGATTTCCCCGGCTACAACGCCGCCTTCGACGGTATTATCAGCGGTCGTGCCGATGCCGCTATTACTACGACGGTGACGCCTGCCGCCCAACGCTTAGCGGCAAGTCCGCGTGGATTGCAGTGGCCGGAGCTACCCACAGAAGACGAAGCAGGTTGGGCTCAGATGCTAGAGGTGGCGCCCTACTTCCAACCCCACGACGTCACTTCAGGCGCAGGTATTAACGCTGACCAGCCGCTTGCCAGCGCCAGCTATCCCTATCCGATCATGGTGGGCAACGCTGATTTAGCGCCAGAAACCGTCACCGGCCTGATTACCACGCTGGTGGAATCGTTCGACGACTACAAGGATAACGCCCCGGGGGCCAGCGGCTATGCGCTGGAGAACCAAAATATGACCTGGGTAGTGCCTTTCCACGACGCCGTGGTCGAGTATTACCGAGAAAGCGGCGTATGGACCGATGACATGGACGCCCACCAAAACGCCCTGGTGGCGCGTCAGCAGCTTCTGATGGATACCTGGGATACCTACCAAGCCAATGCGCCAGAAGAGGAAACGGCGTTCATTGACGGCTGGATGGAAGCACGCCGCACGGCCCTTGAAGACGCCGGATTAAACCCCGTTTTTTAATGAGGCTGCATCGCTATCCGCCAGCAGTGCAACACGTTCGGCCGCCTCAGTGCGGCCTTTTCTTTAGCTTTTTTATTTCGCAATGCAGAATCATGTTTTGAATTATTGACTCCAACGGTCTCTTTCGCCATGATCACTGAATTCCAAATAACGATCTTATATTTCACATAGAGAAACACGGAGCCTCTATGAGTGTTCACTATCAGCGACACGGCCAGGTCGGCGTCATTAGTATCGCGAACCCGCCGGTCAACGCTTTGGGCCAAGCAGTGCGAAGCGGATTGCTTAGCGCATTGAAAGAGGGCATCGCAGACCAACAGGCCAAAGCACTGGTGGTGATGGCAGAGGGGCGTACCTTTATCGCCGGGGCCGATATACGCGAGTTTGGCAAGCCACCCCAAGCACCGCTGTTACCGGATGTCATTACGCAATTAGAAGCCTGCCCCAAACCACTCATCGCATCGTTACACGGCACCGCGCTGGGTGGCGGCTTAGAAGTGGCACTGGGCTGCCACTACCGTGTTGCGCTGGCTGGCACCCGCGTGGGTTTACCGGAAGTGAAGCTGGGCTTGCTGCCTGGCGCGGGCGGTACCCAGCGGCTGCCCCGTTTGGTAGGTGTAGAAAACGCCTTGGAGATCATCACCAGCGGGCGGTTTGTGAAAGCCGCTGAAGCCCGGGATCTCGGCATCATCGATGCCATCAGCGATGCCCAAACGCCGCTGGAGGCAGGTTTGGCAGCGGCCCAAGCGATCCTCACAGGACAACGGCAGGCGCGCATTACCGGGCAGTTACCCTCCCCAGAAGCCAACCCCCAGGCCATTGCTACCATGCGAGAGCAGCTTGAAACCAGCGTGCCGGCACTGTTCTCTCCGTTTCGCATTGTAGAAGCCGTTGACGCCTGCACCAAAGCCGCGTCGCTGGAAGAGGGTTTGCGTCGCGAGCGTGAGCTATTTCTGGCTTGCATGGATTCTCCGCAGCGCGCAGGGCTGATTCACCTGTTTTTTGCCGCCAGAAATCCCCATGTGGTGCCCGGCGTCGACAGTGCTCAGCCCTTTGCGCATATCGCCCTCGTCGGTGAGCATCCGCTATTCGACACGCTCCTGAAAGCGGCCCAGCGCTCTGAGCTCACGCTGACCCACACACCAGACGCCAGCACCGAACTATGCCTGCTCGCCCCTGGCGAAGATGCCAGTGCCTGCCCTTCTCAAGCGGTCACCGTAGCGCTGCAGTTACTTACCGCAAATGCCTCAACATCGCCTATCAGCTTAGTGCTTTCCGAACGCGGCCCTTTCCATGAGCTGGTCAATCACGGTGCCAACGCAGCCGATCAGCAGCGGGTGGCCTTAACGCTCAAAGCGCTACGAGCCAACGTGGTGGCGACTCAGTGTCACAGCGTGCTGAGAACGCTTTATCACGCCGCAAGACAAACGCCCGACAACGATGCTCAGTCCGCCATGGAGCAGGCGAGCCTGACGCTGGCGCAGCAGGGGGCCTGCTACCGCGAGAGCGACATCGATCTGCTGGCGGTGGAAGCGTTGGGCTACCCACGCCATTTGGGTGGGCCGCACCGCCAAGCCACACTGCCATCCCCTTCATCGACTCACAAAAAGACGCCTTCCGAGGATGCACACTCATGAACCTGACGTTTAGCCCCGAAGAGCAGGCATTCCGCGAGAAAGTCCGCCGATTTCTAGCCGATGCACTGCCCAGCGACATTCGTGAGCGCGTGCGTTTAGGCCGCCATCTGCGCGCCGATGACCATATCCGCTGGCAGAACATTCTCAGCGAGCAAGGGTGGCTTGCGGCCAACTGGCCCGTCGAACATGGCGGCCCAGGCTGGGGCCCGGTGCAGCGGCATATCTTCGACGAGGAGTGCGCGGCCGCCCACGCCCCTACCGTGGTACCCTTTGGCGTCAATATGGTCGCGCCGGTGATCATGAAATTCGGCAGCGTCGAGCAGCAACGGCACTACCTGCCGCGAATTCTTAATAACCAGGATTGGTGGTGCCAGGGCTACTCCGAACCCGGCGCCGGCTCGGATCTGGCCGGTTTATCCACCCGCGCCGTGCGTGATGGCGACCACTACATCGTCAATGGCCAGAAAACCTGGACCACCCTGGGCCAGCACGCCAACATGATGTTCTGCCTGGTACGCACAGACCCCCACGCCAAAAAACAGGCGGGCATCAGCTTTTTGCTGATCGATATGCAGAGCCCCGGCATCACCGTGCGCCCCATTATCACCCTCGACGGCGCCCACGAAGTCAACGAGGTGTTTCTCGACAATGTCCGCGTGCCGTTAGAAAACCGCGTCGGTGAAGAGGGCCAGGGCTGGACCTGCGCCAAGTTCTTGCTCACCCACGAGCGCACCGGAATTGCCGGGCTTGGTCACGCCAAGCAGGCGCTGCGTCATTTGAAGTCGCTCGCCACCCGTGTGCAGCATCGCGGTAAACCGCTTCTATCGCTACCCAGCTTTCGCCAGCGGGTGGTGAAAGCCGAGCTTGAGCTGATGGCGCTGGAAGTGACTAACCTGCGCGTGATTGCCGCCGCACGGGATGGCGGCGTTCCTGGGGCGGAAAGCTCGCTGTTGAAAGTGCGCGGCTCGGAACTGCGCCAGGAGATCAGCGAACTTACTCGCCGCGCACTTGGCCCTGCCGCCCTGCCGTTCTTCCCTGAGTTTCTCCATGGCGACGAGTCGCTAGATGACAACGACGCCCAAAGTGCTGCCGCCAGTGCCCAGTACTTTAACCGTCGCAAGCTATCGATTTATGGCGGTGCTAACGAAATTCAGAAAAGCATCGTCGCTAAAACCATTTTAAGAATGTAGGGGGTCACCATGGATTTTGCACTTACCGACGAGCAGCGAATGCTCGAAGAGACACTGACACGCTTGGTGGCCGACCAGGTCACCCCCGAGCAGCGCCGTGCCATGCTGGAAGCGCCCGCCAAAGGCGCCAGCCCGCTGTGGCGCACCTTTGCCGAGCTGGGCCTGCTGCACATGCCGTTTAGCGAAGACGTGGGCGGGCTAGGCGGCGACGGCACCGATCTGATGATTATTATGCAGGCGCTAGGACGCGGATTGGTTCCTGAAGCTTACCTGTTTGGCCTCGTTATGCCCGGTCAGTTACTCGCCCTATGTGCCAACCCCACGCAGCAGGAGCGCTGGCTTGCTCCGCTGTTGGAAGGTGAACACCAGCTCGCTTTTGCTTGGCAAGAGCAAAACGCCCGCTATGATGCCTTCGATATATCGACCCAGGCGAGCCAGCAAGAGGGCCAGTGGCAGCTTAACGGGTGTAAAGATGTGGTCATCAACCTAGACAATGCCACCGCCACGCTGGTCAACGCCCAACTGCCCAGCGGCAAGATCGGGCTGTTCATCGTGCCTGCCAATACCCAAGGCACCACGGTACGCACCTATCGCACTATGGATGATCAGCACGCCGGTGACCTGACGCTGAATAACGTGACGCTGCCGCTAGAGAACTGCTTAAGCGAAGACGCAGGTGACGCGCTGGCAGCGGTGCTGGCGCTAGGCCGCGCCGCGCTGTGTGCCCAGGCCATCGGCGCCATGGAAACCGCCTGCGACCAAACGTTGGCCTACTTGAAAGAACGCAGGCAGTTTGGCCTGCCGCTGGCCACATTTCAGTCCCTACAGCATCGCATGGTGGATATGCACCTGCACCTAGAGCAGTCGCGCTCCATGGCGATTCTCGCCGCCACCAGCCTCACGCTGCCTGCTAACGAGCGGGACTATAAAATCGCCGCGGCCAAGGCGTACTGCGGCGAGTCCGCGCGCTTTATCGCCGAACAGGCCATCCAGCTGCATGGTGGAATGGGCATGACCGACGAGTGCTTCGTGGCCCACTACGCCAAACATCTGGTGATGTTCGATCACTACCTGGGCGACAGCGACTATCACCTCGAGACGGTGAGCGAACAGCTCGACGCCGCTTAAGGAGCAGCGCATGACCAGCGAAGCAACGCCTTTAGTGCGGGTTAACGTCTCCGAAGGCGGTATTGCCGAACTATTCATTGCGCGCCCAGCGGTGCGCAATGCCCTCAACGAGCCTACGGCCCTGGCGCTGAATGAGGGATTAGCCAACGTAGCAGCTGACCCGAAGGTGCGCTGTGTGATTCTCAGCGGTGAAGGCAGCGCCTTTTGTGCCGGTGCCGATGTAGCGGAATTCGAGAAGGCCACTACTGCGCCCGCCAGCGAACGGTTAGCCACCCTTTTTCTTCCAGCACTGCGCAGCATGATGACGATGGAAAAACCCGTGATTGCGGCGGTCAGCGGTGCCGCTGCGGGGATTGGTGTTTCCTACGTGTTGGCCAGTGACATGGTAGTCATGGGCCGCTCGGCTTACCTGAAACTGGCCTTTATCAATATTGGCTTGATTCCCGATGGCGGTGCGTGCTGGCACTTAGTGCGCAAACTAGGCCACGCCCAGGCCTTCGAGATGGCGGCGCTAGCTACCCCAATAGATGCCGAGCGCTGCGTGGCGCTGGGCCTGGCTAACCGAGCGGTGGAAGATGATCAGGTGCTAGCCGAAGCCCGCGCGCTGGCACAGGCGTTGGTGACGCAATCCCCCCAAGCGCTGGGGGCAACGAAGCGGGCCATGCGACAAGCGGGGAATCTAACGCTCGACGAGACCATCACGCTCGAAGGTGAGCTGCAGGATGCGTGTAAGGCCACCGAGGATTTTCACACCCGCGTGGCCGCCTTTCGTCAACGCCGCCGCAAGTGATCTAGTGCCTGCTGATATTCCGCTCGCAGCGTGGCGACCTCATCGGCCACGCTGTTCAGTGTGATAATAACCCCCACCCCTTGCCCGGCACCCCAAATATCCCGCCACGCTTTGGCTTTGCTGCTGCCGCCTGATCCATAGCGCATGGCGTTTTTGTCACCCTCAGGCAGTGCCTCTGGGTCCAGCCCGGCCAGCTCGATGCTTTGGCGCAGGTAGTTACCGTGCACGCCGGTAAATAGATTGGTGTAGACGATATCCCCCGCGGCGGCTTCCAGTACCATCTGCTTGTAAGCCGGTTGGGCATTGGCTTCCTGGGTGGCAATGAAACGTGTGCCCATATACACCATGTCCACGCCCAGCGCCTGAGCGGCGGCGATCTGCTCGCCTTTGGTAATCGCCCCGGCCAGCACCAGCGGGCCATCGTAGAACTGCCTAACCTCCGCCACAAAGGCGAAGGGGTTGAGCCGCCCCGCATGGCCGCCTGCGCCATGGCAGACCAAAATCAGCCCATCCACCCCGGCCTCGATGGCTTTTTTGGCGTGCCTGATCGTGGTCACGTCATGAAACACCAGGCCGCCATAAGCGTGCACTTGCTTGACCACTCGGTTGGGCGCATGCAGGCTGGTAATGATCAGAGGCACCTTGAACTCAGCGCATAGCGCTATATCGTGCTCCAGGCGATCATTGGTGGGGTGCACGATCTGGTTCACCGCAAACGGTGCGGCGGGTTGTTGCGGGTGCTGAGCGTTATAGTCGTCCAGCGTCTCGGTGATCTGCTGCAGCCACTCCCGAAGCACTTCCGCAGGCCTGGCGTTCAGCGCAGGAAACGCGCCAATGATGCCCGACTGACACTGGGCAATCACCAGCTCAGGGCCAGAAACGATAAACATGGGAGAGCCGATCACCGGCAGCGTCATGGAGGCAGTCAGTTGGGTTAGCATACGTGGCTCATTATCATTGTTTGGAAGCCCATCAGCGTGAAAACCCCAAAAAAGGGGTTTTAAAGCATGGCCAAAATAGTTGGCATGGCCGGAACAGCCCATAGCGGGGGTCTTTCGCCAGGGCAGGTAACACGTTCCTGACGTTAGCAGCATTCCCGCCATCCATGGCGGTCAGAAGCGAAAGTAGCGCCCAAGGACGGGTTGACAGCGCCCCCGCCTAGGGCTATTCCGGACAGCCTCCTAAACTTACAGCTTGCTTTCCAGCTCCGGCAGAATCTCGAACAGATCCCCTACCAGGCCGTAATCGGCCACCTGGAAGATCGGCGCTTCGTCGTCCTTGTTGATCGCCACGATCACCTTGGAGTCTTTCATGCCCGCCAAGTGTTGAATCGCGCCTGAAATACCCACCGCAATGTACAGCTCCGGCGCAACGATCTTACCGGTCTGGCCGACCTGCATGTCGTTGGGCACGAAGCCGGCATCCACCGCCGCGCGAGACGCACCGATGGCTGCCCCCAGCTTGTCGGCAATGCCGTCGAGCAGCTTGAAGTTCTCGCCGTTGCCCATGCCGCGGCCGCCGGAGATGACGATCTTGGCGCCGCTGAGTTCGGGGCGGTCGCTCTGCGCCAGCTCTTGCTTGACGAAGCGCGATTGGGTGTTGTCGACGACCACGTCCACCGCTTCTACCGTGGCGCTACCGCCGCTGCCCACCGCATCGAACGCTGTCGTGCGCACGGTGATGACTTTCAGCGCGTCGTCGCTTTTCACCGTCGCGATGGCGTTACCGGCGTAGATCGGACGCAGGAAGGTATCGGCGCTGTCGACACCAATCACGTCCGATAGCTGGCTGACGTCTTTCAGCGCCGCTAGGCGCGGCAGGACGTTCTTACCCGTGGTGGAGGCGCTGGCCAGTACGTGGGTATAGTCGCCCGCCAGCTCCACCAGCAGCGCGCCCATGGGCTCGGCGAGCTGGTGGGCGTACACGGCGTTGTCCGCCACGCGCACTTTGCTCACACCGTCGAGCTGGGCGGCCGCGTCGGCGGCGGCCTGGACGCCTTCACCGGCCACCAGCACGTCGATGTCGCCCCCAATGGCTTGGGCCGCTGCGACGACGTGGGCGGTGGCGCCCGCTAACTGACCTTCATGCAGGTCGGCAAGTACCAGAATGCTCATGAGATCAGCTCCTTTTAAAGCACTTTGGCTTCGTTTTTCAGTTTGTCGATCAGCTCGTCCACCGAGGCGACTTTGATGCCGCCTTTGCGCTCGGCGGGGGATTCCACTTTGAGCAGCGTGACCTTGGAGGCCACCTCGACGCCGTAGTCGGCGGGGGTTTTGACATCCAGCGGCTTTTTCTTGGCCTTCATGATGTCCGGCAGTTTGGCGTAGCGCGGCTCGTTGAGGCGTAGGTCGGTGGTGACGATGGCGGGCAGCGTGAGGGCAACGGTTTGCAAGCCGCCGTCGATTTCACGGGTCACGTTGACCTTGTCGCCGTCTACGGCCACTTCCGACGCGAACGTGCCTTGCGGCAGGTTGGTCAGCGCGGCGAGCATCTGGCCGGTCTGGTTGTTGTCGGTGTCGATGGCTTGCTTACCGAGAATCACCAAACCGGGCTGCTCGTCGTCCACCACCTTGGCCAGCAGCTTGGCCACCGCCAGCGATTCGGCGCGCTCGTCGGTTTCAATGTGGATGGCGCGGTCGGCCCCTAGCGCCAGCGCGGTGCGCAGCTGCTCTTGGGCGGCCTTGGGGCCGACCGTGACGGCCACGACGTCGGTGGCCACGCCCTTCTCTTTCAGGCGCACCGCCTCTTCCACGGCAATTTCGCAGAAGGGGTTCATGGCCATTTTGACGTTGGTAAGGTCCACATCGGAATGGTCCGCTTTGACGCGGATTTTGACGTTGTAGTCGATGACGCGTTTCACCGCGACGAGGATTTTCATAAGGCATGCTCCAGCGATTGAACCATCAGCTTCTCAGTTTATATTCCGCATAGTAAAACTATATTTCACTTTATAAAATCACAATAAAAAAACGCCTGCTAAAGGTCAAGCGTTTCATGCTACCTACCGCCTTAGAATGGCGACCAACCAAACCATAACGCTAACAGCGGGATCACCGTGACCAAAAAGCGGCCATTCCAACGGTAGCCAATGCGGGTGGCGGGCACGCGGGTAAAGCGCGAAAGAATTAGCATCGACGCGGTCATGGGCGACGACATCAGCGCCAGCGCCCAGCCCACCATCAACGATGCCCCGATCAGCGCAGGCGACAGCCCCTCGATGCCCAGCGTGGGTAACAGGCCAACCAACAACGTCACCGTGACAATCGGATTGACACCTATTTGCGCGAGCCCCACCACCATCAGCATCGCCAACACCGCGTTGAATGCGCCTAGCGGGCCAAGCACTGCCAGTAGCGGCGCCAGTTGATGAGTATCCACCAAGCCTACGCATACATGCCCCAAATAGCCTGCCGCTCCCAGCACCACGATTTCATTGGCACTGGGAGACAGCAACCAAGGGAGCTGACGATGGACCGTCGTTATGGCGGCAGGCAATCCACCATAGCCTAGCCTGCGACGCTGCCAAGCCAGCCATAAAAGCGCCCCGCTAGGCGCGCCAAGCAGCGCGGCAATGGGTAGTCGTACATCCAGCAGCCACGCAATGGAAAACACCAGCGCGACAATACCGATTAGCAAAAAGCCAAACTGCGCCAATGGGCGCAACGAAGGAGTGACATAGGTTTTATTGGCGGGTGGATGCGGGCCGGTGACATAGTCCACCATCCAGCCCGCCATAAAAATCAGTGCGGCGGCCCCTAGAATATAGGGTGCCAACTGTGGCCAAGTGACCTGGGGAAGGCTGGACAGCACCACAGCCACCCCGATGCCCATGGGCGAGATCAGTGGTGCCAGCGAAAATCCACGCAGTAGCGCCAGCATCATACGTCGCTGGCGGGCCTGCTGTACCCAGGTGCGGCCCTGGGCGGCGCTCAGGGTATTGCTCTTTTCGATCATGGCGGCAAACAGGTTGAGCACACCAATGTTCAGAATGATGCCGAACAGCGCCGAGCCCAGCGATAGGATCGGATAACGGCGGCTGGGGGGCTGCAACAGCATGCTCTGCCCACAGCGGCGCACTAGGCGGGAGCGGTAGGCAGGTAAACGCAGCATGCTGAGCGCCACCACGAAGGTGGCAAAAAAGGCAAAACGCCCACTCGCCTCGAATAGCAGCTGGCCGGAGGTTGGCGAGCGCCATAGCGCGAGCAGCGTGAGAACGCCGGCAGCACACAGCAGCCCCTTGGCCATACGGGTGAGTTGACCTTTTAGGGTGGCCAAATAGAGCAGCAGCGCCACAACGCCTACGGCTTGCCACGCAACGCTGCCACCGACCAAATGAATCAGCGTGGCAAGCGTTACCAGTAACAAACAGGAAACCCGCAGACGGGCTGGACTCACTCGCTAGGCTCCCTCAACTGCGGGTCGGGAGTACCTTGCGAGGATTCGCTGCCGCTACGGCGACGAAAAGAGCCTTCTCCCATAGCGACAAGGTTGCCCCGTTCATCCACGATCTCACCGCTGGTCATGAAGGTTTTTTGCCCGCCGCCGCGCAGCGTGCCCGTCGCCCGCAACACGCCTTGCCGAGCAGGGCCCACGAAGGTGGTCGTTAGTGATAGCGTCATCCCGCGACGAATATTCCCCGGCACATCGCAGTGCAGGCCCGCCAAGCTTAGGGCGCTATCCAGCATCGAGGCCAGCACACCGCCGTGTACATTGCCGCTGCGGTTCAGGTGCTTGGGCTCGATGGTGAGCTCCACCACCGCGCGCCCCTCTTCCCACTCCACGACGTGCATGCCCAGCAATTCGTGATAGCCCATCAGCGCCTGGGGTGTGGTTGAGCCACCGTTGCTGTCTACGCCGCTCATAAAGCGCTCTCCCCTTGGGCCAGGTCGCGCAGTCGACCCTTGAGAATCTTACCACTGGCGGTGGAAGGCAGCGCATCCATGAAGACGATCTGGGTAGGCCGCTTATAGGGTGCCAGCCGTTCGGCAATGAAGGCTTTGAGCTCTGCCAACTCGACGTCGATGCCCGGCTCACACTGTACGAACGCCACCACCTCCTCATTGCCTGCCACCTGCCGCCCCACCACGGCGGTTAAGGTCACCGCCGGGTGCTCGTTGATCACCGCTTCCACATCCGGCGGATAGATATTAAAACCCGAGCGAATAATCAGCTCCTTACTGCGACCCACGATATAGAGCTGATCATCGTGATCCAGCTTGGCAATATCGCCGGTATTGAGCCAGCCATCTTCCGTTAACGTGGCGCGGGTGGCGTCCGGCTGGCGGAAGTAGCCCTTCATAATATTGGGGCCACGCACCCATAGCTCGCCCACCTCATCGCCTGCCTTTTCTGACGTGCCGCTGCTGCCTAAGGGCTCTAACCGATACTCCAACAGCGGCAGCACGCGGCCCACGGTGCTGCTCTGATGACGATCATCGATGCGGGTTTGGCTAATCGTGGGGCTGGCTTCGGTGAGGCCGTAGCCATTATGAAGCGTTAACCCAAAGACGGCTTCCACGCGAGTTTTGGTATCGCTATCCAGCGGCGAGCCGCCTGCCGACATATAGATAAGCGCGGGCGCTTCTAATGCACGCTGCTCACGCTTCAAATACTCCAGGGCGCGAGCGTACATGGCGGGCACGCCCTGAAGAACGGTAATGCGCTCCTCTTTGAGCGTTGCCATCAGCTGTGCCGCATCGAAGCGAGGCACGGTGTAAAGGCACGCGCCGTTATACAGCGAGCCCATACACACCGATGAGAGGCCGAACACATGGGACATGGGCAGCACGCCGTACACCCGCTGCCCTTCACTCAGATGGCGCATGCCACCAGAAATAGAAGCGATATAGAGAATGCCGCGATGGGTGAGCATCACGCCTTTCGGTGTGCCGGTGGTGCCTGAGGTGTAGATCATCGCGGCGACCTGCTCGGCACCACTGGCGTGAACGGGCTCAGGTTCGCTCTCGAAAAGCGGTGAAATCGCTAGGCCGCCGAGCTGCGGATGCTGGTAGCGATCGGCCGCATGGCGCTCGGAGTGCTGGCTCGCCTCTTGAGAGGCTTCGCAGGTGTAAAACACCCGGCGCGGTAGGCAGTTGCCCTGGATCAAATCCACTTCCTGAGCGGAGAGTCGCGAATTGACAATCGCGACCCAAACGTCCATTTCACTAGCGGCCAACAGCAGTACCACCAGGGCACGACAGTTTTCACTGACCGTCATGATACGATCGCCGGGCCGTACGCCGAGATTGGCTAACCAATCGCAGGCAGCGTAGACCTCTTGCCCCAGTTCGGCGTAGCTCCAGCGAATACTGCCATCCACCAGCGCGGGATGATCCGCTAAACGTTTCGCATTTTCCAGCACGCGGGTGCTCAAGCGCTCGGGGAGTTCTGCTAACAGCTCGCTGGCCTGACGGCCAAAAATCATCTCGTCTGGCGCTTGGTAAGGGACCGACAGAGCCATTAGGACGCCTCCCGCACCATGTTCCGGGCAATCACCAGCTGCTGAATTTGTGTGGTTCCTTCGTAAATACGGAACAAACGCACGTCCCGGTAGAAGCGCTCGACGGCGTATTCTGACATGTAGCCCGCACCGCCGTGCACCTGCACGGCGCGATCCGCGACGCGGCCGACCATTTCGGCGCAGAACAGCTTGCAGCAGGAGGCCAGTGTTGAGACGTTTTCGCCATCATCCTTGCGCCGTGCGGCGTCCATCACCATGGTTTTGCCTGCGTAGGCTTCGGTTTTGCTATCGGCCAGCATGGCCTGCACCAGCTGATGCTCCGCCAGCGGCGCACCGAACTGCTTACGCTCCATGGTGTAGCGCAGCGACTCGTCGACCAAGCGCTCGGCCACGCCCACACACACCGCAGAGATATGCAGGCGGCCACGATCCAGCACCTTCATGGCGGTTTTAAAGCCTTGTCCCTCTTTGCCGCCAATGATGTTGTCAGCCGGTACGCGACAGTTATCGAAGATGATGTCGCAGGTATGTGCGCCCTTTTGGCCCATTTTGTTATCCGCCGGGCCGCGGATCAGCCCCGGCGTGCTGCCTTCGACGATAAAAGCAGAGATACCGCCCGCGCCTTTGTTGTCTGGGTCGGTACGCGCCATCACGGTGAACAGGTCGGCTTCTGGGCCGTTGGTGATATAGCGCTTAGTGCCATTCAACACGTAGTAGTCGCCATCGCGCACGGCGGTGGTGCGCAAGCTAGCCGCATCGGAGCCAGAGTCCGGTTCGGTCAAGCAGAACGAGCTGAGAATCTCGCCGGTGGCCAAGCGCGGCACGTATTTGGCTTTCTGCTCGTCAGTGCCATCGATCAAAATCCCCTGAGCGCCGATGCCATTGTTGGTACCGAATACCGAGCGGAACGCGGGAGACGTTTTGCCGATCTCCATGGCCACCAACGCCTCTTCTTCCATGGTGAGTCCTAACCCGCCGTACTCTTCAGGAATGGATAGCCCAAACAACCCCATCTCCTTCATTTCCGACAAAATTTCGGCGGGCACTGCATCCTCTTCGGCCAGCCGCGCCTCATTGGGAATTAAACGCTCCCGGACGAAGCGGGCAATGGTATCAACCAACTGATTCAACAGTTCGGGATCACGGATCATAACGGCTCCTGGTGGCAACGATATTTTTATGGTTGGCGTTCGCGCGGGCAGTGAGGCCTGCCATAGTTCTGCATGGCGAAACTAGCGTTCATTCTCTTGTCAGGCACTTTTGCATAGCCTAGGATGGCAGTCAATAAACGAAATGCTATTTTGCAATGCAGAATAAAAATACTAGCAGCGAGGATGTTGACCTATGGCTTATGACGCAGTCGCCCATTCATTCAAAACGCTTGGTATCGTCGGCACGGGAGCCATGGGGAGAGGCATTGCCCAGCTCGCCGCGCAGGCAGGCCTCGACGTCATGCTATTCGATGTCAAAGACGGCGCGGTGGCGGAAGCGACTGCCTTTATTTATGGGTTATGGCAGCGCAGCGCCGACAAGCAGCGTATTACTCAAGCCCAAGCCGAGCAGTACGGGGAGCGATTGATCGAAGCACGCGACCTCGCGGCCCTCGCCCCCTGCGATATCGTCGTTGAAGCCATTATCGAGAAGCTGGAGGCCAAACAGGGACTGTTTAACGATTTAGAGAGCATCGTTCGCCAGGATGCCGTACTGGCCACCAACACCTCTTCACTCTCCGTTACTGCCATTGCAGCGGCCTGCCAGCACCCAGAGCGCGTGATTGGCTTCCACTTTTTCAATCCCGTTCCGCTGATGAAAATCGTCGAAGTGATTCCGGGGTTACGTACCGCTTACGATGTCACCCAGCGGGTCGATGCCTTGGGTACTGCGATGGGCCACTTCACGGCCCAGGCCACTGACACGCCCGGGTTTCTGGTCAATCACGCCGGGCGCGCCTTCGGTACTGAAGCGTTGCGCATTTTGAGTGAGAGCGTAGCCGACCCCGCTACCATCGACCGCATCATGGTGGATCAAGGTGGTTTTCGAATGGGGCCGTTTACCCTGCTGGACCTGACAGGCCTGGATGTTTCCCATGCAGTGATGGAGTCGGTGTACCACCAATATTACGAAGAGCCGCGCTTTCGCCCGTCACCCCTCACCCGCCAGCGGCTCTCAGCAGGCTTGCTGGGACGCAAAACCGGTGAAGGCTTTTATCGCTACGTGAATGGCCAGCAACAGATGCCGGAAGAACCCGCCATTGCGTCGACCCCACCTTGCCCCGTGTGGATCAGCCAAGACGACCCGGGTAGCGCCACGCAGCTTGCCGAATTGGTTACCACAGCGGGCTGGCCACTAGAAAGTGCGGCTCAGCCCTCTTCAGAGGCGCTGTGCCTGCTGACACCGCTGGGCGAAGACACCACTCAGTGCGCGCTGCGCCAAGGCTTGAATGCCGAGCAGTGCGTCGCGGTGGATATGCTGGCGGGGCTGGATAAACGCCGCAGCCTGATGGCCTCCCCCATTACCCGCCCCGATCTGATCGATGCCGCTGCCAGCCTATTAAATGCTGATGGCACCCCGGTCAGCACGCTTCAAGACAGCACCGGCTTTGTGCTGCAGCGGGTGGTGGCATGCATCGTTAATGTGGGCGCCGATATCGCTCAGCAAGGCGTCGCAGCCCCCGCCACCATCGATCGCGCGGTGGAGCTTGGCTTGGGCTACCCGTTTGGACCGCTGCACATGGGCGACCACTACGGCGCTTCGCGCATCCTGACCATTTTGAACAACCTATTGGAGGCCACCGGCGACCCCCGCTACCGCCCCAGCCCGTGGCTGCGCCGCCGCGCCGCGCTGGGTATGCCGCTGACCGACGGGCCAAGAGGCTGACACATCTCAGTGTCAAATACGGCTTACCGAACCAGGAGAATAACCATGCAAGACGCCTATATTTACGACGGATTACGCACCCCTTTTGGTCGCCATGGCGGCAGCCTGGCGCCCATTCGCCCGGATGAACTACTGGGGCTAACGCTAAAAGCACTGGTAGCGCGTAATCCGTTTGCCTTAGAGAGCTATGAAGAAGTGTTGGCAGGCTGTACGAACCAAGCGGGGGAAGACTCCCGTAACGTGGCGCGTCACGGGGCGCTGCTGGCGGGCCTGCCGATTGAGGTGGCAGGCCAAACCGTCAACCGCCTGTGCGGCAGCGGCCTAGCCGCCATGATGGATGCCGCCCGCGCCGCTCGCTTAGGCGAGGGCGAGCTATTTTTGGCTGGCGGCGTGGAGTCCATGTCCCGCGCGCCTTACGTGCTGGGCAAGGCCGACTCCCCCTACGCGCGCAATCAACCGATGTTCGATACCGTGATCGGATCGCGCTTCCCTAACCCCTGGATCGCCAAAGAGTACGGCAGCCACAGCATGCCGGAAACTGCCGACAACATCGCCCACGACCTGAACATTGGCCGCGAAGCCAGCGATGCCTTTGCCGCCCGTTCGCAGGCGCGCTATGCCCAGGCGCTGGCAAACGGCTTCTATGACGGCGAAATGTTTGGCGTCGAAGTACCCCAAGGGCGCAAACAGCCGCCGCGGTTGGTAGATAAAGATGAACACCCGCGAGCTGAAAGCACCGAAGAGAAACTGGCCAAACTCGGTGCTCTATTCGAAGGCGGTGTCGTGACCGCAGGCAACGCCTCTGGTTTGAACGATGGGGCTGTCGCGCTGATCGTAGGCACGCGTGCGGCAGGCGAGCGGGCTGGGCTTGCGCCGCGAGCGCGTATCGTTGCCAGCGCCGTGGCGGGCGTTGCCCCACGCGTCATGGGCTTGGGGCCGGTACCCGCTTCGCAAAAAGCGCTGGCTCGGGCTGGCCTTTCGCTTGACCAGATGGACGTGATTGAAATCAACGAAGCCTTTGCCGTCCAGGTGTTGGGCTGCGTTCAACAGTTGGGGCTCTCCACCGACGACCCGCGCTTGAATGCCAACGGCGGCGCGATTGCCATTGGCCATCCGCTGGGTGCCTCTGGGGCGCGCTTGGCCCTCACCGCCCTGCGCCAGCTAGAAGCCACCGGCGGCCGCTATGCGTTAGTCACCATGTGCATTGGCGTTGGCCAGGGCATTGCGACCATCATCGAGCGTGTGGACCGCTAACCGCGATAGCCGCCCAACATAGCGGCGCTGCCAAACAGCGTCGCAGGCCAAGCGTTGACTAAGCTTCCTTTTCACGCTTTGCAACGCCCCAGCGCAGGTATGCGATACTTACCACTCAATGATTGATTAGCCGAGACGCTTGATGGAACCCACCGACGCCGCTGCCGATGAGCCGCAATCACCGGAAAAAGATCGCAACTTTGTCACCGCGCTCGCGCGTGGGCTAGAACTACTCCGTGCCTTTGGGACGGGTGAGGAGTACCTGGGCAATGCAGAGCTCTCGAATCGTACCCAAATCCCCCGCCCCACGGTGTCTCGGTTGACCTATACGCTGACCCAATTAGGCTACCTGCAACATAACCGCCATTTGGAGAAGTACCGCCTTGGGCCGGGTGTGCTGGCATTGGGCTACCGCTTTCTGGCCAATATGGGCATTCGCGAAATTGCCCGTCCCCACTTACAGCACTTTGCCGACGCCACCGATTGTAATGTCAGCCTGGGCGGTGCCGACCGCAGCGACATGGTGTATCTGGAAACCTGTCACGGCCACGGGCCGCTGATCATTCGGCTAGATGTTGGCTCACGCCTACCGATTGCCACGTCAGCGATTGGCCGCGCTTGGCTGTGCGGGTTATCGGGTGAGCGCCGCCAGCAGGTGATGCAAGAGCTGGCTGCCTTTCACGGCAGCGATTGGCCCCGCCTGCAGGCTGGTATCGAGCAGAGTCTGCGCGATTATGCCGAGTACGGCTTTTGCCTCTCCGAGCAGGATTGGCAGCGGGATATCAGCGCCGTTGCCATGCCGCTCATTTTAGAGGATGGTGCCGAAGTGATGGCCATCAACTGCGGCGGCTCTAGCCTGCGGTTGGATCATGACCGACTGGTCCATAACCTTGGACCTCGACTCAAAGAGGTAGCTGCCAAAATCAAGCAGGAGCTGGCGCCCAAGTATCGTGCGTCACGTTAAGAAACGTCGTCTTTCCTTTCACTAACGCTCGTTTGATTGCATCATGGTCTTCACTGTCATGTGAACGCACTGAGGAGCAGGGATGCCAAACGAGTGGATCACTCAACAGGGTGAGGTCGTTACACTGGGTGGCGAGTGGACGCTACGCCACTATACCGAGCTAAAGCACGTTCTAAAGCGGCGCGAAGAACTAGGTTCGGCATCGCTATCACTGCCTGGCTTCGAAGCACTCGATACTGCCGGTGCGGCGCTGATCGTCGAGCTCTTAGGGATCGACAAAACCAAACAGGCTGCCAACGACCTACCCCACGCGCAGCAGATGTTACTGATTCGGATTGCCGAAGCCATGGAGGCTCCTGTCGAGAGCACGCGCACTCATTCCCATCGGATCACCGATGCGTTGGCATCGGTGGGCCGCCAAATGGTGGCCATGACAGCGCAACAGCGGCAGCTATTGGCGTTTATCGGCTTGGTCTTGGCGACGTTTGCTTCGCTGCTGTTTCGCCCCCGCCATTGGCGTATGACCGCCACCGTTGCTCATGTTCAGCAAAGTGGTTTGAATGCAGTGCCTATCGTTGCGCTACTTACCTTCATGGTGGGGGCCGTGGTGGCCTTTCTTGGGGCGACCGTGTTGGAAGATTTCGGCGCAACGGTGTATACCATTGACCTGGTGGCGTTCTCCTTTCTGCGTGAGTTCGGCGTGCTGCTAGCCGCCATTCTTTTGGCAGGTCGCACCGCCAGCGCCTTTACTGCCCAGCTCGGTGCGATGAAATCCAATGAAGAGATCGATGCCCTGAAGACACTTGGGCTAGATCCTATCGAGCTGCTCGTGCTTCCTCGGGTGATGGCGCTGTTGATTAGCCTGCCGCTCCTGGCGTTTGTCGGCATGCTAAGCGGCCTCTTGGGCGGTGCGGTAGTGGCGTCGCTGTCGCTGGATATTTCTACTAGCCAGTTTATGGCAACGCTGCAAAAAGATGTGTCGGTAACGCATTTCCTAGTGGGATTGAGCAAAGCACCGGTCTTTGCCTTCGTAATTGCGGTCATTGGCTGTCTGGAAGGATTCAACGTCAGCGGAAGCGCCCAATCGGTGGGTGCCCACACGACGTCCAGTGTGGTGCAAGCCATCTTCATGGTGATTCTCATCGATGCATTAGCGGCGTTATTTTTCATGGAGATGGGCTGGTGAACGACAGATCTTCTCCGACATCGCAAAAATGTCAAAGCAAGGAAGCCGTCATTTGTGTGCAAGGGCTGGTAAATCGATTTGGCGATAATGTCGTTCACGAAGGAGTAGATTTGACCCTCTATCGTCGAGAAATTCTCGGCGTCGTTGGCGGTTCTGGCACGGGTAAATCGGTCCTGCTACGCAGTATCGTAGGGCTCAAGCATCCTAATGATGGCACCGTCGAGGTGCTGGGCCAGCGGTTGAATGCGCTAAGCGGCTCCCAGCGCAGCCAAATCGAACGGCGCTTTGGGGTGCTTTTCCAGCGCGGGGCCTTGTTTAGTTCGCTCAATCTGCAAGAGAACGTCGCGCTACCGCTCATTGAGCACGCTGGGCTGCCTCGGGAAGAGGCTGAATATCTGGCGCGCATCAAACTTTCTTTAGTGGGCTTGGCACCGCAAGCGGCACGGCAGTTTCCAGCATCACTCTCAGGGGGCATGATAAAACGTGCAGCCCTTGCCAGAGCGCTCGCCTTGGACCCGGACATTTTATTCCTCGATGAACCGACAGCCGGGCTCGACCCCATTGGTGCCGCTGCGTTTGACCAGTTGCTCGTGACCCTTCGCGATGCACTTGGCTTCAGCGTTTTTTTGGTCACTCACGACCTGGATACCCTCTACGCAGCCTGTGATCGCGTTGCCGTGCTGTCACAAAAGCGCGTTTTGGTCGCCGATACGCTGGAGCGAGTCGCCGAAACGGACGACGAGTGGGTACAAGATTACTTTAACGGTCCGCGTGGACGCGCTGCACAGCGTGCTGCTGACACACCATCGTCTAAGGAGTGACGCACATGGAAACTCGCGCACACCATGTATTGATTGGATTGTTTACCGTGTTAACGGCTGCGGCCGCCCTGCTGTTTGCGATATGGATGAGCTATGACGCTGGCCAACGGGATTACCTACCTTACCGTATTCTGTTCGAACGCAACGTCAGCGGCCTCTCGGAGGGCAGCAAGGTACAGTACAACGGCATCGAAGTCGGCGATGTCACCGAGCTGTCCTTGAACCCTGACGACCCCCGCCAAGTGATTACTCGGATTCGCGTGTATCAAGACACGCCCATCAAAGTCGATACACGGGCAAAATTAGCGTTTGCCAGCATTACCGGTAGCATGTCGGTGCAGCTATATGGCGGAACGCCGGCTAGCCCACGCTTATCATCGCAAAGTAACGACACGGCCCCCTTCATCCCAGCCGACCCGTCGCCCATTGCCACGCTGTTCGATGAGGGCGAGGAGATGATCGAGAACCTCAACGCGATCCTTCAGAGCGTGAACGAACTCTTCAATGACGACAATCGACAGCAGGCGGGCAACATATTGACCAACATTGCCCAAATCACGGAAATGATTGCCTCTCAGCAGGCTGCTTTGGATGAAAACATGGCGCTTTTTGGCGATGTGTCACGCCAAGCCACCACCACGCTCGAGAGCATCGAGACACTTAGCCAGGAGGCGAATCGACTGCTGAACCAAGAGGGCCAACAAGTCATGCGCAGTGCCGAGAACGCCAGCCGCGACGTTGCTAGTGCTGCTCAGCGGATAGAGCAATTGGTAAACGATAACGCAGGGGCCGTGGAAGGCACCTTACAAAGCACTCGCGACATCGCCCCAGCGCTCGCGGCGCTCCGCTCGACACTCGCCACCCTTGATCGCATTACGCGAGAGCTCGAAGAGAGTCCAACGGACTTTTTCCTTGGCCGCGACCACGTAGAGGAGTTTCGCCCGTGAACATGCCTATTTTTCGCATCGTCGTCATGATGAGCGCGCTGTCCCTTCTTTCGGCCTGCTCAGTATTACCCGAAAAGGCGCCATCGACGCTGTATCGACTGCCTGCAATGGCAACGCAGGCTACCCCTGATGCCACTCGCCTACCGGGTCGACTTGGCATCGCAACGCCAGAAGCGGGCCACTTGCTAAGCAGCAACCGTATCGTAGTGTTTCCCGAAGGCAACGTGGTAAATGTGTATGAAGGCGCGCGATGGCATGAAGATGCCCCCCAACTGCTGCAGGCCAAGCTCATTGCTGGCTTGCAACAGCACGCTCTATTCGCCGATGTGAGCAGCGATCGGCTTCCTTATGACCTGCTGCTACTGAGCGAGCTCCGTCACTTCCAAAGCGAATACGACGTGAGCCCGCCCAGCGTCAATTTACAGTTAGACGTTCAATTAGTCGGCGCAGATCAACAACCAACGGCCTCTACCAGTTTCGCGATTCGCGAACGTGCCAAGAGCGCGGAAATACCTGACGTGGTCAACGCCTTTGGCAGCGCCACCGACCGCTTGACCGAGCAGTTGGCACGCTGGCTCGCGGCCAATGCACCTAGATGAAAAGGCCGTTTCTAGTATGGCGGTGAGGAGTGCGAGTACCGCTTAAGATACTCTTTTGGATCTTTGGGGTAGAAGTATTCCGGCTGTCGCTCTAAATGGGTAAAAAAACGAGTGTCCTTGTACGGCATCTTCATGAACCCCGACACGCCCAGTCCCTCTATTTGACTGACGGCAGCGAGCATACGACTGAGCAAATCCCGAAACTCCTGCTCCCGCCGGGGATCGAGTAGCCGATAGTAGCTGTGGATCTTGAGATGCTTGGGTAGCGCTTCGAAAATGATCATGCCTGTGTGATGGATCTCGTTGAGCCGCTTGAGCGTTCGCATGATGGTATCCGGCAACACCAACAGCTCCTCAGGGTCCGGGCCATCCTCGAAATAGCTATGCTGACGGGTGCGATCCTCCATTTCGGGTACGGCGCTCACCTCGTAAGCAATCGCCGTATCGGGATCACAATGAAACGCTTCCTCGGGGGTTGCGCGCTCTAAGTGCAGGGTTTGGCGGGCATTGAACAAACAGCTTTTGAATACCCCCTGGCGATGAATGGCGCGTGCCAAGTGAACCATGTTGTTCACCGCCTCGATGAAGGCGGGCTTGAGCGCTGGGTCATGCAAATTGAGCGACGAATCGATATACACGCCCTCGCGCTCCCAGCGTACGGCCAAACCACCCACCACCGGATATTTGCCCAATCGGCTCACCGAGGCCAAAAAGGCTTTTTCGGTCTCGCCCATGCCCTGCATGAACTGCTTGTAGTAGCGGTCAAGCTGGACATCGTTCACATCGTTGAGCGTCTCCTCGGAATGGGCCTCTCGCAAGAAGGCTTTACGAGAGCTATAAACCACGGTGTCTATCTCGGCGGTAGCCACGTGGTGACGGCCTTTACCCCACACCGGCACCAGCGGTGTTTGCAGCACACCAGGCAGATCGAGCATGACCAATTTAGCCATGCGCGGCATTTCTCGGATGAAGTAATTACCCGCCTGATAGCGCACCTGAGGGTTGGGATCGAGCATGCCATCCAGCGTGCGAGCGAACTCCATGGGAAGTCCGAGCGAGCTTGCCGGTATGGCGCGATGGCCAAAACGACATGATTGCGCCGACGCGAGCGCATAGAGCGTCCCCGCCACCCCCTGCTCGTCGAAGCGCGGCGATGAGAGCGCGCCATTGAGCTGCTCTTCACCAATGAAATACACGTCCCCCAGTCGGGCATTGGTTTGCTGGAGATTGTCCGACATTAGTTCCATTACATTGGCACCCACGAACTGCAGCGAGGCATCCAATTGTGCGAACACCGATGAGCCCCAGTCGATCAACGCGATGGATTCACTGACCGAATCGAAAACGAGATTGGAGGGTTTGATATCACCATGCACCACTGGCCGGGCGTGCGGCCCGGCCTCACGACGCAGTGCCTTGAGAATATCCGCCAGTTGCGCGGCGATACGCATGATCAAGCGGGGCGAGAGCTTGCCCTGCTTGAGTGAGACTTGCTCTAGGTTCCAGCCAGGCGCGCGTTCCATGACCAAAATCGACTGACCACGGGCACGTTGATAGGTAATGAGCTTTGGAATCCGCGGGTGTGACACTTGATCGAGCATGAACGCCTCCTCCTCGAGGCGCTCTTGCAGATGGGTGGGCAGCGTAATGCGTGAAAACTTGAACACATAGTCGGCCCTAGCCCCTTGATGCCAAGCGCACCCTGCAAAGACGAAACCGTAAGCGCCTTTTCCCACCAACTCGATATCGGCGTATCCCAACTGGGCCAACTGTGACTGACACAGCGCTACCCAGTCCTTGAGCTTACGCGCATCATGATGGCTCAGTAGGTAAACCGACTGCTCTTCGGGTATGTAAAACTGCTGCAGCGGCGCCTGACTCATCGCAACATGCCTACACGGTCATGCCAAGTGAAGGAGCATGCTTTCCGGCGCTTCTAGGAATCCTTTCCAGGCGTTGCAGAAGCGAGCAATGGTGCCGCCATCGATAAAGCGGTGATCTCCCGCCCACGTCACCGTCAAAATCGCCCGGCGCTGCACGGCGCCATGCTCATCGAAACGCGGCAGCCATTGGGTTTTGCCAATCGCCACGATGGCGGCTTCCGGGGCGTTGATGATCGGCGCGGCGTAGGTACCCCCCAAAGCACCAATGTTGGAAATGCTGATGGTGCCGCCTTTCAGGTCGGCCTGATCGACTCGCCCGTCTCGCGCAGCCTGGGTCAGCCTGCCGACCTCCTTGGCGATCTCGAACAGGGTCAAGCGCTCGACGCCTTTCACGTTGGGCACCAATAAGCCGGCCTTGCTATCCACGGCCATACCGATATTGCAGTGGTCGTAGTAGCTCAGCTCGTCGGCAGCGTCGTTTAACTGGGCATTGATGATCGGCGTTTCTGCAACAGCCAGCGCCATCGCCTTCATGAAGAACGGCATCAGCGTGAGTCGCTCTCCCTGCGCCTCCACCTGGGGCTTGAGACGCTCGCGCAGCGCCAGCAGCTCGGTGACGTCGATCTCTTCGCCGTAATGAAAATGGGGAATGGAACTGGCGGATTCGACCATGCGCTTGGCCATCACCGCGCGCACGCCGCGCAGGGGCTCCACCCTGGCGGGCGCCGAACCCGATGATGTCGGTGGGGATACGCATGCCTCGTTATCAGCGACCGACGGCGCATTGAGGTGGGCCAGCACGTCTTCTTTCAACACGCGCCCCTCTTTACCACTGCCGGTGATGTCCGCCAGTACCAGATCGTGCTCCCTGACTAAACGCCTAACGGCGGGGCTAGCGGGGACTTTATGGGCTAAAGCACTCGGCTCGGCGGGAGCGCGCGTCGACGGCTCGATGTCGTCACGTTGCGGCGTGGACTCTCGAGGGTTAGCGGTCGACTGATCGGTGGAGGCGTCTGCCGTAGGCTCGCTGGAAGATGAACCTGCCGTTTGGTACGCGTAGAGGGGCGCGTGGACCTTGGCGATTTGCCCCTGGGGCACATAAAGCTTGGTGACGGTGCCTGCTTCGGGCGCCGTAATTTCGACCAGGGCCTTGTCGGTCATCACCTCGACGATGGGCTGGTCCTCTTCGATGGTGTCGCCTTCGGCAACGCGCCACTCCACCACTTCACACTCGACGATCCCTTCGCCGATGTCCGGCAATAAAAAATCACTCATGACTGTTCTCCCTAGCGCTAGAAGTTCACGCTTTCGCGGATCGCTTCAAAAATTTTCAGGTGGTCGGGCAGATACTCTTTTTCCAGCACCAGCGGGAAAGGGGTATCCAACCCGGTGACCCGAGTAATCGGCGATTCCAGGTAAAGAAAACAGCGCTCCTGTATCGTCGCAGCGACTTCTCCGGCAAAACCACCGGTCAAAGGAGCTTCGTGACTGACGATCATGCGGCCCGTTTTGAAGACGGATTCCGCCACGGTATCGACATCCCAAGGCAACAGCGAGCGCAGGTCGATGACCTCGCAAGAGATACCCTGCTCTTCAGCTAGCTCGGCGGCTTTGCCGATTACCTCCATCTGTGCGCCCCAGCCGACCAAAGTAAGATCACTGCCCTCTTTGACGATCTCCGCTTCGCCGATGGGCAACTGATAATCGTCGTCCGGCACATCGCCCACGGCCGCTCGGTAGAGCCGCTTGGGCTCTAAAAAAAGCACCGGGTCAGGATCACGGATGGCCGCGAGCAGCAGTCCCTTGGCTTGATAGGGATTACGTGGCACGACAACTTTCAGACCGGGCGTATGAGTGAAGTAGGCCTCGGGTGATTGGGAGTGATAAAGCCCCCCCGAAATACCGCCACCGTAAGGCGTTCGGATGGTGAGGCCACCTACATTGAAGAGATCCCCGGAGCGGTAGCGGAACTTGGCGGTTTCGTTGACGATTTGATCGAAGGCAGGGAAAATGTAGTCGGCAAACTGAATCTCCGCGACAGGTACCGATCCTTGCGCAGCCAGCCCGTTGGCGAAACCGATGATGCCTTGCTCTACCAGCGGGGTATTGAAACAGCGCGATTTGCCGTACTTCTCCTGTAAATGGCTGGTGGCCCGAAACACCCCGCCGAACACCCCAACGTCTTCGCCGAAGCAGATCACTTTTTCGTCTTCTTCCATGGCGATATCGAGCGCATTGTTGATCGCCTGAAGCATGTTCATGGTCGTCATCTTACGCATCCCCCTGATGATCGGCGGCTGACGAGAGGGAAGGATCGAGCGACTGAGCGCCACGCGGGTAAGCATCGGGATAACGACGAATATGCCGCTTGAGCTGATCCAGTTGACGCTGCAACGCGGGCGTAACATCCGCATAGACATCGCTGATCAGCGATTCGAGCGGCGGCGGCGGGCGCTTTTCGGCCCGCTTCATGGTGTCCAGCACCTCACGTCGCAAGGTCTCTTGTTGGCTGGCCTCTTCTTCATCGCTCCACCACCCTTTCTTCGCCATCCAGCGCTGCATGCGCAGCAAGGGATCTTTGACGCGCCACGCCTCCTCTTCGCTTTTCGCACGATAGCCCGAGGGGTCATCCGAAGAGGAGTGGGCCGCCAAGCGATATGACATGGCCTCGATGAGTACCGGCTGATTTTTTTCTACCGCAATGCGTCTTGCCTGACGCGTCGCTTCGAAGACCGCCAATGCATCGTTGCCATCCACACGAATCACGTGCATGTGGTAGCCAAACGCACGGGGAGCAATACCGTCGGCAGCAAACTGCTCGGTGGCTGGCGTCGAGATGGCGTAACCATTGTTACGGCAGAAGAAGATGACCGGCACTTGGTGCACCGACGCCATGTTGAGGGCAGCGTGGAAATCTCCCTCGGATGCGGCACCCTCGCCAAAGAAGGTCAGCGTGCAGTGGCCTTCACCCGCCAGCTTTTGACCGTAGGCATACCCGGTGGCTTGAGGAATCTGCGTCGCCAGCGGCGATGAGATGGTCATATAGTGCAGTTTACGGGAGCCGTAGTGAATCGGCATTTGTCGGCCTTTGCCGTAATCGAGCTCGTTGCCAAATAGCTGATTCATGAACTCGTCGATGGAGAAGCCGCGATACATCAAGGCGCCCTGCTCACGGTACTGGGCCATGATCATGTCCGCATCGTCCAGTGCGGCAGTTGCTCCCACAACGGCAGCCTCTTCACCGGTGCACTGCATGTAAAAGCTGAGACGCCCTTGGCGTTGAGCAGCCATCATGCGCTCATCAAGAATGCGGGTGGCTAGCATGGCCTGATACAGTCGGCGGGCGTGCTCTTGCGTGATCTCGGGTGCTCGAGCGCCTTCGTAAAGCTCGCCATCGGGGTTCAGCAGGGCGAACGTCTCGATGGCAAACTCGTCGCCGGTCATGAAGGCCGGCTGGTGTACGTACTGAGTCATCATTATTGTCCTTGTTTTTACCCCTTTTGAGGGCAGTGTTGTCGGTGATGACCGTTTGTGCCAGTGGATTTATCTGACACGGGTCAACGCAACACTGGGACAGTAACTCAGTGGAAGCGGTTTAGGGATTCGACTTAAGATGCAGAGAGACGCTGACGCAGCGTCTGCTGATAGACATTGAAAGCGCTATCGACGCAGAGCGCCAGAAGCGCGATCAAAAGAGCACCTTGCAGTACGTAGGCCACATTACCGTTGACGATGCCCGCAATGATCGGGTCGCCCAGGTTACTCGCACCCACTGTCGCGCCCAGCGCAGCCGTGGCGATATTGATCGTCACCGAGGTGCGCACGCCCGCCAAAATGACCGGCGCCGCCAGCGGAAGTTCGACTTGTCGCAACACTTGCCAGGGCGTCATACCCATGGCCAGGGCCGACTGTTTGATCGTTGGGTCGACATCATTGATACCCGCCAGGGTATTACGCACGATGGGCAGCAGTCCGTAGAGCATGAGGGCAACGATGATGGGCAGCGTGCCAAAGCCGAGCACCGGAACGGCTAACGCCAATACGGCGACCGGTGGAAACGTCTGCCCCAGCGATGCCAGTTGCCCGATCAGCGGCAAAAAATCACGCCCTCTCTCACGCGTGACGGCCACCCCCGCCGCCACGCCCGCGATGATCGTCACCACCGCCGCCACGCCAACGACCAGGACATGACGGCCGAGCAACTCGTAAAATGCCGCGCGAGCATAAACGACCTGTCTAGCGTCAGGCTCTATCCAACGAAACAAGCTCTCTAGCAGAGGCATACCAATGATGCCCGCCGCCAACAGTGCAGCCCATGCCAGTGGAAGAAGCCACTGGACGTTAGCGACATTCGACAAATCGTTGTTACCGGACTTACGATTCACGCTGACTCGTCCTATCCCACTGTGCTTCTTTGACGATACGGCGAAGCGACAGCTCACCAATCGGCACATCGTTTTGATCGACGACCGTCAAGCGATCACAGTGATCACGCAACATCATGGAGAGCGCTTGGCGCAGCGAAAAATCAGCGGGAATGCGCGACTGCGCCGGCAAGGTAGGCCCCAGCGATGTCATGTGGTCTTTCACCCGTGTGAGCGCTGCTTGCTTCAATCCCCGCTCCAGGCCGCCGAGTAACGACTCGACAAACGGATCGTGGGGATGCTGTAAAAGCGCTAGTGGCGTGCCCTGTTGAACGATGCGACCGTCGCGCATGACGACAAGGTGGTCGGCCAACCTCAGTGCTTCATCCATATCGTGGGTCACGAACACGATGGTTTTGTGCAGCCGAGACTGTATTTTGGCAAGCTCCTCCTGGAGCTTTTCCCGGGTGATGGGGTCTAGCGCCCCAAAGGGCTCATCCATGAGCAAGATATCGGGATCGCCGGCAAGCGCGCGAGCCACAC
This sequence comes from Halomonas sp. MMH1-48, assembly GCF_022348105.1. NCBI lineage: Bacteria > Pseudomonadati > Pseudomonadota > Gammaproteobacteria > Oceanospirillales > Halomonadaceae > Halomonas > Halomonas sp. MMH1-48. Next base: position 48,697 of record NZ_JAKRFL010000013.1, read on the forward strand.
CTACCCGTTGCGCCTGCCCGCCGGAGAGTTGGTGAGGATATTTATGGGCGAACTCCTCCACAGGCAGCCCTAGCAACCCCATCAACTCCTCGACTCGAGCGGTAGTATCGGTAGCCGACCACTTCAATAGCCGAGGCACCAATCCAATGTTGCGTGCAACGCTCCAGTGAGGAAATAGTCCGGTGCTCTGAATCACGTAACCAATGCGACGGCGAAGCTTCACTGGATCGTACTGCTCAATCGCCTGGCCATCCAAGATGATGTCGCCACTGCTGTGATCGATGAGTCGATTGATCATGCGCAGCGTGGTGGATTTACCGCAGCCGGAAGTACCTACCAACGCACAGAGCTTGCCTTTTGCAACCCGCAGGGTAATGTCATCCACCGCGGTGGCGTCGCCGAACGTCTTTGAAACATGGGAAAGCTCGATCATTGCCGTCCTCCGGGACGCAGCGCGTCCGCTAACGCACCAAGCCCTGCATCCACCATGAGCGCCAAGATCAAAATGGGTAACGCACCCAACAGCACCATATCCATGGCAGCCTGACCCAGCCCTTGAAAAATAAATGTGCCTAAGCCGCCCGCCCCAATCAATGCCGCTACCGCGGTAAGTCCCACGGCTTGAACGGCGGTAATACGCACGCCTTCCAACAGCACGGGAAGTGCCAACGGAAACCGCACTTGCCAAAAACGTTGTGTCGTTCGCATTCCCATGGCTTTGGCGGCCTGCAATGTCTCCTCGCTCACTTCTTCGAGGGCGATGTAGGTATTGCGCACCATTGGCAGCAGGCTGTAGGCGATGAGCGCGATCAGCGCCGGCGCGTTGCCAATGCCACTCACCCCTAGCGCCGCCAGCGTTGGGACATTCGCTGCCAGCCAGGCAAGGGGCGCTAGCAGAAGCCCAAACAGCGCCAAGCTGGGGATGGTTTGTAAAAAATTCAGCAGCGTAAACGCTACTTTTTGTAGCCGCTCATAGCGACGCATGAGCATGGCCAGCAGCGACCCCAGCACCACGCTGACGCCTACAGCCGTGCTCACCAGCACCATGTGCTGCATCAGTGCCTGATAAAACTGCCCCTGCCGAGCTTGGAACTCCTGTACCAGGGCAAGGCGATCCAGCCAGAGCGCGGCACAGCCCCACCAGACAACGCTTACACCGAATAACAGTAGCGCCGTCCACCATCGAGATAACCCAAGACGCAGACGAAGCTCTACCAAGCAGAGCAATAAAACGAACAGTACGGTCCAGTAGGCCGGACCAATACCAAGACGCGCCTGAGGTAAGGAAGGGTCGACCAACCAGTGGCCAGCCACCATCAAACCAAACGGCATGAGTAGTAAGGTTAGCGTAACGATGGCCAGCACCGCTCGATAGTGCCGGACGTTAGGCATCAATGCCAACGTCGCCATAGCGAGAGAGAGCAATGACACCAGGGCTGCCCCTGGCCAACCAATGGCATCGACCATGCCAAAGGCGGTACCGGAAACGATACGATTAGGGGCGACACTCACCACGTTCAGTAGCCATGCAGCGGCTAACATGCTCCCGCTGAGACAGCACAGTACGACATTAGGCTGCCAAGGGCGTCGTTTAAAGGATGGCGATGGTAGGGCGTCGATCAACGACATTCATCAGTCATCCAGGCTGTCGAGGTAGTCACTCGCTACTTGATCCGGCGAGACACCATTCACCGCGACATTCGCATTGAGCTCTTGCAGCGTCACGAGTTCTAGCGTGGCAAACACCTCATTCAGCAACGCTTCCATGTCAGGGTAAGCGTCAAGCACTTCTTCACGCACCACGGGAGCGGGTTGATACACCGGCTGTACGCCTTTGGAGTCTTCGAGCACGACGAGGCCCAGGGCGCTCAGACCACCGTCGGTACCGTAGGTCATGGCGCCATTGACACCGCTGGTTTGCTGCGCGGCCGCACGCATCGTAGCAGCCGTGTTGCCACCCGAAAGGACGAGCAGCTGATCATCGCTCAACTCGAAACCATAGGCGTCCTGGAAAGCCGGTAGCGCCTGGGCGGATTCGACGAATTCAGCGCTGGCGGCAAATTTGAACGTTCCGCCATCGGCCAGATATGCAGCCAAATCATCCAGCGTGGTCAAATCATTGGCGTCGGCCACGTCTTGGCGAATGCTCATGGCCCAAGTGTTGTTGGCACTGGCGGGCTGTAGCCAAATCAACCCCTGCTCGGCATCGCGTTCGCTGACGGTTTGATAAGCGTCGTCGGCGCTGTTCCAGACGGGGCTATCGGTCATGTCGAAGAAGAAGGCGCCGTTCCCCGTGTACTCAGGGTAAAGGTCGATCTCTCCCGCTTGCAGCGCGCTACGCACGACGCTGGTGCCCCCTAACTGCAGGCGATCTTCGGTGGGAATGCCATGGCGCTCCAGCGTTTGGATGATCAGCTCGCCCAGCACCGAGCCTTCCGTATCGATTTTCGAAGACACCACGACGGGGTCGTTGGCGCTGGCCGTGGAAAGAGTGACTACAGAGAAGGCTACCGTCGATAGACAGGCAGCCAGCGAAGGTGTGAACAATGAGCGCATGGGGTCGTCCTTTTCAGTGTGCGTCTGTGGCGTACCGGATCAGTATAAGAGCCTACTGCGTTGAAGTCAGACGCCGTTTTCACGGCGTCCGACATATCACCACGATCAAGGCGCTTCGATGACCCAGGTCGTCCCTTCCCGGGAGTCCTTGAGAACGATGCCGAGCGCTGCCAGCTCGTCACGAATGGCGTCCGCGCGGGCAAAATCCTTACTGGTTTTTGCATCATGACGTTCGGCGATTTTGGCTTCGATCTCCTCCTCGCTAAGCGCTACCTGCTGCTGAGCGCCTTTGAGGAAGGTTTCCGGCACTTGCTGTAATAACCCCAGCACCCCGGCCAAGCGCTTTAATTCGCCTGCCAAGCGCGGCGCTTCCGCTGGCTGGTCGCTTTTCGCGCGGTTGAGATCGCGGGCCAAGTCGAACAGCGCGGCCAAAGCGACAGGGGTGTTGAAGTCGTCGTCCATGGCCGCGGTAAAGCGCTCGGCCGCCTCGCTGGCGACTGCCTGCTCGTCAGCGTCCACGCCTTCCAACGCCGTATATAGTCGCGTCAGCGACTTGCGTGCTTCGACCAGCGAATCCAACGAGTAGTTGATGGCGCTGCGGTAGTGGCTGGCGACCAACAGATAGCGAACGACTTCCGGATCATGCTCGGCAAGTACGTCACGGATGGTGAAGAAATTGCCCAAGGACTTGGACATCTTTTCCTGATTCACACGCACGGCGCCGGCATGCATCCAGGTATTGACGTAGGTTTTCCCTGTCGCTGCTTCCGATTGGGCGATCTCGTTCTCATGATGAGGAAAGGTCAAATCCGGCCCGCCGCCATGGATATCGAAGGTATCACCCAAGCAGCAGGTCGACATTGCAGAGCACTCGATGTGCCAGCCGGGGCGACCCTCTCCCCAAGGAGAGTGCCAGTGGGCTTCACCGGGTTTGGCCGCTTTCCAAAGCACGAAATCCAGCGGATCCTCTTTGTGTACATCCACATCCACGCGCGCTCCCGAGCGCATGTCATCCAACTGACGGTTGTTCAATTTGCCGTAGTCGGTGAACTTGCGCACTCGGTAGTAGACATCACCATTGGCCGCGGCATAGGCAAAGCCTTTGTCGATGAGCGTTTCGATCATCGCGATGATATCGTCGATGTGCCCCGTTGCCCGGGGCTCCTGACTGGGTGGCAGCACGTTGAGGCGAGCTTCGTCCTCATGCATCGCGGCAATCATGCGCTCGGTGAGCGCGTCGATGGGCTCGCCGTTCTCCTCGGCCCGCTTGAGGATTTTATCGTCGATATCGGTGATGTTGCGGACATAGGTCACGTCATAACCGCGATGGCGCAGGTAGCGGGTAATCACGTCAAAGGCCACCATCACCCGGGCGTGGCCAAGGTGACAGTAGTCATACACCGTCATACCGCAAACGTACATGCTGACCTTGCCGGCCACCAGCGGGCGAAAAGGGTCTTTGCGGCGAGTCAGCGTATTGTAAATATGCATATGACGTTTCCTTAGCCCTTCTGTTTGATTTTCGCCCAGCTATCTTTCAACCCAACGGTACGGTTGAACACCAGGTGGTCGTTAGTGGAGACATGGCGATCAGCACAGAAATAACCGACTCGCTCGAATTGGAAGCGATCTTCCGGCGCGGCGCTGGCCAGGCTTGGCTCGCCAATGGCGTTGCATACCACCAGCGACTCGGGGTTCAAATGCTCGAGGAAGTCGACGTCCTTGTCACGATCGGGCTGCTCGACCATGAACAGGTTATCGTAGAGGCGCACTTCCATCGGCACGCCGTGGGCCGCGCTGACCCAGTGAATCACCCCTTTCACCTTGCGGCCTTCGGGGTTTTTACCCAGGGTGTCGAAATCGACGGAGCAGCGCAGCTCGACGATCTCGCCTGCGTCATCTTTGATAACCTCATCACAACGGATCACATAGCTATTACGCAGACGGACTTCTTTACCGGGCGCTAAGCGGAAGAATTTTTTCGGTGCGTCTTCCATGAAGTCGTCTTGGTCGATGTAGAGTTCACGACCAAACGGCACCTTGCGCATCGGCATATCGTCACGCGCTGGGTGGCCCGGCACCTCGTACACTTCCTCGTGATCTTCCGGCACGTTCGTCAGCACTACTTTCAGCGGCTTGAGCACGCACATGGCGCGGGGTGCGTTATCTTCCAGGTCCGAACGAATGGCGTGGGTCAGCATGGCGATATCCACCAAACCACCGTCGGAACGGGTCACGCCGATCATTTCACAGAATTTACGAATCGAAGCGGGCGTATAGCCGCGGCGACGCATACCGGAAATGGTCGGCATTCGCGGGTCATCCCAACCATCGACGATCTGCTCATCCACCAACAGCTTCAGCTTACGTTTGGAGGTCAGCGTGTAGTCGAGGTTCAGTCTGGCAAATTCAATCTGGCGCGGCTTGGCGGGCACCGGCAGATTGTTCAAGAACCACTCGTATAGCGGGCGGTGGTCTTCGAACTCCAGCGTACAGATGGAGTGAGTAATACCCTCGATGGCATCCGACTGACCGTGGGTAAAATCGTACGAGGGGTAGATTTTCCACTTGTCACCTGTTTGGTGATGATGCGCATGACGAATGCGGTACAAGATCGGATCGCGCAAATTGATGTTGGGCGACGCCATATCGATTTTGGCGCGCAGCACTTTTTCGCCTTCACCAAACTCACCGTTACGCATCCGTTCTAGAAGGTCCAAGCTCTCTTCGGCGCTGCGCTCACGGTAGGGGCTAGGCTTGCCGGGCTCGGTCAGCGTGCCTCGATACTCGCGAATCTCATCCGGGGAGAGGTCATCCACATAGGCTTTGTCTTCACGAATCAGATGCTGCGCCCAGGCGTAGAGCTGATCGAAATAATCAGAGGCAAAGCGCACCGGTCCGGCCCACTCGAAGCCCAGCCAGCTGACGTCCTCTTTGATGGCATCGATGTACGCCTGCTCTTCTTTGGCAGGGTTGGTGTCGTCAAAGCGCAGATGACACTCACCACCCAACTGCTCTGCCAACCCGAAATTCAAACAGATCGACTTGGCGTGGCCGATATGCAAAAAGCCGTTGGGCTCCGGGGGAAAGCGCGTCACGATTTTGGTGACCTGGCCGCCCGCTATCTCGTCGCGTACTTGGTTGCGAATGAAGTTCGGCGCTGGGGTGGTCTCGTTGGTCATGGTGGTGTTGATAACCTCATGGTGGATGGCGTGCTGGGCAAACGATGCAAAGGCAATCAGGGTTAGCGCTTCGCGGTGCCGAGCAAAACCGCTATTATAACGTGACGCCGATGCACAGCGCCAAGGCGAACGCTTTTATTGAACAGGAATTTATCCATGATCGTATTACAGACGAACCACGGTGACATCACCATCGCGCTCAATCATGAAAAAGCCCCGGTTACGGCAGCCAATTTCGAGCAGTACGTGCGCGACGGTTTTTACGACGGCACGCTGTTTCACCGGGTCATTGATGGCTTCATGATTCAAGGTGGCGGTTTCGACCAGGACTTCAACCAAAAACCGACCCGTGACCCTATCGAGAACGAAGCCGATAACGGCTTGCAAAACACCATCGGCACGCTGGCCATGGCGCGCACCCAAGACCCCCACTCTGCTACGGCACAGTTTTTCATCAATGTCGGTAACAACAGCTTCCTTAACCATAGTGGCAAAAGCTTGCAAGGCTGGGGCTATGCGGTGTTCGGAGAAGTCGTTGAAGGCATGGATGTGGTGAACGCGATCAAAGGCGTCAGCACCACACGTCGCGGCATGCACGCCGATGTGCCTGCGGAAGATGTCATCATCGAACGCGCCTACGTGAAGGAAGCGGAATAATCGTTGGGAGCTTTATGCGTACGCTGCTAATCGCTGATATGCATCTAAGTCACGAGACACCTGAGATCAATCAGGGGTTTTATCGCTACTTAGAACAGACGGCCAGTGGGGCACAGGCGCTCTACATCCTGGGAGATCTTTTCGATGCCTGGATGGGTGACGACCTGCTGGACACCCCTCACCCACTGAGCACCGTGGCCCATGACGTCATTCGACGACTGCACGCACTCAGCGAAGCTGGCACTGCCGTCTATTTCATCCATGGCAACCGAGACTTTTTACTGGGTGAACGTTTTATTCACGCCTGTGGCGCCACCCTGCTACCGGAAAGCGAACAAGTAGAGCTGCAAGGCGTTCCCGCCGTCATTCTCCACGGCGATAGCCTCTGCACCAAAGACGAGGCGTATATGGCTTTTCGCGCTCAGTCGCGCAGCGAACAGTGGCAGCAGCAAATTCTTTCGCTGCCCCTGGAGCAGCGGTTGGAGCTTGCCAAAAGCCTGCGCATGCAGTCGGGTGATGCCAATGCGGGCAAAGCCGACGACATCATGGACGTCACCCAAGATGAGGTTGTGGCACTCATGGAACGTTACGGTGTAACGACCATGATTCATGGGCACACCCATCGGCCCAAGGTGCACGACCTCACGGTCGAAGACGTTCCTGCCAAGCGCTTCGTACTGGGCGACTGGGACAACCAACACGGCTGGGATGTGGTGGTAGAGCCTGCTAATGAGCGTCATGCCGAACCCGTTCTGCGTCAGTTTTCGCTCGACGCTCTGCCTTGACTTGCGATACGAGCGACAAAAAAAGCCGATCACTCGATCGGCTTTTTCTCGGCTCATTGCAAGCGCCCACGCGGGCACTTGCATTTATTCCAATGGGGTATTTCAAGGACTTAGCGCTCGATCTCCGCATCGTTACGTAGATCGTCGATCAACCCCTGGATAACCGACTGGGCACGAAGCTGCTCGGCCATTTGCGCAACGAACGCGGTCATCTGCTCGTCCACTTCGCCTACAAAAACGCGATCTAGCGCAACGACAGCCACACCTTGCGGCATAGTCACCGCACGATAAACGCTTTCGCCCTCGCTGGGACGCGGCATACGGAACACTTCGCCCACAAGCGATTGAGGCAGTGCGCTATCCGACTGACGCGACACGTCATTGGCTTCCAGCCACTCCAGCTCGACATTTTCACCGTTCCGCAAGGAAGCAATCAACTCTCCCGCCTGAGCCTGAAGGGCCTCTTGACGCTGCTGAGCTGCGACGGCCTGTTCGACCTCATCGCGCACGTCTTCCAAAGGCAGAACCGTCGCGTCACGATGCTCGGCCACCCGTAGCACCAAACGACGGTCGTTATCGAGTTCGATGACTTCGCTGTTATAGCCCTCTTCCAGCACGTCTGCACTGAAGGCTTCATCTAGCACGCCAGGCTCGGAAAGTACGCCTTCCCCTTCATCACGGGCAATCCACTGCGTTTGCTCGAGTGTCAGGCCGAGATCATCGGCGACGCTTTGAAGGTCATCCGCGGCAAAACTCTCATCGATCAAGCGCTGAACCCGTTCGTTGAACGCGTCATTCACTTCCCGAAGTGCCACGTCTTGAGCCAGTGCATCACGCTGCTCTTCGAAGGTGGGGCCTGCCAGCTCGGTCATGCGGAGAATGTGGAAAGCACCATCCATTTCTACCAGCTGAGAGGTTTCGCCCACACCCAGGGAAAACGCCGCCTCGTCAAAAGCATCACCAAAAAAACCGCGACTGATGACACCTAAATCACCGCCATCTTCGGCACTAGCCGTGTCATCGGAATAGCGCGCGGCCGTATCAGCAAAGCTTTCGCCTTCGTTGAGGGACGCAAGCGCTTCGCTAGCCCGCGCCTGAGCTTCTTCACGGCTACGCTCGTCACCGAAAGTGATCATAATGTGCGATACGCGACGATCAGCGCTTTGGCTCTGCGCTCGCCACGCGTCGCGAAGCGCCTGTTCATCGACATCGACGTCCTCCGCCATAGCTTGGCGATCGATCAACACATACTCTACGCGCACCTGCTCAGGACGCTCGAAACGCGACTGATTGGCATCGTAGTAAGCCTGCATCTGCTCGTTGGTAACGTTGACGTCGATATTGGCGTCTTCGGCGCTCAGCATGACGTAACGAAAATCTCGCTGCTGCCGCTGTAAGTCAGCCAAACGCTCTTCTTCACTAGCCAGGGTGAAATCGCTAAAGGCAAGCCCTTGCTGTAAATGCTGTCGCTTGATGTCTACTCGTAGCTCTTCACGAAACGAGAGAGGCGTGTAACCTGCACCGGCGAGACGGTTACGGAAAATGTCTGCTGAGAATCGTCCATCTTGATCATGGAACTCGGGCAAGCTAACGATCATTTGATCCAATTGAGCATCGGAGACGTAAAAACCGCCCTCTTCCGCGTACTGGGTCAGTAAGGATTGGGTAATCAGCTGATCGAGCATATCGTTGCGCAAGGCGCGCTCTTGCTCTGGCGGCACCTGTCCAGAGCGCAACGCACGTTGAACGTTCAGCTCGACTTCTTGACGCATAATGGGCTCACCATTGACGCTGGCGACCTCGTTGGGATCGCTGCCGAACACGCTAAACAGCGACTCCACGCCAAACAGTGCCATGGCTGCCACCATGAGACCGATAATTATCTTGGCACCCCAGCTTCTGGAGCCATCTCGTATACTTTGCAGCATGCTAGCCTCAGATCATCAAAGCCATCTATTGCCCGAAATAGCGGGCCAGAAAATAACATGGGCGCATCGCGGATGCGATGCGCCCATTAATTTACAGCCAACGCGACCCAATTAGTTGACGGCGTCTTTCAGCGCTTTACCGGCTTTAAAGCTAGGTACTTTGGCGGCGCTGATTTCGATGGGCTGACCCGTCTGCGGGTTACGGCCAGTACGCGCAGCACGCTCTTTGATCGCAAATGTACCAAAACCGACCAGAGAAACACTCTCGCCTTTTTTGAGGCTATCGGTGACAGACTCCACCATGGCATCCAATGCGCGGGTTGCCGCTGCTTTCGGAATATCTGCAGACGCGGCAATAGCTTCAATCAGCTCGGACTTATTCACACTTCACCCCTTAACTGTTTCAAAAAATGGCTCTGAACGGTACGGTCACCGAGTGCATCAACCTCAAAGCATAGCTGCGTTTTATAGCAATGCCTTGAAACACCTGTCAAGCGACCTGACCGTGAAATGCCCGCCGCTCAAGGCATTGGGCAAATTTATTAAGTAAAATTAAAGCAGGCGTTGCTTTAACGCTTAATGGGTACTTGCAGCAGCATTCGTATTGAACGACGTGTCTGCGCCTTTCAACGTGGCACCTTCGGCAACGTTACCCGTCAACGCGACCGCCAGCACGTCATCTATCCACCGTACGGGACGAATATCAAGTGCATCTTTGATATTTTCCGGTACTTCCTTGAGATCTCGACGATTTTCCTCAGGAATTAGGACGGTCTTTATACCACCCCGCCGAGCCGCCAGCAATTTCTCCTTTAGCCCCCCAATCGGCAGTACTTCGCCGCGCAGATTGACCTCACCCGTCATAGCGACCTCACAACGCACCGGGCGCTGCGTATACGCGGAGACAATGGCTGTCACCATGGCAATACCCGCGCTAGGGCCGTCTTTAGGCGTGGCACCCTCGGGCACGTGGATATGCAGGTCTTCGTTCTCGAAACGCTGAGGATCGATCCCGTAACGCTCGGCTCGCGCCTTGACCACCGTCTGGGCAGCGCTCACCGACTCTTTCATGACATCCCCTAAAGAGCCGGTTTTATGGATGCGCCCTTTACCTGGCGTAACCACCGATTCGATATTGAGCAGCTCGCCACCCACCGAGGTCCAGGCCAAGCCCGTGACACGACCGACCTGATCCTCCTGTTCCGCCAATCCATAGCTGTAGCGGCGCACACCGGCATAGGTTTCGATCTGCTCGGCCGTCAGTATTTGCTGCGCCTGCAGCTTGCTGCCCGCTTTATCTGTTGATTTACGCTCTGCTTCTAGACGCTCACGCAGTACCTTACGACACACTTTCGCGATCTGGCGCTCGAGTTCACGCACCCCGGCTTCGCGTGTGTAGTAGCACACGAGCTCCAGCAGAGCATCATCACCCAGTGCCAGCTCATGGGTTTCCAGACCGTTCGCTTCAAGCTGCTTAGGCAACAAATAGCGCTTGGCGATAGCAAGTTTTTCATCTTCGGTGTAGCCCGGAAGACGAATGATCTCCATACGATCCAACAGCGGTCCGGGAATGTTCATCGAGTTCGCCGTACAAATGAACAGCGTCTCGGAAAGGTCATAATCCAGCTCGAGGTAATGGTCGCTAAAGCTACCGTTCTGCTCTGGGTCCAGCACTTCTAGCAGTGCCGATGCAGGATCGCCCCGATGATCCATGCCCAGCTTGTCCACCTCATCCAGGAGGAAAAGCGGGTTTTTAACACCGGCTCGACTCATACGTTGCATCAGCTTACCTGGCAGCGATCCAATGTAGGTGCGACGATGGCCGCGAATCTCCGACTCATCACGGACGCCACCCAAGGCAAGACGTACATACTTACGGTTAGTCGCGCGAGCAATGGATTGACCAAGCGACGTTTTACCCACCCCGGGCGGACCAACCAAACAAAGCACTGGGCCTTTCAACTTGCGCACGCGTTTTTGTACGGCAAGATATTCAAGAATGCGTGCCTTGACCTCTTCCAACCCGTAGTGATCCGCATCCAGCACTTCTTGCGCTTTGACCAGATCGTGTTTTACCCGGGTGCGCTTTTTCCAAGGCACTGCAATAAGCCAGTCCAGATACGATCGCACCACGGTTGCTTCGGCAGAGTTGGAAGCCATCATTTTGAGCTTGTTGAGCTCTTGCGTTGCCTTTTCTGATGCCTCTTTGGGCATACCGGACGCTTTGATCGCTTGCTCGTACTTCTCTGCCTCATTGGGCACGTTATCCAGCTCACCCATCTCTTTTTGGATGGCTTTCATCTGCTCGTTGAGATAGTACTCTCGCTGAGTCTTCTCCATCTGCTCTTTGACACGCGAGCGAATGCGCTTCTCGACCTGAAGCAGATCGATTTCTGACTCGATCAACGCCATCAAGTGCTCGATACGATCCCGGACGCGATCCATTTCGAGCAACTCTTGCTTGTCGCCAATTTTTAGTGACAAATGCGCACAAATGGTGTCGACCAGCCGACTCGGGTCTTCGATGCCGGACAGCGAATTCAGCACCTCGTTAGGCACTTTCTTGGAAAGCTTCACGTACTGTTCGAACTGATTGAGCAGTACCCGTACGAGCGCCTCTTGCTCACGGTTAGTGAGTGGTTCGCTTTCCCGTGGCGTCAAATACGCCTGAGTGTAGCCCGCTTCGCTTTCCTCGATATCGATGACATCCGCCCGGAAACTGCCTTCGATCAATACCTTGACGGTACCATCGGGCAGCTTGAGCAGTTGCATGATGTCAGCAACGGTCCCCATCGCATAGAGGTCCGCGTTATCAGGGTCGTCTTGAGAGGCCTCGCGTTGAGCCACCAGCAGTACACGCTTGTCGGCTTCCATCGCGGCTTCCAGCGCCTGTATGGATTTCTCACGACCAACAAAAAGCGGAATAACCATTTGCGGGTAGACGACGACATCCCGCAACGGCAACAGGGGTAGACATTGTGTCTGTTCGGCGTTCTGCTGCATCGCAGACGTTCCTCAAATTCGGATGAGTACTTGATGGGTACTTAGTCAAGTACCACACAGTGGAAAGGGCATGGCAGGACACGCTCACTGCGTGCTGGTCAGCCATTTCAAGTCGCGTATTAACAGCAAGGGGCCGCCTAGGCGACCCCTTGGTTTGGCACAAGCGGTGGAGAGCTAGGCCGTGGCGGGCACCTTATGATTAACCGTCGGTACCATCGACACGAGTCTCTTGCTGCTGCGAGTAGATCAACAGCGGTTCACTTTCGCCAGCGATGACGGAACCATCGATGACGACTTTGCTCACCCCTTCCAAGGATGGAATTTCATACATCGTATCGAGCAGAACCGACTCTAAAATGGAGCGAAGTCCACGTGCGCCGGTTTTTCTCTCCATGGCTTTTGCCGCCACGGCTCTCAGGGCATCGTCTCTGAACTCCAGAGTGACGTCTTCCATTTCGAAGAGTTTGCCATACTGTTTGATCAACGAATTCTTTGGCTCGGTCAAGATTTGCACCAAGGCCTCTTCGGTGAGTTCTGTCAATGTGGCGATCACTGGTAAACGGCCGACGAACTCGGGTATCAAACCGAACTTGACGAGATCTTCAGGCTCGACATCTGCAAGAAGCTCCCCTACACCACGAGAAGACTCTTTGCTTTTCACGCTGGCATTGAAGCCAATGCCACCTTTTTCAGCGCGATCACGAATCACCTTGTCCAGTCCGGCAAACGCACCGCCCACGATAAACAGGATATTGGCCGTGTTTACCTGCACGAACTCCTGCTGGGGATGCTTGCGACCGCCTTGAGGAGGTACGGACGCCGTAGTGCCCTCGATCAGTTTCAACAGCGCCTGCTGCACCCCTTCGCCCGAGACATCACGGGTAATCGAAGGGTTGTCCGATTTACGCGAAATCTTATCGATTTCATCGATATAAACAATACCGCGCTCGGCCTTCTCGACATCGTAGTCGCACTTTTGCAGTAGTTTCTGGATGATGTTTTCGACATCTTCACCCACATACCCTGCTTCGGTCAGCGTCGTTGCATCAGCAATGGTAAAAGGTACATTCAGTAGCCGCGCCATGGTCTCGGCCAGCAGCGTCTTACCGCTTCCCGTCGGACCAATCAGGAGGATGTTGGATTTACCTAGCTCCACATCGCCTTCACGCACTTCTGACTTCAGACGCTTGTAGTGGTTATACACCGCTACGGACAGCACCATTTTGGCGCGGTCTTGTCCGATGACGTAGTCGTCCAGCGTATGACGTATTTCGCGGGGCGTAGGTAGACGCTCCTCATCGCTCTCGGCATCGGCTTCGAGAACTTCTTCGCGAATGATGTCATTACACAAGTCGACACACTCATCGCAGATATACACGGACGGGCCAGCAATCAGCTTACGTACTTCGTTTTGATTTTTGCCACAAAACGAGCAGTAGAGCAGTTTGCCACCTTCGTCCTTGCCTTTGCCGTCGGCCATTCGCGTACCTCTGTCACTGCGGCGGCTGACGCCGCCTTAAAAGCTCGTTAGAAAAGCAGAATCCTATCACGCTATCAGGATGTAGGCCGCTTATCCAGCACTGCGTCAATCAAGCCATACTCTTTGGCTTTATTGGCGCTCATGAAATTGTCACGGTCGGTATCTTGGGCCACTTTATCAATGTCTTGGCCAGTATGGTGGGCCAAGATTTGATTCAACTTCTCCCGGATACCAAGAATTTCACGGGTGTGAATCTCAATATCCGATGCTTGCCCCTGGTAACCGCCCAGCGGCTGATGAATCATCACACGTGAGTTCGGTAAGCAGTAACGCTTGCCTGCAGCACCTGCGGTAAGCAGTAGCGCGCCCATGCTGGCGGCTTGACCGATACACACGGTGGAAACGTCCGGCTTGATGAACTGCATGGTGTCATAGATAGACATCCCTGCCGTCACAGAGCCGCCGGGCGAGTTGATATATAAGTGAATGTCTTTGTCGGGATTTTCAGACTCAAGAAACAGTAGTTGCGCCACGACAAGGTTGGCCATGTAGTCTTCTACAGGGCCCACCAGGAAAATCACGCGCTCTTTCAGCAGACGCGAATAGATATCGTAGGCTCTTTCCCCTTTGGCGCTCTGCTCAACCACCATGGGCACTAGACCGCCGGCGTTTTGAATATCAAACTCACTCATTCGGGTGATTCCTTGCGTCCGGTAAGGGAAAAGCGCACCCAAGCAGGGTGCGCCACGCGATGAGATCAGGCGCTTGCCTGTTCGCCCTCTTCATTCTCATCTTGCTCAGCCTGTTGCTGAGCAGCAGCCAGCGCTTGCTGGTAAGACATTTCCACGTCTTTGACGTTCGTTTGCTCAAGCAGTTTATCGACCGCCTTCTCTTCAAGAATGGCAGATTTCACTTGGGTTTTCAGCTGCTCGTTACCCATGTAGTACTCCACCACTTCGGTGGGATCTTGGTACTGCTCTGCCAGCTCTTCGACTTTGGCTTTGATTTCAGCGTCGTCAGCATCCAACTCGTGAGCTTTGATCACTTCGGCCAACAGCAGACCGACTTGAACACGTCCTTTAGCTTGCTCCTCGAACAACTCGTTCGGCAGTTGGGTAACATCAAAATCCTCACCCAAACCGAACTGCTGAGCGGCCTGACGCTTCATACCGTCAGTTTCTTGCTGAACTAGCGCGCTGGGAACGGGAATGTCGTTTGCCTTCTTGAGGGCATCCAGCACCTGTTGCTTGACACGGTTATCGACCGCCTGAGAAGCCTCACGCGTCATGTTTTTCTTGATTTCAGCCCGAAATTTGGCTTCATCACCACCTTCGACACCAAAACGCTCAATGAACGCCGTATCCACTTCCGGCAGCTTTTGAGTACTCACTTTGTGAACGGTGACTTTGAAAGTCGCGTCTTGACCAGCAAGGTGCTCGGCTTGGTAATCTGCCGGGAACGTAACAGAAATAGTTTTCTCTTCGCCCGCTTTCGCACCAATCAGTTGCTCTTCGAAGCCCGGAATAAAGCTGTTGGAACCGATGACCAAGGCATGACCTTCAGCGCTGCCACCCTCGAACGGCTCGTCACCCAAGAAGCCTTGAAAGTCGATGGTAACCTGGTCGCCATCCGCTGCGGCCGTATCGACCTCTTCCCACTCAGCATTTTGCTTGCGAAGCGTATCGATCATTTCATCGACATCGGCCTCGCTGACAGAAACCACCGGACGCTCTACGTCCGTGCCTTCGATAGACGCCAGCTCGACCTGCGGGTAGACCTCCATGGTGGCAACGAACTCAAGATCTTTACCCGCTTGGTTTACCTTCGGTTCAATCTGCGGAAAACCAGCGGGATTGAGACCTTCTTCAGTGATGGCGCGTACGTAGCGCTCACGCATCACTTCGCCCACCACTTCATTGCGCACGCTGTCGCCATAGCGCTGACGCACGACGGCCATGGGCACTCGGCCTTGGCGGAAACCGTTCAAGCGAACGTTTTTCGCGGTGTCTTTCAAGCGAGCGCTGACGGCCTCGTCGATGTCTGCTGCCGGCACTTGAATAGTGATACGGCGTTCGATCTGGGAGGTCGTCTCGACGGAAACTTGCATGAATTGTCCTCTAGCGGATAGGCGTTGTGTTGATTGCGTAAAATGTATTCAAGGGGATCAATTTTAAGAACCCTGACGCATGGTGGCAAGCGCCATGCTCGCAAGATGGGGGCGTGACCATCGATTACAAGGGGTTAGCAGAACAAAAACTCACATTTCCCGTGCTGTCCACCATAACGATACGGCGTGCAGTAAAAGTCCGCACGTTGCCGCATGCGAGATAAATACCTGCCAACTGATCCAGTCGGTAAATATGGCGTGCCAAGCGCCCATCACTATAGCGCCTGCCACCAACATCACGATCAAGCGCTTGATGAGCCCCGGAAGCGTTTGCCTTGCGCTTTGAGACAGCATCTTCCACTGAAAAATAGCTGCTCCAGCCACTAGAACCAGAGCCATCACCAGCAGCGTTTGGCGCGTCTCGTGGCCACCCGCCATATAACGCGGTAGCGCTGCAAGCATCACCACACATAGGCCAATCGCCACACTGACACGCTCAGAGGAATAGGCTGATCGCTGCATGTTCAGGCGACCTTCAGCTGTTGATCGTCGATCCATTCTTCTACCCAAGGCAGCGCCGCATCATCTGCCATAAAGGTTTCCATGGCATCAATTTCAAGGCGCTCTCCTAGGCGGCGAGCGCCGAGATCCTGTAGCAGCTCATCCAGCGCTCTTCCCGCGCCACAAAACGTATCACCGTAAGAGCTATCGCCTAATGCGATGAGACCGTAACGTAACTTTGTTAGCGAGGGGCTTTGATCTTTCAAGCTGCGTACAAAGGGTACGAAATTACCGGGAAAATCACCGCTACCTGTGGTCGAAACGCAAAACAAGCTCAAGTCACTACCCTGGGTTACATCTTCCACCGTTGGCTGCTCTGAAATTTCGACCGTATAACCTGCCTGTTCGAATAGCGGCTTCACCTGTTCAGCCACATCCAATGCACCACCATACATGGTACCCACTACAATGGTTAACGTCGGCATTGCTCTACTCCTCGACGAAGATGTCGTACTGAGTGCCCTTGCGCATTCAACGTTCGCTCATCAGCGCTTGGCTCGTAAAGTCAGTCGACAAATACCTGATGAATTTGCTCAAATATTACCACGATCAGCAAAAACGACGCACGCCCACGATGGGCTCAATCAATCGTCCAATAGGAGCGCTTATGCAGCAGGCCTTCGAGACATGGATCACGCCCATAATGATTGGCGGCCTGATCATTTTCATGTGCTTTATCATTTGGGACCTGGCCAAAAAGTCGAACGCAGGCAAATTTGGCACGATCATGCTGTTTATCGTACTGGGCGCGGGGATGCTCGGTTACGTCATTAAAGTCGTCATCACTTGGCTCATCGAAGGACGAGGCATTTAGCCACTTACCAAGCTAGTCGCCCGTAGAGCTCGCATCAAAGAGCGAGCTCCAAACACTAAAAGGAGTGCCTAGGCACTCCTTTTGAGTAAGCGAACAGCAAAAAAGAAACTATTGGCTGCTCGAATAGCGCTCCACTTGCTGCTTGAGCTTCTGGCCTGGGCGAAACGTCACCACGCGCCGAGCGGAAATGGGAATTTCCTCACCGGTTTTCGGGTTACGCCCAGGCCGCTCACGCTTATCACGTAGGTCAAAGTTGCCAAAGCCCGACAGTTTTACCTGTTCGTTTTCGCGCAAACAGGCGCGGATTTCTTCAAAGAACGCCTCTACCATCGCTTTTGCTTCTCGCTTTGACAGCGCAAGCTCTGTATGTAAATGCTCAGCCAGCTCTGCTTTGGTCAACGCACCCATAGGGCTCCTCCATGTAGCATACGCATTGCCAAGAACGTGATAAGCGTCGTGTCATGGCATAGCTTAGTTAGCCGCGAAGTTCGGCATCTAATTCGGCTCGCACGTTTGTAATGATCGAGTCGACCAACTGATTGATTTCCTCATCATTTAGCGTGCGTGAAGCGTGCTGCCAGGTCAAGCCCAATGCAATGCTCTTATATCCCTCGGCCACGCCTTTACCAGCATAGACATCAAATAGCTTTATGTCTTTGAGGTAATCACCAGCCTTGGCTTTTGCACAATCCAGCAACGCTTGTACCGGTGTCTCTGCCTTGATCAAGAAGGCCAAATCGCGACGAACTTCCGGATAACGCGAAAGCGGCTCGAAGGCGGGAATCGAACCTTGGCTCAACGCATCCAATCGGACCTCGAACAGCACGGCATCCACTTTGAGCCCTAACGTTGCACGGACCTGGGGATGAAGCGTACCAATCCAGCCAGCAGGTTTCCCTTCATGGAAGAGCTGCGCCGTTTGACCGGGATGCAGCGAAGGATGCACTCCAGGCTCGAAGCGCCAGGCTGCTAGGCCACCCCCCATGGCCAAAAGACTCTCCAGATCCCCCTTCAAATCGTAGAAGTCTACCTGCGCTTTAGCACCATCCCAGCCTTCAGCTTCTCGCCCACCACATACCAGCGCCCCCATCATCGGGACTTGGGTTAGGTGGTCCAGAGAGCCATTGAACACCAACCCCGTCTCAAAAATGCGCACTCGCGTCTGCTGGCGATTCAGGTTGTGCTCCAGTGCTCTGACTAGCCCAGGAAATAGGCTGGCGCGCATCACAGAGAGGTCTGACGAGATCGGATTGGCCAATACCGGCGACACTGCGTCCGGTAACAGCGCTGCCTGTAGATCAGGAGCAACGAAACTGTAAGTGACAGCTTCTTGAAAACCACGCGCAACCATTTGGTGACGCAGTTGCGATGGTGTCAATGTCGATTCATTCGCAGAACGCAGTGCCAATCGAGCAGCTGGACGTCGCACCGGTAGATTGTTGTAGCCATGAATACGCGCCACTTCCTCGATGAGGTCTTCCTCGATGGCAACGTCAAACCGCCAGCTAGGCGCGACCACCGACCAACCCTCCGCATGCTTATCGACATCAAGACCAAGACGCTGGAGTATATCGGTAACATCGTCCGCCGATAGCCGCTTGGAAAGCGCGCTTTCTAGACGGGCTTCACGCAGCGTAATGGCGCGCGGCGCGGGCAAGTGCTCTTCGCTAACGGTTTCCACCACCGGGCCTGCCTGACCGCCACAAATCTCCAACAGAAGCTGTGAAGCACGCTCGACCGCTACGAGAGGAAGCTCAGGGTCGACGCCACGCTCAAAACGGTGCGATGCATCGGTATGCAGGCCGTAAGAGCGCGCCTGTCCGGCAATCGCAAGTGGCGCGAAGAACGCCGACTCTAGAAAAATGGCCTGGGTATTTTCGCTGACCCCAGAGTTTTCGCCCCCCATGATGCCAGCCATGGCCAGAGGGCCGCGCTCATCGGCAATGACGAGCGTTTCTGGGCGTAGGGTGACTTCTTGGCCATCCAACAGCGTCAAGCGCTCTGCGTCTTTGGCCAAACGCACGGTAATACTGCCCTGCAAATGATCGCGATCGAATGCGTGCAACGGCTGGCCAAGCTCCAGCATGACGTAGTTGGTGATATCCACCACAGGGTCGATGGAGCGTACACCGCTGCGACGCAGTCGCTCTACCATCCATAGCGGCGTTTCTGCATTCGTAGCCACGCCTTCGATCACACGCCCTACATAGCGCGGACACTGTTCAGGAGCCTCGACCTTCACAGGAAACGTTGTATCGATCGTTGGCGCCACAGCCGCAATGCTTGGGCCGCTCACCGGCAAGCGGTTGAGCACTCCCACTTCCCTGGCTAGCCCTTTGATACTCAGGCAGTCGCCCCGATTTGGCGTCAAATCCACCTCGATCGTCATATCATCGAGCTGCATGTAGTCACGAAAGCTTGTGCCTACCGGCGCCGACGCTGGCAATACCAGGATACCCGGAGAAGTCTCCTCCTCAAGCCCCAGCTCGGACGCCGAACAGATCATGCCACGAGACTCAACGCCTCGCAGTTTGGCTTTTTTGATCTTGAAGTCTCCCGGCAGCACGCCTCCTACCTGAGCGAAGGGAATTTTCTGACCTACATCGACATTCGGCGCTCCACAAACGACCTGCACCGGTGCTGCCGACCCATCATTCACCGTACAAACATTGAGCTTATCGGCGTCGGGGTGCTTCTCTTTGGTGAGTACTTCCGCCACAACAACGCCGCTAAATGAAGCGGCCACTGGCTCAACGGCATCCACTTCAAGGCCCGCCATGGTGATCTGGTCGGCGATGGCCTGTGTATCCAGCTGCGGAGTTACCCAATCACGCAACCACTGTTCTGAAAATTTCATGTTGATTCCCGTCGCTGGCAGCAGTCTTTAGGTGAATTGACGAAGGAAGCGCAGATCGTTTTCGAAAAACAAGCGCAAATCATTGACGCCATAGCGCAGCATGGCCAAACGCTCGGCACCCATCCCAAAGGCAAAGCCCGTATAGCGCTCGGCGTCGATACCAGAGTGTCTGAACACCTCCGGATGCACCATGCCGCACCCCATCACCTCTAACCAGCCACTATGGGAGCAAACGCGACAACCGTTACCACTACACATCACGCACTGAATATCCACCTCGGCAGAGGGCTCAGTGAATGGAAAGTATGAGGGCCGGAAACGAACCGAAAGGTCGTCGCGCTCGAAGAATGCTTGCAAGAAGTCTTCGATCGTTCCTTTCAAGTCAGCGAAACTGATGCCCTCATCTACCAACAGCCCTTCGACTTGGTGAAACATGGGCGTATGCGTCAAATCCGAATCGCTACGATACACGCGACCTGGACACACGATGCGAATAGGCGGCTCACTGCTCTTCATCGTACGAACCTGTACGGGAGACGTGTGGGTGCGTAGCAAACGCGTCGCGTCGAAATAGAAGGTATCCGCCATCCCCCTAGCCGGGTGGTGAGCCGGAATATTGAGCGCTTCGAAATTGTGGTAGTCGTCTTCGATCTCTGGCCCCACGGCCACATCAAAACCAATGCGAGTGAATAACCCCTCGATACGCTCCAACGTACGCGTTACTGGGTGCAGTCCACCGCTCTCCTGCCCTCTCCCAGGCAACGTGACGTCGATGCGCTCAGCCGCTAGGCGAGCATTGAGTGCCTCGCTCTCCAGCTGCTCACGCTTAGCGTCAATGTCACTCGACAACGCTTGCTTGGCTTGGTTGATTTGCTCGCCAGCCGCAGGGCGCTCTTCTGGTGACAGCTTGCCCAAGCCTTTTAGTAAGGCGGTGACTTCGCCTTTTTTACCTAAGTAACGTACGCGCAACTCATCTAGCGCTGAGACGCTCTGCGCAGCTTGAATAGCATCGCGGGCCTCTGACACCAGAGTAGGAAGGTGATCCATCCAATTTACTCCGAATTAAGCGGTCCCATCCCCGAGGATGGCTGGCATGTTGAAGGTGACAAAAAACAGGGGAAGAGCGGCTGCTCTTCCCCTGCATGGGTCACACTGAAATGACCTTGGGCATTTCACACGGGCATTAAACCAGTGCAAATAGCCTTATTGGGCAGCCTTGGCTTTTTCCACGATAGCAGCAAAAGCTGCTTTTTCGTGTACTGCCAGGTCGGCCAATACTTTACGGTCGATTTCAATACCGGCTTTCTTCAGACCGCCAACAAAGCGGCTGTAAGACATGCCGTTGATGCGCGCACCAGCGTTGATACGCTGAATCCACAGCGCGCGGAATTGGCGCTTGCGGTTGCGGCGGTCACGGTACGCATACTGGCCGGCTTTGATAACAGCCTGTTTGGCTACACGGAAAACACGCGAACGTGCACCATAGTAACCTTTGGCCTGCTTCAGAACTTTTTTATGGCGACGACGGGCAACTACGCCACGCTTAACACGGGTCATAACACACTCCTGACTTTATGACTGAGGCTAGAGGCACTCAGATAAGAAAACTCGACCTTACAGGTTCGGCAGCATGCGCTGAATCAACGCTTTGTCGGAAGCATGAATCTGCTTCATGCCACGCAGCTGACGCTTACGCTTGGTCGACTTCTTGGTCAAGATGTGGCTACGGAAAGACTGTTTGTGTTTGAAGCCATTCGCAGTCTTTTTGAAGCGCTTGGCAGCGCCGCTGTTGCTTTTGATTTTCGGCATGAGAAAACTCCGCTCGATATTTTTTAGAAAACCCAGGGCCGACTAGCGCCTAAGCGCTAGCCCGTTGACTTCGCCGTTGGATCACTTCTTTTTCGGGGCAAGGATCATGATCATTTGGCGGCCTTCCATTTTCGGGAAAGACTCCACCGCTCCGATCTCTTCCAGGTCTGACGCAATCCGTTCCATCAGCTTACGACCGATGTCTTGGTGCGCCATTTCACGACCGCGGAAGCGCAATGTGACCTTACCCTTGTCACCACCTTCCAAGAAACGGGTCAGGTTTTTGAGCTTCACCTGATAATCGCCTTCGTCGGTGCCAGGACGGAATTTGACTTCCTTGACCTGGATTTGCTTTTGCTTCTTCTTTTGAGCCGCTTTTTGCTTTTTGGTCTCAAAAACGAATTTGCCATAATCCATGATCTTGCAAACGATCGGATCGGCATTCGAAATTTGCACGAGATCTAAACCGGCAGCTTCCGCACGTTCAAGAGCCTCAGTGGTGGGCACAACGCCCAACTGCTCGCCTTCGGCATCGATTAAACGTACTTCTTCTTCGGTAATTCGCTCGTTCATTGGTGGGCGTTTATCTTGTGGACGCCCGCGCTGGTTGCTTCGCTTGATTGCTCTGTCTCCTTAGGCAATTGACGATGTCGCCAGGGCTGCTCGCTCGGCATTGATACGTTCGATGAAGTCATCGACGGTCAAAGTTCCGAGGTTTTCGCCGCTGCGAGTTCGCACGGCCACTGAGTCAGCTTCGACTTCCTTATCTCCGACCACAAGGAGATAGGGAATTTTCTGTAACGTATGCTCACGGATTTTAAAGCCGATCTTCTCGTTCCTCAAGTCTGCTTTGACGCGAAGACCGCTTTTTTGCAAGCGTTTCTCCAATTTCAGCGCATATTCGCGCTGTGAATCGGTAATATTCATGATGACCACTTGCTCTGGTGCCAACCATAATGGCATAGCACCTGCATAATGTTCAATCAGGATGCCGATGAAGCGCTCCATGGAGCCGACGATCGCCCGGTGAAGCATGACCGGCGCCTTGCGCTCGCCCTCTTCGGTTACATATTGTGCACCAAGGCGCTCGGGCATCATGAAGTCCACCTGCATGGTGCCGACCTGCCATTCGCGACCCAAGCAATCCTTCATGTGATACTCAATCTTCGGGCCATAGAACGCGCCTTCGCCGGGAAGTTCCTGCCAATCAACGCCGCAGGCTTTTAGCGCACCGCGAAGGGCGTCTTCAGCGCGATCCCACACTTCGTCACTACCAATACGCTTTTCCGGACGCAGCGCGATTTTGATTGCGATATCTTCAAAACCGAAGTCTTGATACACCTTTAGTGCTTGGCGATGAAAGCTCGTTACTTCCGGCTCGACCTGCTCTGCGGTACAGAAGACATGGCCGTCGTCTTGAGTAAAAGCACGTACGCGCATGATGCCGTGCAAGGCGCCTGAAGGCTCGTTACGATGGCAGCCACCAAACTCACCAAAGCGAACTGGTAGCTCACGGTAGCTACGCAGTCCTGAGTTGAATACCTGCACGTGCCCCGGGCAGTTCATCGGCTTGAGCGCGTATTCGCGCTTTTCCGACTCGGTAAAGAACATGCCATCGGCATAGTTGTCCCAGTGGCCTGACTTTTTCCACAGCGACACATCCATCACTTGCGGACAGCGAATCTCTTGATAGCCACCCTCTTTGTAAACGCCGCGCATGTACTGCTCGACCTGCTGCCAAAGCGCCCAGCCCTTGGGATGCCAGAACACCATCCCAGGCGCCTCTTCCTGCATGTGGAAAAGATCGAGCCGCCGCGCCAGCTTGCGGTGATCGCGTTTTTCGGCCTCTTCCAGGCGTTTAAGGTACGCCTTTAACTGTTTTTTATCCCCCCACGCAGTCCCATAGATACGCGTCAGCATGGGGTTGGAGGAGTCACCGCGCCAGTACGCACCGGCCAACTTGGTCAATTTGAAGGCCTTCAAATGACGCGTGTTGGGCACGTGCGGTCCACGACACATGTCCGTGTACTCTTCATGATGGTACAGCCGAATCGCCGCGCCTTCAGGGATGTCGCGAATGATCTCCTGCTTGTAAGTCTCATTACGTTTTTCGAACGTAGTCATCGCTTGATCGCGATCGACGTACTCACGAATGACGTCATATTCATGGTCGATCAGCGCCTGCATCCGCTTCTCGATAGCGTCCATATCATCAGGCGTTATCGATTTACCAAAATCGACGTCGTAGTAAAAGCCATCATCAATGACCGGACCAATGGCCATTTTGGCGTCGGGATAAAGCTGCTTAACCGCGTGCCCAATCAAGTGAGCACAGGAGTGGCGGATAATCTCTAGACCTTCTTCATCCCGGGCAGTAATGATAGAAACATCGGCATCCTGCTCGATGATATCGGCAGCATCTACCAGCACACCATCTATTTTGCCCGCCACACAGGCCTTGGCCAAACCAGGGCCAATGGACTCTGCCAGTTGCATGATAGAGAGGGGCGCTTCGAACGTTCTTTGGCTGCCGTCAGGCAGTGTCACTATGGGCATTCAGGTATTCCTTGAGCGCAGTGGTGATCCATACCAGGGATCACATTTCGCTATCAATGGGTTAGGGTCTTCATGGGGCTTTTAGGGCCGCCAAGCCTATCAGACTTTGTGACGCCGTAAAATAAAACGGGAGGCATACGCCTCCCGTTCTGTGTCAAAGGGTGTCATCGACGCTCAGGTCGAGGCAGCCTTTTCACGATACTGTCGTGTGGATTAGTTCCACTCGTCCAGTTCTACACGGCGGTTCTGGAAACGACCCTCTTCGGTATCGTTGGTTGCCACGGGACGCTCTTCACCGTAGCCTACAGCACGCATACGGTTAGCTTCCACGCCGCGCTGGTTCAGATAGGTTGCAACGGACTCAGCACGACGCTGAGACAGGTCCTTGTTGTACTGGTCAGAACCACGAGAGTCGGTGTGGCCTTCGATGCTCACACGAACGTCTGGGTTGTTGACCAGACGCTCAGCTACGCCGTTCAGGACGTTCTGTGCATTTGCAGTCAACTGAGCGGAATCAAACTCAAAGTTAACTTCGCGAAGTACCACGCTATCCGGGCAACCCAGCGCGTTGACTTCTACACCCGCCGGAGTATCCGGGCACTGGTCGCGATAGTCCGGAACGCCGTCGTTATCAGAATCCAGCGGGCAGCCGTTGGCATTGACTGCTACACCAGCCGGGGTGCCCGGGCACTGGTCGCGGTAATCAGGCACGCCGTCACCGTCGGAATCCAGCGGGCAGCCTTCGGCATCAACGGCAACACCCGCAGGCACTTCGCCGTAGCTCGGGCACTGAGGTGCTACCGGCTCAGGTGTACGATCTGCACACAGCAGACCACCGATAGCTGCACCTGCCGCTGCACCGGTTGCGGCACCCGCATCTTCATCTGAGCTGCTGCTGGTGGCATAGCCAATGCTACCGCCGATGATGCTGCCCGCCAAACCACAAACCGCGGGGTGCTGGTACCAGCTTTGGCCGCTGTTGGCGCCTGCTTGGCCAGAAGACTGAGAGGCTGAGCTAGCGCAACCTGACAGGCCGACGACTAAAGCAGAACCGATTAGCAAGCCAGTCGTTGATTTTTTCATGCAAGACTCCTTCTTGATCCAATGCTGACATGGTCTAGAGACCAAATCTATCCAATGCTTCTTATGGCGAGAGCATCCATTTTTCGCTGTTCTGATCCAGGACGGGGTTCCCCTGCCCGTGAAACTGAACGTGGTGCCTATCATTAACGTTTCAGCGTTAGAAGGCAACAATGCCGAGATATCAACTTCTTGCCAATACCGACCTTACCAGCATAGCAAAGCTCACATCGATGGCATTAAAAATTTTTAATGAAGAGCGGAAGGGCCTTTAGCGCGCCATTTAATTACCTCTGCGGCGGCTGCGAGCACCGCAGGGCGCATCTCATCTTCCACAGCTAGCCTTTCCTTGTCCTCTTGCATTCTTTCCCGTGGGGTCAACTGTTTGCGCGCAGAGTGCGTCTTAAGATGACGCGTACGGTTATAAACCTCGGCGAACGCCTGAAACTCAGGTCGTTCAGAAAGACTTGGATCGACGATTTCAAGCAGCACTTTACAGCGCCAGGAACCCTCGGTGATGTCGACTTGCTCTTGGACGAGAGCGCTCACCACGTAGTCCAGATTTTCTAGGCTGTTTTGCTGAGCACGCCGCTCTTCTTCCAGTCTAAACGCTTCACGGCGCTTCACTTCGCTTCGCAATTTATGGGCGTAGACGACCAACCCGGCGATGATTAGCACAGCGACAACGAACAGTAAAAGTGCAACCGTTGAACTCATAAAGCCCCTGAAACGTATAAAATAGCTTAACGAGAATTGTACACCCAATTAGCATCAGTAGACCAACCCAATTCGTCGTTTGCACGCCGTCGTAAGGGCAGTGTCGCGGTTAGCTAAAACGTGAATGCAGCTTGTCCGCCTGGGACAAAGAAGACGCCACCACTTGAACACCGGTACGATATCGCCAACACCACCAAGCCCACCCAAGGCTCAAGGCAAGTCCTACGGCGCCAGCGGTGTGTAGTAAGGCCAGCCATAAAGGCAGCCACAACAAGACATTCGCAATCCCCAGCCCTACCTGGAGGCCATAAGCGATGAGCACACCCACCAAGGCATTACTCACCGGCTGTAGGCCCCGATAACGCCACCAAAGCAGTAACAATAGCCCTCCTAATAAAAGAGCGCCCAATCGATGAACCATATGGATCGCCGTGCGCGCATCGGCATGGAGCTGCCCGTGCAAGTAACTAGGCCCCACCGTTTGCGTTAGATGAAACCCTTCACTGAGGTCCATGGCTGGCCACCACTGCGTGTTGCAGGTCGGAAACCCTTGGCAAGCAATACCCGCATAGTTACTAGTGACCCAGCCTCCCAGCGCCAGCTGAAGCACCAGCGCGGCTCCCGCTACGTACCAGAGAAGATTGCCAGCCCTGGCTGCACCACCTTTGTTGCGCCACGCCCTGCGCAACCGAAGATGCAGCCAGAAAAACAGCATCAAAACACTCAATCCTCCGAGCAAATGCAGCGTGACAACCTGTGGCCACAACTTAAGAGTAACGGTAAACGCACCAAACGCGCCCTGAACGAGAATAACGATCAGTAACGCCAAGCTAAGTCGCCATGGATATTCTGGACGTTTGCGCAGTGACCACCCCATTGCCACGATGGTGAGCACAATCAAGCCCAATAAACTGGCTACATAGCGGTGAGCCATCTCTACCCAGGCTTTGAAGGGCTCTAAAGGAGCATCAGGATGTCGAAGCGCCGCATGATCACTATCGGGAACAATGAGTTTGCCATAACAACCAGGCCAGTCAGGGCAGCCTAATCCTGCGTCGACCAAACGGGTCCACGCACCTACCAATATCACACAGGTAGTCAGTAACGTACCTGCTAACGTCAACCTTACAAGCCAGTCAAGGCGCTGTGAGTAGCTATGCATCGAGCTTCCTTACGGCTAAAACTAGCCGAGCAAAGGCTATATTGGATTGACTTTAAACAGGTGACGTATGTCATCCAGGATGTCGGCCGTAGCCGTTTCGTCACTAAAAGAGAGCGCTGGCCTGCCCATCGGATCGAACAACCACATGCGGTTTTCACCCCCCCAAGAAGGAGAATGTTGCCATTTTGTCACCACCTCGCCTGGCAGTGCAGTGGTCTCCCCACCAATCCTCAACCGCTGCAGTCGCGGCGCCTCACGCCCTAAGGCACGGTGTAGGCGCCAAAGTGCGTCCTGCTTTTCTTCGCATTGGCTACTGCAGTCAAATACCAGGGTCCACCGTTCTGAAGAGGGGGCACTCACCGCCAGCGGCCACTGTCGCAATGGGGGAACATCTAGGATGACTTGTCCATGAGCCGTATGCGCCTGCGGAATACCGACTTGCCACGTTAACATCCCCCAGGCAGTGACGATCGGCGCAGCAAAGATCACGAACAAACATAGCAGCTTGATTCTGGGATAACGTACTGGACGGTGAGACTGCATATTAACGTCCTCTTTCATAATGCTCGCGACGATCAGCCGCTAGGCGATGTCCGCCAAACAGCATGATGACGAAAGCCGTCAATGCCAAGGCCCACCACTGAACAGCATAGCCAACATGACGGCTTGCTGGCATAACGCTTGCCTCCCACCATGGCGTTAACACACCGTCCCCTTGCTCTGCATGCAGCCAGCCATGATGGCTGAATTCGCCCAAAGCCCCTTCCCAAGGCGCGAGACTTAGCTGCTGAAGGCGTACGCCCTCCTGGTTAGCCCCATAAAGGGGGCCTTGTGCTTGCGCTTTCTGCCACTCGCCCGACACGTCGATGACGCCTTCGGGAGTCGACACATGAGGCGCGTCTCTACTAAACCCCGTCTCCAAAAAACCGCGTTGAACCAACCACAGTTGACCATTCATGTCTCTCAGCGGCGTCAGCACCGCCACGCCTAAGCGTCCAGAGGCCATACGATTATCCAGATAGAGCGTGTGTTGCGGCAGATACCTGCCTCGAAGATATACTTGCGCCCCGTCTGATGGTGTATCGACGGGCTCGATCATTGACGGAGCCGCGGCCCTGCTGGCCAGTAAATCGCGCTTGTCATCGGCCCGCTCCCACTGCCATAGTCCCAACAGAATGCCAAGCGTCACCACGACAGACCAAAACAAATACCAGGCATAGAATCTCACTGGATAACGAGAGGGCTTGATCATGTTTTTAAAACTACTCATTGCCGTCGTGTTTATTGGAATCGTCGCCAGTCTTGCCGCAGGAGCAGGCTTTTTGCTACGAGATGACAGCACCTCAAGGCGTCTACTCATATCGTTAAAATGGCGTATCGCTCTCACCTGCCTACTCATCGCGCTGCTACTTATTGGCTTTTTATCTGGCGAGCTTGGGTAACGCACTAAAACACATAGACAAAGATGAAGAGGCCAACCCACACCACATCGACGAAGTGCCAATACCAGCAGGATGCTTCGAAGCCAAAGTGGTGGTCATTAGCAAAATGCCCTTTGATGATCCTAATTAGCATGCTGGCCAAGATGAGCGTACCAATGATTACGTGAAGGCCATGAAACCCGGTCAAAATGAAGAAAGTAGCGCCAAAAATCCCCGCCTCCAGGGTAATCCCATAGTGATGGTAGGCCTCGTAATACTCGACCCCTTGAATGACGATGAAGCAGAGACCTAGCAATACTGTCCCTGCTAACCAATTACGACACGTTTGTCGCTCACCCAGCTTGAGCGCCTCATGCGCAACGGTCAGCGTGATACTGGACGTAACGAGTATCAGCGTATTGACTAGAGGAAGCTGCCAGGGACTAAGCACACTGGTAGGCCCTGACACGGAGGTATCAGGTGGGTTGAGAAGTGGCCATTGGGGTACGAAATCAGGCCAGAGCAAGGCCGAAACACCCTTGGCGCCTTCTCCTCCTAGCCAGGGCAACGTGAACGTTCTGATATAGAACAAAGCGCCAAAAAAGGCGGCGAAAAACATGACTTCTGAGAAGATGAACCAGCCCATGCCCCATCGAAATGACCGGTCCATTTGCGCATCGTAGAGACCGCCCATCGACTCATGGATCACATCCCGAAACCATAGCCCCATGACGCTGACGACCCCTACTAACCCAATGACAAGCAGAGGCGCTCCCGTGTCGTATACCAATTGGATGCCGATCCCTAACATCAAGGCACCCAGGGCCAATGAACCTAAAATGGGCCACCGACTGGTAGCAGGAACGTAGTAGCTGCCGCTGCTCATGTGTTATCCCCCGCCAAGTGATTATTATAGGCCGTTTGCAGCGGCGTCCGCTGTACCGGATAAAGGGTGTATACCAACGTGATCGTATTGATCTCTTCGGGTAAGTCTTTCGCTAACTGAAATACCAGAGGAATCGTGAGTCGCTCCTCTCCCTGCAACTGCTGCTCTTGAAAACAGAAACAGCTGACCTTGCGTAAATGCGTCGTGGCACTGGAGGGAGACACACTAGGCACCGCCCGCCCCCAGCTTTCTATGGCACTGTTGTTGGTGAAAGTAAAATCTACCTCTGCCGTTTGCCCGGGATGAACGCGCATTTGCCGCGTTGCGACACTCATTTGCCAGGGTAAGCCTGCACTGCCGCGGGTAATGAATTGAACCATGACGAAACGCGTCTGATCGACCTCCTCATGAACAATGGCCTGAGCAGTCGTATCGACCTTGCCATTCAATCCCGTCACTTTGCAGAACACGTCGTAAAGGGGCACTAACGCAAAGGCAAAAGCGAACATCCCAAGCAGGGCGGCAACGCTGCGAATGACCGTCTTATTCACACCGTCTCTTTGAGCTCGATCTATGCCCATGTTAATCCCCTCGATCTAATGCAGCGCTCACCGCTTATTCGTGGGTTTGAGCACGGTGAAAGACAGGTGGCGTTTCAAATGTATGCAGCGGAGCAGGACTTGGCACGCTCCATTCTAGATCCACCGCGCCCTCCCAAGCTTTCGCGGGTGCTTTTTGCCCTCCTCGAACGCACAGCACGATAACCAAGACGAACAGTAGCTGAGAGGCCCCAAAGAAAAACGCTCCGATGCTCGATAGCAAGTTGAAATCTGCAAACTGCAAGGCGTAATCGGGAATACGTCTGGGCATACCGGCCAAACCGGCAAAGTGCATGGGGAAAAACGTCAGGTTGACGCCAATGATGGAGCACCAGAAATGGCATTGCGCCAACCGCTCATTGGGATAGTGGCCCGTCCATTTTGGCAACCAGTAATAAACGCCTGCCATGATGGCAAAAATAGCGCCAGGCACGAGGACGTAATGAAAATGGGCAACCACAAAATAGGTGTCGTGGTACTGAAAATCCGCTGGCGCAATGGCCAGCATCAGTCCTGAAAAACCGCCAATGGTAAACAGGACGACGAATGCCAGCGCAAACAGCATAGGTGGTTCAAAACTGATCGAGCCACGAAACAACGTGGTCACCCAGTTAAACACCTTGACCCCAGTAGGCACGGCAATGAGCATCGTGGAGTACATGAAAAACAGCTCAGCGGTCAGCGGTAGACCTACGATGAACATATGATGCGCCCATACTAAAAAAGATAGCAGGGCGATGGCTGCGGTGGCGTACACCATCGAGGCATACCCAAACAGTGGTTTACGCGCAAACGTTGGAATGATGGCCGACACGATACCAAACGCTGGTAATATCATGATGTAGACTTCGGGGTGTCCGAAGAACCAGAACAAATGTTGAAATAGTACGGGGTCTCCTCCGCCCGCGGCATCGAAGAAACTGGTACCGAAATTGATGTCCATCAACATCATGGTAATGACCCCTGCCAACACCGGCATCACCGCAATTAGCAGAAAAGCGGTTATCAGCCATGTCCAAACGAACAGCGGCATGTCCATCATGCGCATGCCAGGGGCTCGCATATTGAGAATCGTCGCGATGATGTTGATCGCACCTAAAATCGAACTAATCCCCGCGATATGCAGCGATAGAATAAAAAACGTCGTGGACGCAGGCGCATAAGTCGTCGATAAGGGAGCATAAAACGTCCAACCGAAATTAGGGCCACCGCCTGGCATCAATAACGTGGAAAGCAGCAGCGCAAAGGCAACGGGCAAGAGCCAAAAGCTGAAGTTATTGAGCCGTGGAAGCGCCATGTCGGGCGCGCCAATTTGTAGCGGTATCATCCAGTTGGCCAATCCGGTAAAAGCGGGCATCACGGCTGCAAACACCATGATCAAACCGTGCATGGTGGTCATTTGATTGAAAAACTCAGGCTCTACCAGCTGCAATCCCGGTTGAAACAGCTCGGCTCTCACCACCAGCGCAAAAATGCCACCCACGAAAAACATCGTCAGCGAGAAAATCAGATAAAGCGACCCAATCTCTTTATGATTGGTAGTCAGCAACCACCTTAATAGGCCTTTCGGCGGAGTATGATGCGCATGGCCTTCATGCGACTGACCACCCGCGACGGCCGTTGAACTGTGTTGCAGGGGGTTGTGTGGAGGAAGTTTCGGCGCCATGAGTCTCTCCGCGTACTTTATCGTTGTATTGGAAGATGGTGTTTAACGCTTCACTTATTGCGCAATACGTTCGGCCACTGTCGCAGGCTGAACAGCATCCCCCGTATCATTTCCCCAAGCATTCCGCGTGAACGTGACTACAGCGGCTATCTCTACTGGATTGAGCGTACTTCGAAAAGCGGGCATGGCCGCCCCCGACACACCGTTAATGACTCGGTCTAAATGCCAGTCCTGGTCGTCGATCAGCTGATCGTTGCCCGCCAGCGCCGGGAAGGCAGGAGGCGCCCCTTGACCTTCACTTTGATGGCAAGAGGAACATATCGATTGATAAACGGTTTCGCCACGTACCATCAACTCATCGAGTGCCCATTCACGATCGATACCCATGGCTTCCTGCTCGGCTGCCGCTTTACGCTCTTCGAGCCACGTCTCGTACTCCGCTTCCTCCATGGCATGAACCACGATGGGCATGAAGCCATGATTCACCCCACATAGCTCGGCACACTGGCCGCGGTATATGCCAGGCTCGTTGATCTGCACCCAGTTTTCGTTGATAAAGCCTGGGATCGTATCCTGTTTGACGGCCAGCGCCGGCACCCACCAGGAGTGGATGACATCATCGGATGTCATCAAAAAGCGGACTTTACGATTGATAGGAAGCACGAGAGGCTCGTCTACATCAAGCAGGTAATGCTCGTCTCGCTCGGCCTCTCCACGGATTTGCTCGCGACTGGTACTAAGGTTGGAGGTGAATGCAATATCTTCACCTAAATATTCGTAGCGCCAGCGCCACTGCTGCCCCGTAATCATGATATCCAGGTCGGCTTCGGAAGCATCATACATGTTCTTCAGTGTCGCCGTTGCTGGCACTGCCATACCCACCAATATCAAAATCGGGATGGCCGTCCATAGCACTTCTACGGAGGTATGTTCATGAAAACTTGCCGCTTTGGCGCCCTTGGCATGGCGATAGCGAAACAAGGAGTAAAACATCACACCGAAAACGATCACGCCAATCACCACACACACCCAAAAAATGGTCATGTGAAGGCCAAAAATATCGCGGCTAATATCGGTGACACCGACCGGCATGTTCCAGCTGCTGGCCTGGGCCTGGGAGATACTTGCGACACTGGTCATGGTGAGAAGCCATCGCCACGGTAGGTGCATAGCAGCCTCCTTTTTATTGTTGTTCTCGCCATCCCGTTTATTAGGTCAGGATGAAGTGATGTCTTGTGAGTATAGAAAACAAATGGCATTCGTCACGCACTGCAAGCGTGATGTTTCTCAACGATTCACCCCGCGGCAAACATTGCTATGCTCGCTAGCACCAGAACGAACAACAACGTGACGACGATCGCCGTGAAAATGAACGCAGCAGGCTTGCCATTCGAAAAATCGTGCTGCCGTTGACGGTCATTCTGAACGCCGATCAGCGCTGCCAGCACCGACTTGATGACTGACCACATAGCTACTCCCTCATTGCTCAGGCATGTCACATTGCGTTCGGCCGCTGTGTTAGAGCACCCGCCTACCGTTGATGATAGGCAATTTTGAGCATCTTGCTGCGGCTCGAAATTCAAGCAGCCACGCATGATCAGTCATAACAGCAGCACTTTGCTATGAATAAGCTTGCGGCAAAACCTGGGTCCATTCACACTTGTCGAACATTTGTCGCTACCGCAATGGACTGTCAATGGAGTCTTCTATGCCCAAGCATCGTGGCGTCGCACAGCGCGTCTGCATCGTCATGCTTTCCTCTCTCTTGCTCACTGGATGCACGACTTACACATGGCCAGACGGCTCTCAGGAAACCGTATTGGGCGTCGTCGCTGAAGATGAGAATCGCCGGTACGAAGAGCCTCGTGCTGACGGCGTTCGCTATCGTAAACC
Source organism: Halomonas sp. MMH1-48 (assembly GCF_022348105.1). Lineage (NCBI taxonomy): Bacteria > Pseudomonadati > Pseudomonadota > Gammaproteobacteria > Oceanospirillales > Halomonadaceae > Halomonas > Halomonas sp. MMH1-48. The sequence continues at coordinate 82,416 of NZ_JAKRFL010000013.1, forward strand.
GGGAGAACTCCCTAACGCAGACAGTGACGATAACGACTGAATCTGCCTAGCCCCTCATTCGTGCCGTCGTTTGGTAGACGCCGTGGCTTGAGCCGTTAGCGGATCTTCTGGCCACGGGTGTTTGGGATAGCGACCCCGCATCTCTTTGCGTACCTCAGGGTAACCATTGATCCAAAAGCTCTTTAAATCTTGAGTCACTTGAAGCGGGCGCCGCGCAGGCGACAGCAAATGAAGTATTATCGATACACGCCCATCGACGACGGTAGGCGTTGATTGCCAACCAAAAGCCTCTTGTAGCTTCAATGCCAATACTGGCGCCTGCTCCACTTGGCACGGCGCGTAATCCACGTTGATGGCGCGACCGCTCGGCGCCGTGATCACGCTTGGCACCAAGCGCTCCAATTGCTGCTGTTGCTCCCACGCCAGTGTATTCATGAGGCAGCTATGAAATGGCAACCTTTCGACCTGCGCCATGCGCGTCAACCCCGCGACATAGGGCGCCAGCCACGTCTCCAACGTCCCCATTAGCACCGCCTCCGACCAATCGGGCCACTGCTCCGGCCATAGTCGTGAGAGCAACGCCATTCGCCCCTGCAATTGGCGAACGTCCTCCGTTATCACTAGCTGCGGGCGTTGCTTGAGCGCCTCTAGGAGCGCTTTTTCCATCGCCTCTGCCGACAGCTGGGGCAACGGACGAACGGCTAACACCAGCTCGCCGTGCCGCTGTACGGCCTCGCCGACCAGCTTACCCTGCTCCTCCGACCAGCCCACGCATTCTTCCCAACGTCCGGTATCAGGATAGAGCTGGACCAAAGTGGTTATCGTGATGGGTTCTGCGACGTAAATGCGGGCTTCACTGGTTGCACTCTCGATCGCTACCGCCACTAGCCAGTCGTGTTGGGCAAATGGATGACGCTCAGGCAGCGTTGCCGTTTTGCCATTCGCCAGTTTGAAGCGCCCAATGCCGATGCGCTGGGCGACACGGTCTGGGTATGCCAAACACAGCAGAGCGCTGAGCGCCCCTAGATCAACGACACGAGGCATGGAGACGTCCATCGACCTCGCTAGGCGCTGGGTCTGCTGATGCCATTGCGAAAAAGCAGAAGGCTTTTGCAATCGCTGGGTCAGCGCATCACGCAGCGATCCTTGCACCCGCTCTCGACCCTCCATCAATGCTGCCAGTGCACAGGCCAGAGGTATCGCCTGCAAAGCTTTCGCCCCCACTAGCATGGCGGCTAAACGCGGCTCCAAGGCTAGCGCCGCACTCTGCCGACCGAGCTGCGTCAATCCCCCGCCTGGCGCTCGTAAGCGAAGCTGATCCAGAAGCGCCTGAGCCGATCTCAGCGCCCCCTCAGGAGGCGATGTGACCCACGACAAAGCTCTGGGTTCATGGACACCCCATAGGGCGGTTTCTAGCACGAGGTTGGATAAATCGGCCTGAAGTATCTCCGGTTCCGCATAGCCCACCAGGGGCTGTTCCGCAGCCCAAAGCCGATAGCAGACGCCCGGCTGCTGGCGACCGGCACGCCCACGACGCTGATCGGCACTCGCCTTGTTGACACGACGGGTGGTTAGTTTGGTCAGCCCCGTACTAGGATTGAACAGAGGCACCCGCTCGAATCCTGCATCGATCACGACGTTGACACCGTCGATCGTCACACTGGACTCGGCAATCGCGGTCGAGACGATCACCCGCCGACGCTCTGCACGTGGCCGCATGGCCGCCTGCTGTAACTCCAAAGGCAACCTTCCATGCAGCGGGTGCACCTCGACATCCAGAGGGCTCTCTTCCACGGCGTCAACGAGTTGAGCGATGTCGGCTACGCCGGGTAAGATTATCAGAACGTCTTGGCTCTCTGGACGTATCAGGGCCTCATGAAGCACTCGCAGCGCGGTGTCGCTCAGCGAAGCTTCCCCCAACGGCGGTCGATAGTGGGTCTCGACGGGGAAGGCTCGCCCCTCGCTTTCGATGACCGCTATATCACTCCCTAACACTCGCTTGAGCGCTGTCACATCCAAGGTGGCCGACATTACCAATAGACGCAGGTCGTCACGCACGCTCTCTTGCACATCGAGCGCCAGAGCGAGGCCTAAATCTGCCTCAAGGCTTCGCTCGTGAAACTCGTCAAAAATGATTCCCGCTACGCCCTCTAATAACGGGTCATCCTGCAGCATACGAATAAGCACGCCCTGCGTGACCACCTCCAGCCGGGTTTTACGGCCAGTTTGGCTGTCGCCCCGCATCCGATACCCAACGGTCTCACCCACTTGCTCATTGAGCTGGGCCGCCATGAAGGTGGCGGCGAGTTTGGCGGCAACCCGACGCGGCTCCAGCAGTAGCAGTTTCTGCCCCTGCGCCCACGCACACGACAGCAGCGTTAGCGGTACGCGCGTGGTTTTACCGGCTCCTGGCTGCGCTACGAGTATCAGACGGTTTTGGCTCGCCAGCACGGAACGAATTTGATTCAGATGCTGCTCAATAGGAAGCGATGTACTCATGGGTCATTGGGTCAGCGCGTCAGAGGGTGCAATACCGCACCCCTTGAGAATGACGTGCTCCAAGAATTGGCAAATGGACAACAGATCCGCCTCGCCAAGGGATTCCTCGCCAAGAATACCGGATACCTGAGCACTGTATTCCGTGTAGTGCTGGGTGGCTGACCAAATCAAAAAAATCAGCCAGCGTGGGTCCACATCATCCATCTTGCCCTGCCGCGACCACGCGCGCATGATGGCGGCACGGGAAGCGACCCACGCTTTGAGCTCACCGGAGAGGTACTCCTTCAAAAACGGTGCCCCCGCCAGAATTTCCGCTGCGAACAGTTTTGACCCCTCTGGATAGCGCTGCCCCAGCGCCATTTTGGTGCGTATGAAGTCGCGGAGTACTTGGGCAGGATCGCTGTCTTCATGGATATCTTCTAGCACCGCGTTCCATCGCGTCATCATTCGGTTCAATAGACGTACATAGAGTGCTTGCTTGCTCCCCATGTAATAGAGAACGTTAGCTTTGGGCAGCCCGGCAAGATCGGCAATCGCTTGAAGACTCGCCCCCCGATAACCATGCTGCGAAAACACCTGTTCAGCCGCGCTCAAGATGGTCTGTTCGATACGTTCTCTGCTGGCGTTTTCTGGATTCGCGGTATCGACCGACATTCAGTAGGCTCCTTATGATCGCTCGCTAGCGAACGGGTCAGCGGTACTGGGCAGCACGCCACATTACCGTGCACTTTCAGTAAAATGCACTTTAAAAGTGCGTGACACATCGTGTTTAACAAAGTCTTGCAAGGTGCGCCGTTTTGTCCCAAGCTCAACGATATTGACCAATCGGTCAGAACAATCATAACGGAGTTTGGCATGGCGACAATTGAGTTTTTGCTCAATGGCACCCCGACCCAGTGTCAGGTGCCCCCTGACACCAGCATTCTAACGTTGTTGCGCGATCATTTGGGCATGACGGGTACGAAAGAGGGTTGCGCTTCGGGAGACTGCGGCGCCTGCACCGTGGCGATGAAAGGCCCTACAGCCTCTGAGTTTGCCAGTCTCAATTCCTGTATTACACCTGCCCATCAATTACAGGGTCAGCACCTAGTGACGGTAGAAGGCTTATCGGTCAATGGACAGCTTCACCCGGCGCAACGCGCGATGGTCGAGTGCCATGGAAGTCAATGTGGCTTCTGTACGCCTGGTATTGTCATGTCACTCTTCACACTTCACGCCCAACAACACCAGCGACCGGCGCCTTTAAGTCCGGAGCGACTGGAAGCCTCGTTGGGGGGCAACCTATGTCGCTGCACCGGTTATCGCCCTATTCGGGATGCTGCCCTCAGCATGTCGTCCTACGAGTGGCAGACGCCGCAGTGGTTCGACGCCACTCAGCCATGTCCGTCAGCACTGACGCCCACCTGCCTGGAAGAGACCGTCTCCCGCTTCTTTGCGCAGCCCACCACGCTTAAAGAGCTGACCGCTCTTCGCCGCCGTTATCCCTCGGCGCGCTTGGTCGCAGGCGCTACCGATCTATGGCTCGAAAACACTCAGCGACTTGCTACGCTGAATCAATTAATCGATGTCACACGCGTCGAATCGCTTCACCACATCGAGGAAGCCACACTGGCAGAGCAGCCCGGTTGGTGGATAGGCGCAGGCGTTACCTATTCCCAGTTAGAGCCGCTATTCGAAGCGCACTTCCCGGCGTTTGCTCATCTGCTACAGCGACTTGGTTCTCAACAGGTGCGCAATCGAGGCACGCTAGGCGGCAATATCGCCAATGCCTCGCCCATTGGCGATACACCACCGGTGCTGTTAGCGCTGAACGCCTCGATAGAGCTTGTCCATCAGGGCGGTCGCCGCCTACTCCCTCTGAGCGATTTCTTCTTGGACTATAAAAAAACGGCGCTCGCTGACGATGAAATCATTAGCCGAATATTCCTCCCTCGCTTGGCCGAAGGTTGCGACCTGAAAGTGTGGAAACTCTCTAAACGCCGTGAGGACGATATTTCGGCCGTGTTAGGCGCCTTTCACTATCGCCTGAGTGACGGTGTTTTGAGCGATGTGCGCGTCGCCTTTGGCGGCATGGCTGCCGTACCCAAGCGCGCCTTGCAAGCAGAAGCCGCTTTGACGAACACCCCCGTATCGCAAGAGTCCTTCCAAGCTGCTCAGCAAGCACTCGCCGATGACTTTCAGCCGATGAGCGACGTACGCGGCGGTCGACACTATCGACAGCAAGCCGCTGCTAACCTCATGGAGCGGCTTTATCTCTCGCTCTCGGCACCGACACAGGAGGTGATGCTCGATGCGTACGCTCACTAAGCTCGATGGCGATAGTCGCCGTGCTCGTCGCGAATTACGCGATCACATCCAGGGCTCTGGTCCACTGGCCCGCCATACGGTCGACAGTCACGGGCAGCGGCAAGCCGGTGCCTCCAGCTTTCACGAGAGTGCCGAAAAACATGTGACCGGCAAAGCGACCTACATTGACGATCTCAAGACGCCCCAGGATGCGCTCCATATAGCGCTGGGACTATCGCCCATCGCTCACGGCAAGCTCGTATCGTTGGAGCTGGACGCTGTACGTCAGGCGCCTGGCGTGGTCGATGTGATTACCTTTCACGATGTTCCTGGCCATACCGACATTGGCCCCGTGTTTCCCGGCGACCCGATTTTCGTTGATCACGACATCAGCTATGCCGGACAGTGTCTTTTTGCCGTAGCGGCGACGTCTCATCAGGCCGCTCGTCAAGCAGTCACATTGGCCTCGATGCAGTTCGATGAGCAGCCAGCCAGTCTCGATCCAGTCGCCTCCTCCGAACGGCAAGAGGTCGTTCGCCCTACCCACGTACAAGAATGTGGGGACTGGGAAGCAACACTAGAAGGTGCCGAGCAGGTGGTCGACGGCGACCTGTTCATCGGAGGACAGGAGCACTTTTATCTCGAGGGCCAGGCCTGTGTGGTGATCCCCACCGAGGACGAAGGCGTCATGGTGCATACCTCGAACCAGCACCCCAGCGAAACGCAAAAGCTGGTTGCCGAGGTGCTAGGTATCCCTTTCCATGCAGTGACGGTGGAGGTACGCCGCATGGGCGGCGGGTTTGGGGGCAAAGAGACGCAAGCATCGCCCTGGGCATGCATCGCTGCGATCATTGCGCGCCGTACGGGCAGAGCTACGCGGCTGCGTCTACCACGAAGTGTCGATATGCGAATCACGGGCAAGCGCCATCCTTTTCATAATCGATACCGATTGGCGATCGACGCTCGCGGCGTGATTCAAGGTGGCGATATCACCGTCATCGGCGACTGCGGCTACTCACCTGACCTCTCGGACGCTATCGTGGATCGTGCCATGTTCCACGCGGACAACGCTTACTCACTGGGTGATGCCCGCGTTACCGGCCACCGTGCCAAAACCCACACGGCGTCCAATACCGCCTTCCGTGGCTTTGGTGGTCCACAGGGCATGATGATCATTGAAGCGGCGATGGATGACATTGCCCGTCACGTCGGCGAAGACCCGCTCACCATTCGTAAGCGCAATTTCTATCGCGAGGGTCGAGACACAACGCATTACGGTCAGCAGGTGGATCAAAAGCAACTGCTGCATACGCTCGTCGATACGCTGGAAGCCAGTAGCGATTACTGGTCGCGACGCCAACAGGTACGTGACTTCAACGCGACAAGCCCCGTCATCAAAAAAGGGCTAGCGCTGACGCCGGTTAAATTCGGGATTTCATTCACCGCTCAGCACCTCAATCAGGCGGGTGCTCTGCTCCATGTTTATACCGACGGCAGCATCATGATCAACCATGGCGGTACGGAAATGGGCCAGGGGCTGCACACGAAAATTTGCCAGGTGGTTGCCCGTGAACTAGGACTGGATCTAGACAGCGTCCGCATCAGCGCAACGCGCACTGACAAAGTCCCCAACACGTCGCCCACCGCCGCCTCTAGCGGTGCCGATCTCAACGGCATGGCGGCCAGAGATGCCGCCGGTAAACTTCGTGAGCGGCTGTTCGATTTTGCCGCTGGACATTTCGAGGAGGGGCTAGATCGCGAGGGCATGCGACTGGAAAATGGCATGCTGGTCGCAGGCAGCGGAGAGAGCGAACGGCGCATCCCGTGGGGAGAGCTCATCCAAACGGCATATTTGAACCGCGTCTCGCTGTCGGAAAAAGGCTTCTATGCAACCCCTTTGATTCACTACAACCGAGCGACGGGGCAAGGTCGTCCCTTCTACTACTATGCCTTTGGAGCAGCGGTCGCCGAAGTGAGTGTCGACACTCTAAGCGGTGAATATCTCGTCGACCGAGTGGACATCCTCCACGATGTCGGCAACTCACTCAACCCAGCCATCGATATCGGCCAAATCGAAGGAGGCTTCATTCAGGGAATGGGCTGGTTGACCAGCGAAGAGCTCAAATGGAGCGATAAAGGTGTGCTGATGAGCGACGGACCGGCGACCTATAAAATCCCTACTTACGGTGACCTACCCCGCGTCTTCAATGTCGAGCTCATGGAGGGGCACCCTAACTCCATGGCAAGCCTATACCGCTCCAAAGCCGTGGGCGAACCCCCTTTCATGCTGGGTATTTGCGTGTGGTCGGCGCTAAGAGACGCACTGTCGAGCCTGACGGACTATCGTACATCCCCTCATTTAGACACCCCCGCCACGCCGGAAAGAGTCATGTTTGCAGCCCATGCGATTAGGAAAAAAGCGTTATGACCACGCCCCCTGACACTTGGCATGCTGCGCTTCATCGTTTACAGCAAAGCGGTACGCCGCATGTCCTCGCGACCCAAGTGACGTGTGCAGGTTCGACCCCCCGCGAGCCGGGAGCTCGCATGGTGATTACCGATGATGCTCTTTTCGACACGCTGGGGGGTGGCACCTTCGAGTGGCAAACCATTAGCGCTGCCAGAGGTTTACTGCGACAAGGAGACGCTGGGTTTCATCTCGAGGCCTTTTCCCTAGGCGGTCGCAGCGGTCAGTGCTGCGGTGGCTTCGTCAACGTGCTACTCGAGGTATTCCCAGGCGCTTCCCCACGCCTCGCGCTATTTGGCGCTGGTCATGTCGGCCATGAAATCGTCAAACTGAGCGCCCCTCTTCCTTGGCATATCGATTGGTACGATAGCCGCAGCGACAGTTTCCGCAACTGCGCAGACGAACAGCCGCGATTGAGCTGTCATCTATTGCAAAACGTGACTTCTTGCATCATGGCCCTCCCTGCCGCATGCCACGCTCTTGTGATGACTCACAGCCACGATGAAGATTACGCCCTGATTGCAGCACTACTCAAACGCCCGGACATAACCACCATTGGGCTAATCGGTTCAGACAGTAAATGGGTAAGCTTTCAACGACGCTTATCGCGTGATGGCTTTCAACCCAACGAGATTCAGCGCGTACGCTGCCCTATTGGCGCGATCCACGGCAACAAACTTAGCAACAAAACGCCCTATGCGATTGCCATGACCGTCGTCACCGAGCTTTTATCACTAACTGACAAACCCATTGATCGACAAACACGCGGGCTTGAGCCCGCTGTTCTGCGCTCTCTATTTAACGATACGGCGACATCCTCGAGCTAATATGACTTCTACCGATACGTTGATTCGTGCAGAGCTGGTGAGCTTTGCTCGTGACCCAGGGGACGATGACCTGCCGACACCTGGCAGCCTCGAGCATTACAACGATGGTGTCCTGTGGCTTCGAGAGGGCCATATCCAGGCGATTGGCCACTACGCCGATCTCGTCGATCAACTTCCGCTGCACAGCCAGATCCTCGACTATCGCGGCAAATTGATCCTGCCCGGTTTTATCGACACCCACGTACACTATGTTCAGCTCGATATCATGGCGTCGTATGGCCGCCAGCTTTTGGACTGGCTGAATGACTATACCTTTCCTGAGGAGTGCCGCTTTGCCAACCATGCCCATGCACAAGCGCTGTCCAATGCCTTTCTAGACGAGATGCTAAGAGCCGGCACGACGACGGCTCAAGTGTTCGGTTCTAGCCATCCAGGATCGGTCGATGCCTTCTTTAGTGCTTGCCAGAAGCGCCAGTTACGCATGCTCGTTGGAAAAGTCTTGATGGATCGCAATGCACCCGACGCATTAATGGACGGTGCAACGGGCATTGCCGATACGGAGCGTTTGATCGAGGATTGGCACGGCCAACAGCGGCTAGGCTACAGCGTAACGCCTCGCTTTGCGCCCACGTCGACGAAGACTCAAATGGATGCGGCGGGTGCCCTGCTACGCAACGACCCATCGCTATGGCTGCAAACACACCTTGCCGAAAATAGCGGCGAACTCGACTGGGTGGCCGAACTTTTCCCAGGCAGTCGAGATTACCTAGCGGTGTACGAGGACGCTGGCCTCGTAGGCCCTCGCAGCACCTTTGCTCACGGTATTCATCTCGACAACGGCATGCGTCAACGTCTAGCCGAGCGAGGCGCCAACATTGCGTTCTGCCCAAGCTCTAATCTATTTCTGGGTAGCGGACTTTTCGATCGAGACGCTGCAAAAGAAACAGGTATGTCCTTTACCTACGCCAGCGACATTGGTGCCGGTACCGATCTTTCGGGTTTCGGAACGTTGAAAAGCGCTTACCAGGTGGGCCAACTTCGCGGCCAGCCACTGACGGCATGGCAAGGTTTTTACGGCTTGACCCACGGTAACGCCAAAGCGCTGTCACTGGATCATCACATTGGACAACTTGCCCCCTCCTACGAAGCCGATTTCGTCGTCATCGACCCACATGCCACGTCGCTTCTTGAGCGCCGCATTCAGCACTGCACCACGCTGGGCGAGCGCCTCTTCGCCCTCATGATGCTGGCCGATGATCGCGCCATCTATGAAACCTGGGCAGGCGGCGTTTGCCAGCATCGCCGGGATTGATTGCGAAATTGACGCTCGCTAGACAAGCCGCTTCTCATCAGCGGCTTTTGTCACTTCCACGGCAGCGCAGACCGGTTATGGCCCAAACGGCAAAAAGCCCCGCACACGGTGTGTACGGGGCTTCTCGAGCGCGCAACAAAAAACCCAGCCGTTTGGCTGGGTTCTTTGCGATATAAGTGCCTGACGATGACCCGGGCGGCGCTCCGCTACTCTTCAGGGGGAGACCCCTAAAAAGCAAAACCCCGACCAGATGGCCGGGGTTTCTTAATAAGTGCCTGACGATGACCTACTCTCGCATGGGGAGACCCCACACTACCATCGGCGCTAAGCGGTTTCACTTCTGAGTTCGGCATGGGATCAGGTGGTTCACGCGTGCTATGGTCGTCAGGCGTA